>JBOGWP010000144.1:0-39569 GCA_050693875.1 Actinomycetota bacterium
AGGTGCAGGATCGCGGTGACGTAGCGGTGGATCAGCTCCTCGGGCATGGTGATCTTGGCGTCGAGGACCTTCAGGATGCGATCTGAGCGAATGAGGCGGACGAACTCCACCTGCCCACGGCGGGGAAGCTCCGTCGGGATGGTGAGCTCGGGATCAAGCAGTCGAGGGCTGAATCGCTGTCGTTGCTGCCACTCATCGGGGGTCACTCCCTTCAGGGCCGAGTAGCGGTGGTGGGTGTTGTGGAATGCCTCGAAGATCCTCGCTTGCTCCTTCAGATGATCCAGATCACAGAAGCGCTGCGTGCGGAACAGCCGCTTGTCGAAGACGTCGTTGAAATGCTCGATGACGCCGTTCCTCCACGGTTCGGAGAAGGGGATGAAACGCACCCGCACGCCTTGGGTGAGGGCGAGGCGGACGGGGAGGGCCAGGTGACCACCCTGCCCCTGAAAGGTCTGGCCGTTGTCAAGCTTGATTCCTCCGGGGATGCCCAGCCGGCTCCAAATGGCCACCAGCCCCGAGGCGATCTGCCTCTCTTCCTTCGAGGCCAGGATCTCGATCGCAACCCTCCTGCGGCCAACGTCGACGGCGTTGAGGGCGTAGAAGGCAAGCGCCCCCTCCAGATACCCTCGGGCCCACCAGATCCACCTCCTGCCAGGCGTTGGGGCCGAGGAGGACCGGCCCCGCCGGGTAGGGGGTCCCCTTGGGGACGTAGCGCTCGGGGCGCGCCCGGCGCTTGGTCACCTTGGCCCTGGCGAGGATCCGTTCGATGGTCCGGCTCTGCGGAGGCTCGAGCCCGAGTCTGGTCATCTCCCAGGCGATGGCTCCCGAGCCCGCCTGGGCCCAGGGATTGGCCATGAGGCGGTCCCGGATCTCGAGCACAACTCGCTCGGTCTCGGATGGAATCCGATTTGCCACGGTGACGGGAGCCCGGGCCCGATCCAGGGCCCAGCCCTCGTCCGCCGGATCGTAGCGAGCGACCCACTTCCTCACCCAGCGATCAGTCCTACCGAAATCTGCGGCAACCTTGCCGGCCGGCTCCCCCTGAAGCACCCTCACCACCGCCTGTCGGCGCGCTGTCTCCTCCTCGCTCGCCACGCAGCTCCCCCCTTCGGACTCGATCACGGGGAAGCAAGAAGGGAGTCTGGCAGCACTCCGATGAGCAAATCCCTGGGAGGGATCGCTAGAAAAGCTCAGGGAGGAACGATGCCCTTTCGTTTGCGACCCTGACGGCCGGAACGATGTGCTGTCGTGTGGTGCGTGCGGAACGATGCCCTTTCGTTTGCGACCCTGACGGCCGGAACGATGTGCTGTCGTGTGGTGCGGAACGATGTCCTGTCGGCTCTCAGCTAGCTTCGGCGGCCGACGCCGAACTCCGACGTGCCGCTGAGCCCTCACTCCCCCGATCGGCGAATCTTCCGCACGTGCTCGGGGTCGACCGCTACCGAAGGATCGGCCTCGTCCGCGCCGGCCGGCTCCAGCCCCGACAGCGCTTCGGGGCCGGGCACGTCCCCAACCCCCTCGTCGTAGAGGTCGAACCAGGGAAGCCCCCACTCGGCATAGGTCTCCGCCGTGATGGGGCTGGGCGGCGGGCGTCGTCCCGTCGCACCGAGATACTCGTCGGCGTTGAGGATGTGGCACGCGACCTCGGCGGCTGCCGGGTCCCACGCCTCCACGCCGTAGGGGTCGGGATAGATGCGCTGGCGGATGCGACCGCCGGCCCCCAACCCGAGCGACGCCGATCGCTGTGGCATCCCCGCCGCGCCGGCATCCTGGCCTTGCGTCGGCGGCTCGTCGGGGAACCGGCCCGGCCGGGGCTCGAAGACCCGAAGCTGGATGCCCCCTCGCTCCTCCCTCCCGGTCACCTGCCCTTCGACCGTCCGCCCCTCCCCCAGCGGCACGGCGACGAACTGACGGACGAACCCGTCCCCGGCGTTGATCCCGTCGAGCCAGGGCTGATCCGGACACACGAGGTAGTTCTGGGGCGACGGGACCAGCTCCTCGCCCCAGCCGGTCCCCGACACCGCATTGACCCCGCCGACCCCCACCTGGACGGCGTTGGGCTTCCACCATGCCCCGTCGAACGCAAGCCAGAGCGCCTCGCGCTGATACAGAGGGATGAAGAGCTCATCGTCCGCCCACCGAGACGGCAACCGGCCCCGGAAGTCCCCCACGCGATGGACCGGCAGGCGCCCGAGGCCCGGCGGCAGGGGGTACTCCTTGCCATCCTCGGGGATGCGCAGCGTGCGTTGAAAGGCGACCGAGAAGCGTGGGCCTACACGGACCTCGTCACCGCTTACGACGACCTCCACCACCCGTCTCCCGCCCCGATTTCGGGTACATCTTCGCGATGAACGACTTGTCCTGAATCGACAGGTGCCGGTTGGACTGCGTCCCCTTCCCGTCGGTGAACAGGGGGGCCGGGAACTCGTAGAGCATGATCGAGTCGCGGTCGAACTTGCTCGCGTTCGTCTGCTCCTTGTCGTACCTCTCCAGGATGTTGTGCTCGATCGTGGCCCGGTCCCAGAAGTTCGGAGGTCCCGAAAACACCCGGAGCACCTCGGCGCGATTCCATTTGAGCTGGGCCTTGGGGTTCTGATGCTCGTGAATGCATCCGAGGGCATGGCCGAATTCGTGGACGACCACCCGCTCGTACTCGTCGTCCGGGGTGTCGTCCTCCAGCCATCCGTAATTCATCGTGGGCTGGTAGCGCGGAAAGTACCGCTCGATCAGGGCGTCGGTTCCGAGCGCCGACCACGAGCCCGGATCGGCGGAGAACGAGATGCGGACATGCGCGTCACCCGAGCGGACGAACTTGAAGGTGATCGAAGCGTGGTCCTCCCACATGTGCGCCTTCTCCTCGACGCGCTTGCGCTGCTTGGCGCTGCCGTCGAGGAAGCGGCACTTGAGCGCGACGCCGTTCTCCCACATCTTGAGCACCGGGAGCGCGAGCTGAGCGATGGGAGGCTGCGACGGGTCCCGAGCAGTCATGGCCCCGCCGGACGTGGTCGCCAGCGCCCGCTCCAGCGTGTGTCTGGCGGGCGCGTACTCCTCCGGAACCACCCGGTCGAAGCACATCTTCGGGTATTGGTCGTTGCCCATCCTGCTCCTCCTTCCAAACCGTCGCTCAGCTCAGGGGGAGACCGTCAGTCCCCCCGACGCCACCTTCCTGAATTCGACCTGCATCCTTCCGTTCGCCTGGCGCCCGTCGGCCAGCCGCTGCACCAGCTTCTCGACCTCGCGCATGTGCGCCGCCTCCCTCCCGTCCGTCGTGGCCGAACTGGCGTTGAACCAGACCTTGAAGGGACGGTCCGCCTCCGGGTGGGGGCGGCGGGTGCCATGGGGGCCCAGGCGCGACGCGATGACCGCTTCCACTACACGCAGGTCGGGGTTGTTGTGCGCTCCGTTGGCGCAGAACACGTACTGGTCTGCGATCACCCTGCGGCAGAACTCGGCGTCGATGTTGTGCTCCGATCCGTGATGCATGATCTTCAGCACGTTCACGTGGGCAATCCCGCCCGGGAGCTGGCCTGCCCGATCCAGGCCGCGCAGTACGTCGGCGTGGTGCCCGTCGGCGGTGAGCAGCGCGGTCTTATTCCCCTCCTCGACGAGCAGCATCAGTGACGCGAGGTTGGGAGCGGTCACCTTCGTCCGCCGGCCGAGGGTGTCGGCCTGCGCGCGGGCCGCCTGCACCAGACGCTCCGCATCGTTGCCGCGCAGCCGTCGCTCGTCCTCCGCGGCCTGGCGCCTGATGTCGGCGAGCGCTCTCCTGTTCTCGCGCAGCCAGGTGTTCCACTCCTTCTGAAGGTTCTTCAGGTCCTCTTCGAAGGGTGCGACCAGGGTCACCTTCAACCCCCCAACCCGCAGGTTTGGAGGTTGCGGCCGGACGACCATCGCCTTGTGGCTGAATTCGGGATTGAGCGAGATCTTCAACTGCCGGTCGCCGATCCGCCGGCTCAGGCGAATGCCGTCGGCGACTCCGGTGGCAAGGTCGCGGTGACGATGCGCGAGCTCGCGGTTTCGTCCGGTCTCGCCCCCTGCGTACACGGTTGCCACCGTCTCGAGCATGGGGATGTCGCGATCGAGTCGCTCCCCAAGCTGCTCGGCAAAGCCGTTGTGCCAGATCCCCCCCACGGCCGGCGGGCGCGCGGTTTCCGGGGCATCGTGATTTCGGTTTCCTCCCGCGAGCTGGAAGTCGTGCACGCGCCAGGCGACGGTGTCGTCGAGCAGCTGGATGACGCCGGCGATGTGGTCCTCGTCGATGTGAGTGACGCAGACGCGGTCGAGCTGCTCGCCCCGCCGAACAAGCTTCGCCAGCTCGGGTCCGGCGTGATCGCGATAGGAGGCGCGCATCCCGCCGTCGACGAGCAGGTGGGCACGGTCGGCGCCCGTCACCAGGAAGCAGTCGCCCTTGTCCGCCGGCAAGAAGGTCAGCTTCATTTGGTCACGTCCCACCGGTCGTTCGCCTTCGCCGCCTCGTCCAGGCACGCGCCCGGATTGATCACTCCGAATCCGGCATCGTTGCGCCAGGTGAAGTCGTAGCCGGCCAGCGGCCTGGCGGTGCGCTGGATGATGCCGGAGACCTGGGCGGCGGTGAGGGTGCGATTGGTGGCCAGCATGAGGCCGGCGACCCCGGCGACGAGCGGACTCGCCATGCTTGTCCCCGACATCGACATCCAGGCGTCCCGCTCGTCGAACCCCCTCGCGGCCACGATGCGCGTGCCGGCGGCGGCCACCTCGGGCTTCGGGCGACCGTCCCGGGTGGGCCCCTGGCTGCTCGTCGCCGCGATTCGCTCGGCGGCCTCGTCGAGATTGGATACCGAGATCACATGGTGGCCGCAGGCGAGCGAGCTGACGGTGGACTCGTCGACCAGTGAGCGCTCGGAGAAGAACGACGGGAAACTCCAGGTCTCCCTGTCGCCGACCTTGCCGCGGCGACGCGGGTCGTCCCGCTCGATCCATCCGTCGAAGCGGCCGTCGCGAACCTCGCGGGCGTGGAGCCGCACCACCCAATCCCCCGCCTGCACGCCAACCACTCCCCACCGAGAGAGGTAGGGGCTCAGATAGATGCCGATGACGTTGCTGCCGTTGGCGGGATGGTAGAGCTCGTTGTAGATGCTCACGAAGCTGCCGTCGGGGAGCTGGTAGTTCTCCTTGAACTGCTGCGGTTCGACGGGGCCGATCCACCGCCCGCCGGGCGGCTTGATCGAGACCGCGAAGCGGTCGGCGGCGCCATACCAGATCTCCAGCTCGTTCTCGGAGACGTCGACCACACCGTTGCCGACGACGACCCACTCCACGTCGGTATAGAGCTCCCGGGCCGCCAGGCGTCCGCTCGTGTGGATCCGGCCCATCATGTAGCCGATGTCGCCCTCGAACGCCGGCATCTCCTGTCCTGCGTTTCCGGCGGCCACGCAGACGCAGCGGCCGGGGACCGAGAGTGCGCCATCGATCCACCTGCTTGCCGGGCTGGTTGCGTCGTGGGCGTGACCGTTGGTCCCGAGGCTGATGTTGATCGAGATGGGCATCTTCCGATCGTCGGCGAGTTGGAGAAGGTACTCGACGGCGTGGATGACCCGGGTGGAGTCGTAGAAGGTCTTGCGGGGGTCCATGTCCTCCTTGGGAAGCGAGATCAGGACGGCGGCGATCTCCGCCTTCGGGCACACGCCCCTCTTCCCGGCGACGATGCTGGCGACATGCGTCCCGTGCGAGCCCGGCTCCATCTGCGACTGTGGCTCGAGCTCGTAGGGGGGAAGCCCGACCTTCTCCGACTCGTCGATGGCTCGCTGGAGATGCTCGCGGAGAAACTCAGACCCGTAGCAGAACTTCCCGGGACCGTCGCCCTGCGGCGGAGGCCGCGTGGTGCCGCCCTGGTCCCAGATGGCAAGGAAGCGGGTCTGGCCCCCATCGCAGAAGTCCGGGTGGGCAAAGTCGAAGCCCTCGACGTCGATGATCCCGATGAGCACTCCCCTGCCCTGGTGATGAAGGCGGGGGTTGCCGAACCGTCGCAGCGAGAGGGGCGGCCGCGGGACGGCCGGCGCGGCGACCACGGGCGTCGGTCGGGTCAGCGGGTCACCGAGCTGGACGGAAACGACCTCGGAGCGGGATGCGAGATCCGCGATCTCGCTGAGCTTGACGGTCGCGGCGACGAGGTTTCCTCGGCGCGCCGATTCTCCGGGCAAGCGGCCATCCCCGTCGCGCGCGTCGTCGGTCGACTTCGCACGCTCCCCGGTGCGCTCGTGCGCCCGCAGCTCGATGAACACGTGCGCCATCGCATTGGACGGGGCGCGCAGCCGTCCCCGAGCTGCCCCGCCCGCAAGCTGCTTTCTGCGTTCCGGGATGGCATTGTCTCCGCGCACCCGATCGATGCCGCGCCGCTGCTCCGAGGGCACAGCAAGGGAGGAGGCGTGCTCCGCCCGGACGACGCTCACCTCCGCGCTTGCGTTGGCGAACATGCGCAGCTTGGGCTGCATCTTGGGCAAGCCCGGCTTCGCCGGCTTCTGGCTCGGTCGCTTGCCGGGGGTGCGTCTCACGTCACGCAAGCTCGCGCCACATCGGGAGCGCGGCCGGGAGCACCTCCCGATGGAACGACGACAGGGTAGCCCCCGTCAGCCACCATCCTCGGTAGATCAGCCGGTTGGCGATCTGCGAAGGAAAGCGCGCGAACGAGGTCTTGAAGTTCGCCAGCTGGTCGCGCCACTCGGGGTGCTCGGGGCGGCCCTCCAGCCACTCATCCGGCGGGCTGAGCGCCCCCTCGAAGGTTGTCGCAAGCCCGAAAAGCACGCCCCGGCGTCCCCACTCCGGCGCGGGCCCTCCGGCCTTGTGCGCCTGCTCCCATGCCCGGAACCGCTCGACCATCTCCCGGCGCCGCAGGCCGGTCGACTGACGGTACAGGAGCGTGCTCGATCGCTGGA
This sequence comes from Actinomycetota bacterium, assembly GCA_050693875.1. Lineage (GTDB taxonomy): Bacteria > Actinomycetota > CADDZG01 > JAHWKV01 > JBOGWP01 > JBOGWP01. The sequence goes on from JBOGWP010000144.1 coordinate 6,912, forward strand.
GGTCGCGGATGATGGGAATGCCTCCGTAGGCCCCGGTACGGAACAACCCTCCCGCGTTCACCGCCACGAGAAGCGTGTCGCCCAGATCGTCGACGGGCTCGAGCCCCGAGTTGTCGTACGCACCGCCGTCGAGGAGCTTGGCGACCCTTCCGTTCGCACACGGGAAGTCGACCCCCTTCACGACGAGGGTGGCGAAGGCTCCGGGGACCGCGGCCGACGCGGCCGCCGCCTGCGCGACGCGAAAGCCGGTGCCCGCGGTCGAAGCGCGCCCCATCACCCAGTCGCCGAGCACATCGCGCTCGAAGCCGAAGCGCACGCCGGTCGTGACATTGGCGGCATTGAAGATGAATCGGCAGTCCGGGGAGAGATCCTCGAGGCGCCGGCCGTCGAAGAACCACTCGTCGAAGGTGTCGGCAAGCAGGTCGGTTCGGGTCATGGGACCGGCGACCTTCCAGAGGTTCTTGACCAGCTTCATCGTGAGCGACCGGGTCGTGATCCGGCGGACAAAGGGGCCGACGACGAGCTCGTCGACGGCATCGCCGCTGAAGCCGGCCGCCGCCAGCCGCTCGTACCGGCAGGCAAACAGGCCGTTGGCAACCGACCCCCCGGAGACCGACGAGCTGTAGCGGACGTGCCCCAGCAGCCCGGCATCGGCGAGGAACCGCAGGACGCCGAGCGCGGTCAGCGTAGCGCGAAACCCGCCGCCCGAGAACGCGACCGCCACGGTGGGGTCGGGAGCTACGGGTGGATCGGCCGGGCGCGGTTCGACGACATCGCAGGCTCGGATCAACTCATCCGCGGACGCGCCGATCGCTCGTGACGACAACGGGTGGGCTGCGGTCGATGGAGGACGCATCGCGGTGGTCGTGTCCGAGGTCGCAGCCCGCCCGTTTGAGGTTACTCCCATCGCTCAACCCCCTCAGTCCTGCCCGTCGTCTCTACCGTCAGAATCCACCCTACCGAGCGCGGCCGTACAGGGTGCTGGCTCGCCCTTTCGAGGGGGAGGCCAGTACCACCACCAGCAGCAATGTGCGCTAGACGGCCGCAGTGCCAGGGGTGCCGTCCGGCCGCGAGCTCCGCGGGCGTGCGAACCGCAGATACAGGGACGGAACGATGAAGAGGTTGATGAGCGTGGCAGCGATGAGACCGCCCAGGATGACGACCGCCATCGGGTACTCGATCTCCTGGCCGGGGATGTTGCCGGCGACGATCAGGGGCACCAGCGCGAGCCCGGTGGTGAGAACCGTCATGCTGATCGGCACCAAGCGCTCTCTCGCCCCCTGGCGGACCAGCTCGGGGCCGAAGGGGACGCCCTCGACGTTCTCGAGATGCTGGTAGTGGCTGATGAGCATGATGCCGTTGCGCGCCACAATGCCGAGCACGGTCAGGAAGCCGACGAGCGCGCCCAGCGAGATCACGCCGTCGCCGAGGAAGGCGGTGACCACGCCTCCCATAAGGGCCATCGGCAGGGTGGCGAACGACAGCACCGCGAGGCGGGTCTTGGAGAACGAGGCCTGCAGCAGGAGGAAGATCCCCAGCGCAGCCCCCAACGCCCACAGGAAGAGCCGGCTCTGCGCCGCCTGCCGCTCGGTGAACTCGCCGAGCATCTCGGCGTGAAACTCCGCCGGCCACTGAACCCGGTCGAGACGCCGTTCGAGGTCGGCGACGATAGAACCGAGATCGCGGGAGCCGTCGATGTTGGCGCCGACGTCGATCTTCCGCGCCAGGTTGACGTGCTTGATGGCGTTCGGGGTGGGGACGATCCGCACGTCGGCGACCTCCTTCAGCGGGATCTGCCCGCCTCCCGGAACGTCGAGCGGCAGGTTCTCGATGTCGGTGATGCTCTCCCGGAGGTTTGGCTTGCTCCACAACTGGACGTCGTAGGCCTTGCCCCCGCGGAAGATGTCGCCCGCCTCCTCCCCCGCCACCAGCCATGCCGCCGCCCGGCGCACATCGCCCGGCTTGATGCCGTATTGCCTCGCGGCGTCGAGCTTGACCCGGAGCGCGATCTGCGGCACGTCCATCAGGTGCTCGGCGTGCGGATCGATCACCCCGGGGACGCCCGAGAGGATCTCGAGAACCTCGTCGGCCTTCTGCCGGAGCAGATCGAGCTTGGGTCCGAAGATGCGGATCGTGATCGCCTCCGAGGACCCCGCGAGGACCTCGCGGATCCGCTCCTTCAAGTAGGTCTGCACGTCCCGGTACACGCCGGGGTACCCGTCGACGGTCTCCTGGACCCTCGCGACCGTCCTGTCGTAGTCGACCTTGGGGTCGACGCTGATCCAGTTCTCGGCAAAGTCGATCCCGTACGGCTCGTCGGCGAGCAGCGCCTGCCCGATGTGCGATCCGGCGTTGCGCACCCCGGGAATCGTGAGGAGCTCCTCATTCACCCGCGAGACGATCCGCGCCATCTCCGGCTGGCCCGTCCCGGGTTTGGCGAGCCAGTGCATCAGGAAGTCACGCTCCTTGAACGACGGAAGCAGCGACTGGCCGAGCAGGGGCAGGAGGACGATCCCGGCCATCGCCGTGGCCCCCATCCCGCCGTACGCCCACTGCGGGCGGGCAATGATCCGCCCGAGCAGGGCGTCGTAGACGCGCACCAGCGGCGGGATCAGCGGCGACTCCCGCTGGCGCAGCGACGACTCCCTGCGGAAGAAGACGAGCGAGAGCGCCGGGGTGACGGTGAGCGCAACCGCCATCGAGGCCAGCAGGGCGAGGGAGTAGGCGAGGGCCAGCGGTTGGAAGAACGCCCCCGAGAGGCCCTCGAGGAGGAAGATCGGTCCCACCGCCACGACCTCGATGAGCGTGGCGTACACGATGGCGCTGCGGACCTCGAGCGAGGCCTCGAGGATGACGCCCGCCGTCGACCTCGTTCCCCCCTCTCTCCGGTGCGCCCGCAATCGCCGCACGACGTTCTCGACGTCGATGATGGCGTCGTCGACGATGTCGCCCAGCGCGATGGCGAACCCGGCGAGGACCATCGTGTTGATGGTCGCCCCGCGCCACTTGAGGACGAGGAAGGCGGAGAGCAGCGAGAGCGGGATGGCGACAATGCTCACGACAGCGGTGCGCCACGACCACAGAAATACGCACAGCATCAGGACCATCAAGACGGCCCCGAGGATGAGGGCGCCGCGCAGGTTCTTGATCGACGTCTCGATGAACGTCGCCGGCCGGAAGATGGTTGGATCGATCGTGATGCCGGGAAGCCCGGCCCCAAGCTCCCGTAGGGCTTCGTCGACCCCTCGCGTGACCTCCAGGGTGTTCGCCCACGGCAGCTTCTCGACGATCAGCATCAACCCGGGCCCGTCGTTGATCACCGCGTCGCCGGCCAGCGGCTGGTGGTCCGTGACGAGGTCGGCGACGTCGGCGAGGCGAATGACGGCCCCGTCGGCCCCGGTCTTCACCGGAACCTGCCCGAGGTCCGAGGGTTTGACGATCGGAAGGATGTGGCGGACGGTCAGCCGTTGGTTCTCCGTGTCGATCCATCCGCCGGTGCCGATGTGATGCCCCTCGGAGAACCGCATAAGCCCGGAGTCGAGGGCATCGGCGGTCGTGGTCATCGCCTCCTCGAGCGTCACCCCGCGCTCGGCGAGACGCTGGGGGTCGACCTGCACCTGCAGCATCTCGAGTCGCTCGCCCCAGATTGGAACGTTGGCAACACCGGGCACGCGCAGGAGGCGGGCCCGGATCTTCCAGTAGGAGATCATGGACATGTCGATGAGCGAGAGCTCGTCCGACGTCAGGCCGATCTTCATCACGCGGCTCGTTGCCGACAGCGGCTGGATCATGAACGGCGGGCTGGCCCACGTCGGGAGGGTCGGCGCCACCCTCGCCATCCGCTCCGCCACGAGCTGGCGGGCGGTCAGCACGTCGGTTCCCCGGTCGAACAGCAGCTCGATCTGCGAGAGCTGCTCCACCGATTTCGACCGGATGGTGTCGAGACCCGGGATGCCGCTGAACGACTGCTCGAGCGGGACGGTGACGAGCGATTCCACCTCGGCGGCGGACAGGCCGAGGCACGGGGTCTGGACCTCGACCTTCGGCTGCGCGAACTCGGGAAAGACGTCCATCGACGCGCCGCGCAGCTGCTGGACGCCGATGAAGACCAGGGCGGCGGCGGCGGCCACCACGATGTAGCGGAACTTCAGGCTGGACCCGACAACCCAGCGCATCATGTTGATCTCGGGAGGCCGCCGCCTACTGGCGCGCCGCACCGCGTGCAGCAGCGAGCTGCTATCACAGGGACCTTCCTCACTTGATCCCCGTTTCCGCGCCGAAGAGCTCGGCGGCCCCGTAGGTCACCACGCGTGTCCCGGCCGGTGGCCCCTCGGCGAGCCAAGCGCGTCCCTCGTTCTCGACCTCGACGACGACCGGCTCTCGCGTGAACACCAGGCGCTCGGGATTCACGTAGACGAAGCGCTTCCCGTCGGCGGCGACGATCACCGCTCCGGAAGGAACCACCCTGCGCCCGCCCGCCTCTTCGACCGTGACCGTTTCGATGCCGATGCGCTCGGCGGCCCGCGCGGTGAGCGTCAGCTGGAGCCCGCCATCCGCGGCCTTGTCGATCGTCAACGGCTCATTGACGACGTGCTTCTCCTCCACGCGCGCCGCGCAGCCGGCGAGCGCGAGAAACGCCAGGAGCGTCGCCCCGGCCCAGCTCCGGGCGTGCGACCCGATCATCCCGCCCCGCCGGGGCTGTCCGCCGGGTGCTCAACGCTTGCGATGATCCCTCCGGGCACCGGGCCCGCCGGCTCCGGCGGCGAGATCGCAGCCCCCGGTCGCTGCGCCGCCTGATCCAGCTCGGGCAGTGGGATCACGAACAGCTCCTCCTCGCCGGCGCCGGCCGCCCGCCCGAAGCGGAGGTATAGCGCGGGGACGAGGACGAGGCTGACGAACGTCGAAGTCACCAGGCCGCCGGCCACCACCAGCGCCATCGGCCGGATCAGATCGAGACCCGCCCCGCCCGAGACGGCGAACGGGAGCTGGAGCAGCCCGATGCCCACCGTTGTGGCCAGGATCGGCATCAGCCGGTCTTGGGTCCCCCGGACCACGAGACCCGGTCCGAACGGCATGCCCCCGCGCTCGAGCTGCTCGTAGCGCCGGATCAGCATCACCACATGGCGGGCGCTCAGCCCCAGAAGGGCGAGCAGCCCTGCTATCGCCCCAAGGCTGATCGTGCGTCCGGTGATCGCGATCGCCACAAGTCCCCCCGTGAGCGCCACAGGCAACGCCGCGGTGGCCAGCAGGGCCAGCCGCCAGCTCGTGAACGCCGCCTGGAACATGAGGTAGATCGTGATAGCGGCCGCCACGGCTCCCGCCAGCACGCGGCCCCGCGTCTCCTGCTTCATCGCGTAGCCCCCGAGCACTTCGGCGTGATGCTCGAGCGGGAAGTCGACCGAGCGGATCGCCCGCTGGACGTCGGCCGTCACCGCGCCAACGTTGCGGCCCTTCACCCCGGCCGTCACGTCGAGGTAGTTCGAGACGGATTCGTGCCGGATGGCGGTGCGGTTGGGGGCGATTCGCACCTCGGCGATGTCGCCCAGGCGCACCATGTCGCCCGACGGGGTCTCGATGCGCAGGTTGCGCAGGTCGTCGACGCTCCGCCGGATTTCGGGGATGCCCCATACCACAACGTCGAACACCTTCTGGTCTTGGAAGAGGTTGCCCACCGTGATCCCCGAGATGAGCGTCGTCGCGGTCCGCCGGACATCCCCCGGCTTGATCCCGACCGCCTGCGCCTGCTGGAGGTTGACCTCGACCTCGACGGTGGACTCGACGCGCGGCTGCTTGATCTCTGGCTCGTCGATGCCCTCGATGCGGGCGATGCGGCGGCGGATCTCTTCGGCCTTGAGTCCGCGGATGTCGGAATTCTCGCCGTACACCCGGACCACGACGTCCTCGCTCTGGGTGTCGAGGACCTCCGAGGCCCGCTCCTCCACGTACGTCCGAACGGTCTCGTCGATGCCCTCGTAGCGGTCCATCACCGACTTGATTCGCCCCACCGCGGCGCGGTCCGCATCCCCGGCAAGGCTCACCCAGATCTGCCCCGAGTTCACGTTCACCCGCTGGTCCGACAGGATCGCCCGCCCCACGTGGGCCGCGACCATGCGCACGCCGGGAAGCCCGCCAAGCTCGTCGACCGCCTGAGCCACGAGATCCCGCATCTTCGGCAGCGACGTCCCCGGCTCCGACTCGACGTCGACCAGCACGTCGCGCTCCCCCAAAGAAGGCCGGAGGGACAGGTTGGCGAACGGCAGCATCGCCACGGCGGCCAGCAGCATGGCTCCCGCGACCAGCACCACCGTGGTCGTCTTCCCAAGGCCCCGGCCGGCGAAAGCCGCGTACCGGCGCCCCAGTCCGCTCTGCGTCGCAGGCAGCTCGCCTTCGGGGGCCTTCCCCAGAAGCAGGACCGACAGGGCGGGGGTGACGGTGAGGGCGACCACCATCGAGACGCCGATGGCCAGCAGGAACGAGCGGGCGACCGGGGGCAGGAAGGCCCCGCCCTCGCCGCTCATGAAGACGAGAGGGATCATCGCTGCGGCCACCACCAGGCCGCCGGCGACTGCGGCCCGCCGCATCTCGAGCGTCGCCTCGACCGCCGCCGTCCACAAAATGGGCGTGGCGGGATCCTTCGCGCGCAGCCGGCGGACTCGGCGTCCGACGCTTCCCGCATCACCCACGGCATCGGCGACGAGGACCCCGAGGGCCATGATGAAGCCGGTCATCGCCATGAGGTTGACGGTGGTGCCTCGAGCGCGGAGCACGAGCACGGCGGCCATCACCGACACGCCGATCGACGCGACGGCGACCAGGATGCTCCGCCACTTGCGCAGGAACACGGCAATCACGAACAGCGCCAGAGCGGCACCGATGGCGAGCGTCCGGGTCACGTTGGCGAACGCCCACTCTGTGAAGTCCGCAGGACGATAGACCGAGGAATCGAGCTGGACGTCCCCAAGCCCCGGGCGCATCGCGTCCAGCGCGGCATCGATGTTGCGCGTCACCTCGACCGTATTGGCGCCGGGGAACTTCTCGACGACGAGCAGGATGCACTTCCCCCCACGGCAGAGCGCATCACCGATAAGAGGCTGGTGATCCTCGACGACCGTGGCCACGTCGCCGAGCGCGAGCGGGCGGCCCCGGGCCAGCATGGCCCCGCCCTCGGAGTCCTCGATAGGGACCTGCGCGAGCTCGTCCGCCGTGTTGATGGTCTGCTCGTGGAAGATCTGGAGCCGCTGGTTCAGGTTCTCGATGAAGCCTCCGGTCCCGGGGCTCGAGGCCTCGAGGAAGGTGAGCGGCGAGACTTCGAGCGCGTTCCCAGCGGTTGCGATGATCTCGCCGAGGGAGACGCCGTTGGCGTGCAGCCGCTCGGGGTCGACCTGGACCTGCAGCTGGCGCTCGCGCTGCCCCCAGATCGACACGTTCGCCACTCCGTCCACACCCAGCAGCCGCGGCACGAGCAGCCAACGGGCGAGCACCGACGTCTCGATGGGCGACAACGTCTCGGACGAGAGGCGGATCATCGCCACCCGGCTGGTCGACGAGAGCGGCTGCAGCATCTGCGGAGGCTTCGCCACGCTCGGCAGCCCCGCCACCCCGACCGCCTGCGTCAAGCGCTCGTTCACGACCTGCCGGGCCTGGAGTAGGCCGGTGCCCGGCTTGAACGTCATGACAACCGACGACAGGCCGGGAAGGGAGGTGGATTCGATGCGCTCGAGGAACGCCACCCCGTTCAGCAAGTCCTGCTCGAGCGGGACGGTGATCAGCTGCTCCACCTCAGCCGCGGACAGCCCGAGCGCCTCGGTCTGCACCTCGACCTGGACGGGGCTGAACTCGGGCAGCACATCGACCGGTGTCTGTCCGAGCTGGACCACGCCGAGGACCATGATCCCCAGTGCGACGGCGACGACCAGGCGGCGCATCTTGAGGCTCGAGCGGACGACCCACCGCATCATGCCGGGCCACCTCCTCGTTACGTCTCTGCACGGAGCCCCGGCTGTGCGCCGGGGCAGACTGGGTGGCCGGCCCAGGCGGCAACGTGGAAGCTGGCCCGTCCGCGCGCCACCGCCGATGGGAGAACCTCGTCGACGCCGAGGCGGGCCACGATCGTTGCGAGCGGCCTAGGGACCCGAGCCAAGAGGCTGGGTGTCCCCGCCGGGCATGAAGGGGGGCGGACTCGTTGGGGCGCGCTCGGAGATCAATGCCCCGCCGCCCCTTCTAGAGGATTTAACCGGCACGTTTTGACGTCCCCCCGGCGTTCCCCGCTGACTAGATCGCAGTGTATTTCCAGCTTGTCGGAGCGCCACATCCAAACGCCGTACTTCACCATACGATTACATGTTGACCCGGCTGCTCCCTCGTGCGTTGGCTGCCCTCCCCGCGCCGTCGAGCCGCGCAATCACCGGGCGATTCGTCCAACCGATATCCCCCTGCCCCATCAAAGTCCCCGAAAGCCATCGTACGCGGCCCGCGGCGAGAGCGGAAGGATGCCTCCACGAGTCTTTCTCGGTCGTGCCACCACCACCGTTCGGGGGGCGCGACCAGGCCCCGGGCGTCCGGAGGGCGCGATTAGATCGTGGGCGTTTCGGCCTTGGGTCTCCGGATGGAGCGACGCCCGCGCCGCGCGGCCGGCGAGCCCCGCCGGAGACGCGGAAGCCGTCCGCTGGGGACGTGTCCGGTGGCGGGATGCCCGGCGGCGAGCGCGGTCATCCCCCAGCCCATGACGACGCAGCCGATTCCGAGGAGCGCCAGCGCCGGATCCACGGGACCCGTTCGGGGCAGCGCCTCCCCGGGGCCTTCTTGCTGCTGGGGCTGCTGCCCCGACTGGGGCGGCTGACGGCTCGACCGCGCCGCCTCGACCGAGGCACTCGGCGCCGGCGTGGTCGCCGCTCCCGGCCCAGCGCTCGCCCCCTGCGTTCCGGCGGCGTCACCCTGCGTTCCGGCGGGCGCCGAGGTTGCGCCGGGCGCTGCCGTCCCCGCCGAGGGAACCGGCGTCGATGCCGGCGCCCCGAGCACGTGCCGGTAGAAGCCGGCGTTCGGCGCGAGGTCGACCTCGCCCGGGTCGTCCTCGCCGTCGTCGTCCTCATCCGTCACCGCTCGCACCCGGTACTGGTACGAAGCAACGCTCCCGAGCACCGATGCCGGGAACGCCACGCGGATCGAGTTGCCCGAGGGACCGGCGGGCCGCGACACCGCTCCAGTTGCGACGGTGTCCTCGTTGCGGTTCTCCACCCGGCCGCGCAGTGCGCCGTCGTCGAACTCGGCAGTCACGATGAGGTCGATGAGGCCATCCCCGTTGGTGTCGAGGTCCCATTTGAAGTTGGCGGTGCCCGAGGCAAACCCCTCGTAGGTTTCGGCGATGTAGACGATCGTGCCGCTCTCGTCGGCGTGGGACACGGTCTTGAGATCGAGCGCCGTAGGGACGTCGGCGGGATCCGAGAACCCGGCGGGAGCCGCCGCGGCACCTGTTGCCGTCAGCGCGAGGAGTGCCAGGGCCAGCCATGCGAGCGAGATTCGTCTTCCCCCCCGGTTGCGCCCTAGATGCAGAAGCCTGCTCGACACCGACACTGCCCCCCGCTGCAAAAGAGACCCAAAGATAGCAGATCACTCAGCAAGGCGGCATCCGCCGGGCAGTTCCCGCCGTGGACCATAACGACGGGGAAGTCCCCGGGTCCGGCGCGGCGCAGGCCGGGAGTCTCATGTCAACCCTCCCGGCCCCCGAATCCCCAACTCCCCTTTATCTCCGTGAACCGTGCGATCCATACGGACTGATCTATAACATCGAGCCCTTCGACTCCATGGAAGGGGACGCCGGTGGGCAGAGTGTCGTGGGGGGCTGGCTTTGGTCGTCGCCGTGGTCGTGGGCGCGGGGAGGTCCCAGGCTCAGGAACGGCTCAACGTCGTCGTGGTCATGACGCACGACCAGGATGGGGCCTCCCTGAACTACGACCCCGGCTCCGGGAAGATCCGGCCGATGCGGAAGCTCATGTCCGGCCCCGGAGGCTCGTGGGTGCGCTTCACTCACTTCTTCACCAACGCGTCCATCTGCTGTCCGTCCCGGTCGACGGGAATCACCGGGCGGTCGTCGAGCCAGGTCGGCGTCCTCGGGAACTCCTACGGGAACAGGTCGGACGACGCCCACACGCTTGCCACCTGGCTCGATGCGGCCGGGTACACCACGGCGCACCAGGGCAAGTACCTGAACGGCTTCCCGTGGGGACGCGGCAGCGACTACGTCCCGCCCGGTTGGGACGAATTCGCGACCAACACCGGATCCACCGACCGTCGCAGCTCGCTCGCGACCGACTTCATCCGCCGAGCCGCCCAACCCTTCTTTCTCTGGGTCTCGTATACGGCCCCTCACAATCCGGCAGCCCGCAAGGTCCCGGCCCGCTACACGGACGCGGACGTCTACGTCACTCCGTCGTCTCCGAACCTCAACGAGGCCGAGGTCTCAGACAAACCCGCTGGGTGCGTGCCCTGCCCCTGCTGAGCCAATCGCAGCTCGATGCCCAGCCGCGCGGCGCGAGCGGCTGGCGAGCCAGTCGCGGTTGACGACGGCGTCCAGGCGATCGTGGACAGCCTCCAGTCGAGAGGAGTGTTGGAGAACACCGTGGTGATTTACACCTCCGACAACGGCTTCTCCTTCGGTGCTCACCGCCATGTCGGCAAGTTCTGCGCGTACGAGGAGTGCGGCAAGGCCCCGCTATTGGTGCGGTGGCCGGGTGGCGGCGAGAGCCGGATCGAGAGCAGCCTCGTCTCCAACCTCGACCTTGCGCCAACAATCGCCGACGCAGCCGCTGTGACCCCCGACCTTCCCCAGGACGGCCGAAGCCTTGTCCCGCTCCTTTCGGGCACCGCGACGTCCTGGCCGTAGCAGGTGCTGCTCGAGCGACGCATTCGCCGCCAACCGCCGCTTCTTCGGCATGCGGGTGCCGGGATGGATCTACGCCGAGTACGACAACGGTAATCGCGAGCTGTACGACCTCGAGGCGGATCCCTGGCAGTTGAGCAACGTGGCCGGGAATGCCGACCAGGCAGCGACGGAGGCCGCGCTCGCCGCCCAGCTCAAAGCCCTTAGGGGGTAGGCAATTCCGGCCGTCCGACCGGGAGGTCGGCTCCCGAGCGCCCGCGCCCCGCGGCTATGCCGAAGCGTCGGCATTGGACTGGGCTTGGTCGCACTCCGGGCAGGTGTGCCCGGCCCGATGCGTCCCGTCGTCGCTCGGGTTGCCGTCGGTGCCCGAGCTCTGCGTCGGCGTCGGCGTGGCGGTCTGCGCCTGGACGATTCCGGCGCCTCAGGGTCGCCATGGCGGTGAGCGCGAGTGCGATCACGCCCTTGCGTAGCCGCCGCCGTCTCGGCGCCGGCTCCGGCGCGAGGGCGTCGCCGGGTGCATGCCGGTCCTCAGGATCGTAGGCGTCCATCTGAGCTCCTTTCTCTGGTTCGACATCGGTCCCCGGAACATCGCCCGGGCGTTCGTTCGAGCGACACCAGCGTGGAGCCGAAACCTTGGAGGAACACGTGAGGCGGCTGACAGGGGCCTACGAGGTCGATCCCGCCTTTGTCACGTCCCTTCTGCCGGACAGGCAAGGAGCCCTGGTTGGACCGATGCACGACTTGCGACGCCGCGGCATCGCCCCGCCACCTGCCGGTAGGTTGAGCTCCCAAGCCGAGCTTCGCCGAGTTGGAGGCGTGCTGGGTGGGACGCTCCTCACGATTCCGAGATAGGGCGATGCTCTACTTCGCCTACCGATCGAACATGCACTGGGACCAAATGAGGAGCCGGTGCCCTTCGGCCCGTTTCGTGGGCGTCGCACTCCTTCGCGACTTCAGGCTCGCGTTCACAGGGAGCTCGATCAGCGAGACTGCGGAGTCGCCGGCACGGTGACCGAGCGCGGCGGCTGCTATGGGGCGTCGTGTCGGAGGTCGATGATGACGACCTCAGGACACTTGACGAATGCGAGGGTTACCGCGGCGGAGGAGAGCAGAACCGGTATGTCCGGCGTACGAGCGAGGTTCTTCTCGGGGGGGGCGAGCGATGGCGACGGGCAAGCTGCTGTCTACTTCGCCAATCGACAGGCCAACCCGCCACTTCCAAGCTCTGACTACAAGAACCTTCTCGTGTCGGGGGCTCGTTACTGGGAGCTGCCGCCCGAGTACATTCGCGAACTCGAGGAGGTGGAGACGAGCGGATGAGGCCCCCGCCCTCCGCCCCAACAGGTTCTCAACCCCAACCTCATCCTCGATTGGCGGCGTAGGAGAAAAGCCCCGGCTCCTGCCGCACCCGCTCCGTGGTGAGCCCCGCGGTCACCGCGTCGAGGACGTCCCCGCGCGCCTGCGCCGGAGCGAGGCCCTGCAACGTCGGCTGCAGGCAGACACGCGGGTCGAAGCGGGAGCCCTCCGCCGCGCCGGCGTGGGTCAGCGCGTCTATGACGAGCGCAAACGTGGCTGCGTGGGCCGCCAGTGCCACGTGGGTCACGACGCGTCCCGGGCACAGATCCTGGATGGCGAGGTTCGATCCGCCTGACAGCACGGAGGTCTCCCGGCCGAGAGCCAGGGGCTGGACGATCTCGTCGGTGCGGCTCCAGATGCTGGTGAAGGCGACGTCTCCCGGGGTCTCGTCCTCCGAGTTGAGGGCGCGGAGGAAGCGGGATCCCTCCCGGAGCTGCCAGAGGGCTGGGGGGGCGCAGGCGACGGGACAGACCAAGCCACCGAGGTCTGGGTCCACCACGCCGTGGTGGGGCGTGCCCAGAGTGATGACGTCCTCGGTCAGCTTCCGGAGCCCCGGCCACCAACGCAACGCCCACCTCGGCTCGATGCCGCCCTGGCTATGGCCCAGGATGCTCAGGCGACGACCCGACGCCGCGGACAGCTCTCGAACCGCATGAACCAGGTACTCGCTCGAGATCTGCATGTCGCCCCAGCCCCGGTCAGGCATGTCGATCGTGCACGCCGTGAACCCGAGGGCCGGCAGCACTCCGGCGTAGTTCCAGCCCCAGTTCTCCTCTCCCGTCGCCCCCAGCCCATGGACGAGCAGCACGGTGCCCTTCGCACCCCCGTCAGGGGGGCGCCGGCAGACGAGCGCAGCCTCGGCAACGCTCTCCTGGACGGTGAGCGGAGGGTCGTCGTCGGCGCCCGCGGGCATGGTCGCCAGAAGCGCAAGAACGGCGACGGCAGCGCCGGCGAGCCCGAGCCCGATCGGAGGCCGGAATAGGGAGCTCAGGGTTCCGCGACCGTCGTCGGTAGTCAGCGGAGCGGTGCCGCTCGATCGGATGAGCTTTCAGGACCACCCACGATGGGCAGTCTAGCCAAAGCATTGCACTTGTCAATGGAGCATCAGCAGGTGTTAACGACGCCGCCCCCCGGATCCAGCTCTCAGCCTGCTCACAGCGAATCCTCAGGCGTCTCGTAGGCCCCCCTCCTACGCTTGTGCCCATGAACGCGAATGGACGACGCGTCCTCGTCGTCGACGACGAGCACAACATCACCGACCTCGTCGCCATGGCTCTTCGCTACGAGGGGTTCGAGGTCGAGGTTGCCGACAACGGGCGGGCCGTCCGTCCGTCCCTGGAGCGCTTCCGCCCCGACCTGCTCATTCTCGACGTGATGCTTCCCGACCTCGACGGCTTCGAGGTGGCCCGCCGCCTCGCCTCCGAGCGCATGAAGGTCCCGATCCTGTTCCCGACCGCCCGAGACGCCACCGAGGACAAGGTGCGAGGGCTGACCCTGGGCGGGGACGACTACGTGGCGAAGCCGTTCAGCGGCCGAGCTCGTCGCACGCGTTCGGGCGATCCTGCGCCGCACGAACGATGGACCCTCGGGACCTTCGCAGCTCGTCTTCGGCGACCTCGAGCTGGACGACGACACGCACGAGGTCCGGCGGGCCGGCACGGCGATCGAGCTCACCGCCACCGAGTTCAAACTGCTCCGGTTCCTCATGATCAACGCCCGAGGGTCCCGTCGAAGCCACAGCTGCTGGATCAGGTCTGGGACTACGACTTCGGAGGCCGCGCTAACGGTCGAGACCTACATCAGCTATCTGCGAAAGAAGATCGACGCCATCGGCGCGCCGCTGATCCACACCGTGCGGGGGGTGGGGTATGTATGCTCCGCCTGCCCAGGGCGGAGTGATGTCGCTGCGGGCCAGGCTGGTCCTCCTGCTCCTCGTGCTGGTGGGAGCGGGCCTTCTGGTCGCGGACGCGGTGACGTTCACCTCTCTGCGCGTCTTCCTGATTCGCCGCGTCGACCAGCAGCTACTGGACGCACGCGCCCTGGTGGGGCGAGGACTGTTCGACGAGGATCGTGGGCCGGAGCCGCACGGGCCGCGCTTTCCTCGGCGCTCGGGGGGGACGACCTCGCTGCCGCCGGGAACCTACGCCCAGCTCAGGGATTCGGATGGCAAGGTCGTCGAGGACGTCTCGTTCGACTTCAACCAGGAAGGGGGTCTTGCCCCGGACTTTCCGGCGACCACTCCCTCGGACGGGACGGGGGGCCCGCAGCTCTCCACGATATCCGCCCGAGGCGACGAGTCGGTTCGCTACCGGGTCCTCTCCCAGCCGGTGGCGGACGGTGGCAGTTTCCTGCTCGCGGTCCCCCTCGGCGAGGCGACCCAGACCCTCAATCGCCTCCTGCTCATCGAGGGGCTCGTCACCCTCGGGATCCTGCTTGGGCTGGCGGTGCTCGCCAGGCGGGCCGTCCGCACGGGGCTGCGTCCCCTCGAGGAGATCGAGGCAACCGCCGGCGCCATCGCGGCCGGGGACCTCTCCCGGAGGGTGGACCACACCGACGGCCGGACCGAGGTGGGCAGGCTGGGGACGGCGCTGAACGCCATGCTGAGCCAGATCGAGCAGGCCTTCGAGGCACGCACCGCATCGGAAGCGCGCCTGCGGCGATTCCTCACCGATGCATCGCACGAGTTGCGAACGCCCCTGACCTCGATCCGCGGCTACGCCTCGCGGGTCGCTTCGCTCCCCGGTACGGCTGGAAAGGCGAGGGGCGGCCTATGGCCGGGGTCCTCAAGGTCGGCCCGCCTCGCCTTGCTCGGCGAGCCGAGCCTCCGGCCGGGGTCCTCAATGTCGGCCCGCCTCGCCTCGCTCGGCGAGCCGTGCCTCCGGCGGCGTCGTTCAATGCCGGCAGGGCCTCGCTTGGCTCGGTGCCTGCCGGGCCCCGCTTGAGGTGCGCCCCTGGTGGGCTCTCGTCCCCAAACCTGACTCATTCGCACCAACTCCGGCACCTCGAACTGGGCTACCCCGGTCCCGAGACTTCGCTCGGAACCGGAGGCCCCTTCGGGGCAGCACTGGAGTTCTGAGCGCGGTGGTGTCCGCGGACATGGACAAGCTCAGCGAGCGGTACGGGGATCTTTTGAGGGGCAGCTACGACTGCGTGGATCGGGTCGTGTCCAATGCCTACTTCTCCCTCGGGCACAACCCGGGCGGGTTCCGCGTCTGGTGGCGACGGCTGCACGGCGACAGCGACGAGCACCTCGACGACACGCACCTGATGCGGATGGCGGCCAGGTTCACCTGTGGCGGTGGCGTCGGGGCCATCGACGCCACCGCGAGGAGGCCACCGGTGCCGTACATCAGCGCGGTGGATCGGTTGCCCGCCCGCCAGCCGCCCGCCGTCCAGTTGTTCACGGGACCTGCTCCTGCCCTGCGTCACGGTGGCTCCTGCTCGTGATCCGTCGGTTCATGGTTATTCCAAGGTCTCCGTCCAGCGCCATTTCGATGCCGGGCCCGCTCCGAAGCACCTGTCTTTACTGACAGGAACGCTGCGAGTTTTTCGTCTTGCTCTGGAGGTTCCCCGACGGTTCCCGGTTCGACCCGTCGAAACCAAAAATATCGGCCGACCTGTCGATTCGGGCGGTTGCCGAGCGTCGTCAGGACGGATCGATCGGAAAACGACGGAAGGGAGCTGGCGATGGCGAAGTACGCGCTGCTGATCTACAGCGAGGAGCGGACCCCGGAGGAAGTGGGGGAGCAGGCGTGGGCAGAGGCGATGCAGGGCTACGACGACTTCACCAAGGACATCACCGAGCGCGGGCTGATGCTCGGCGGCGAGGCGCTCCAGCCATCCCCCACCGCAACCACGGTGCGGGTGCGGGACGGCCAGACCCTCACGACGGACGGTCCCTTCGTCGAGACCAAGGAGGTCCTGGGCGGCTACTACCTCGTCGACTGCAAGGACCTGGACGAGGCGATCGCCGTCGCTGCCAAGATCCCGGGGGCCCTATGGGGCTCGATCGAGGTGCGACCGATCTGGAGCGTGGGGGAGCACGAGCACTAGCCGCGGGTGGGGCACAATGCCCCGATGGAGTCGAGGAGGCCGATCTCCGGCGTCTTCCGGGAGGAGTACTCGAAGGTTCTTGCGACCGTCATTCGGCTGACCGGCGATTTCCAGCTGGCCGAGGACTGCGTGCAGGAAGCCTTCGCCCTGGCCCTGCAGAAGTGGGTGTTTGGGGCCCCGGACCACCCCGGAGCTTGGCTCACGACTGCGGCTCGAAATCGGGCATTCGACCATCTCCGCAGGCAGAAGCGATGGCAGGAGAAGGCGGCCCTGGTGGCGGCGTCGGCCGACCCCGACCCGCCTGAGAACGACGAGTTCCCTGACGACCGGCTGCGCCTCATCTTCACGTGCTGCCATCCGGCGCTCGCGCTCGAGGCGCAGCTGGCGCTGACGCTGCGGACGCTCGGGGGCCTCACCACCGCCGAGGTGGCCCGGGCCTTCCTCGTGCCCGAACCCACGATGGCGCAGCGCCTCGTCCGGGCGAAGCGAAAGATCCAGGCGGCGCACATTCCCTACCGGGTCCCCGAGCCGGATGACCTCCCGGGACGGCTCGGCGCGGTCCTGGCCGTGATCTATCTGATCTTCAACGAGGGCTACCTGCCCACCGCCGGAGAGGACCTGACCAGGCCGCAGCTGAGCGACGAGGCCATCCGGCTCGGGCGGCTCCTCCGCGCGCTGATGCCGGGGGAACACGAGGTCGCCGGCCTGCTGGCGCTCATGCTGCTCCACGACTCGCGCCGGCGCGCCCGCACCGACGAGCACGGCAACCTGGTGCTCCTCGAAGATCAGGACCGATCCCTCTGGGACGCTGATGAGATCGAGGAGGGCCTGCGGCACCTCGCGTTTGCGAGCTCGTCGGCCGAGCCCGGGCCGTACACGATGCAGGCGGAGATCGCCGCCGAGCACTGCCTCGGGGCGACCGGCGACGAGACGAACTGGGCTCGGATCGTGGCCTGCTACGACCAGCTGGTCGAGCTGACCGGGTCGGAGACCGCCCGCCTGAATCGAGCCGTGGCGGTGGCGATGGCGGAGGGGCCGGCGCGAGGCCTGGCCCTCATCGACGAACTGCGCCGCGGGGGGAAGCTCGATCGGTACCACCTCTTGCACTCGGCCCGTGGCGACCTGCTCCAGCGCCTCGGCCGCATCGTGGAGGCCTCCGAGGCGTTTGGGGTGGCGTTGCGCCTCTCGGGCACGGGTGCCGAGCGGCGGCACCTGGAAAAGAGGCTGGCCGCCCTCAAGGGGGCCGCCGCGGCCCCGACTCGAAGATCGACCTGAGACGCGCCAGGTCCTTCCGGTTGGCCCGGCGCATCGCAGCCGCCATCATCGGCCCCGCGAGCTTGGAGAAGCCGGATGGGGATCCGCGGTTGCCCAAGCTCATCCGGGTTCCACCTTCCGGCGTGTCACGCGACGAGTAGGTGGTCTCCATCGCAAACGGCCCTTGCGATGTGCTCATGGGCGTTCGGTTGGGACCAGCTCCCTGACTTCGTCGGTGTAAGCAAGCCGGCGTCTCAGAAACTCCGCGACGAGCTGGATCCTCGACCCGAGGCGCAACGGCTTCGGCGACTCTCACTCGACGGCTTTGATGTTCTCGAACCACGACGTGGCGTTGTCGGGATCGGAGGCGAACGCGGCCACCTCGGAACGCGGGCGGTCGATGTCGATCTCGGTTTGGAAGTCGGCGCTCATGTGCTGCTCCTCAAGATTTGCCTACTCCTCAGGACGCTCGGATCTCGCCCGCGAGGACCTCTACAAGGCGGTCGACGATGGACCCCCAACCCCCCCCGGTGCGAGGCGTCGTACGGAAGACGCTCGTGGACGAGGAGCAGATGGATTTCAGGTCCGTGGGGCCCGTGCCGGCTGCGGTCGACCGCGACGACGCTGTCCGGTGTAGGGCCAGGTGAACGACAGGCGGCCGGGTGGATCGACCACGAGGTACTCGCCGGTGTGATCGATGCGCATGTCGTCGCCCACCATCACGACGCGGAACCTCCACCTACGCGGACGTCGGCCTCGACCTCGGCGCGGCCCGTCGGGGCGAGCCACTGCCCCATCGAGGCGGGGTCGGTCCACGCGCTGAAGACCTCCTCGATCGAGGCGTGGAGCAGGCGCTCCACAGCGACATGCGCCGGGCCGGCCTCTTGATCCCTCACCTGCGGGTCTCGAGATGGGCTTCCAGCGCGTCGAGGCGCGACCCCCAGAACGACCGGTCCAATCTCGTGCCTCGGCGAGGACGTGGTTGCTCGAGCGACAGGAGGTGATCCCGGCCGAGGACGCTCCGGGTCACGAGCCCGGCCGACTCCAGCATCCGGATGTGTGGTGCGGCCAGCGAGACGTCGAATGGTCCGGCGAGGCTTGTGACGCGTGTCGGTCCGGCCCTGAGCCGTTCCAGCATCTCGCGGCGAATGCGATGGGCGAGCGCCGCGTAAGTCCGGTCGAGGGTCTCCGCGGAACGTTCAACCATAGGGTTGAATGACATGCGCTCCCCCGCGTGAAGGAAAGTCGAGGGGTCAAGCGGCACACTCCTTTGGAGGTGTCATCGTGACCAGGCCGTCGTTCGCTGAGACGTAGAGCGCGGCCGAGTCGGCGACGAGGGTACCCGCTCCGTCGAGGGCCTCGGCGTGGCGGAGTTCCCCACTGCTCGAATCTGCGCAGGCGATCCCATCGCGTCGACGATCCACAGAATCCCCCCTGCCGCGAAGCCCGCCACCGCGTTCGTCCCGAGGTTCGAGTCCGGCTCGGGCACGATCTGGGCGACCTGCCGGAGGTCGCCGGCTCGGAGACGTACAAGGGCTCCATGCATCCCGGTGGGGTAGGAGACCCAAACTCCGTCGCTCGTCGACGTGAGGCGTGCTCCGCCCCCGGAGGCACCCTCGAGGCCGGCCGATCGCAGCCGCAAGGCTCCGGTCAGAGGATGTCGCTTGGTCACGAATAGGCCCTCGTCCGACTCCTCCGCGGCGTAGAGGACATCGCCCCCAGGACCGACGCTGAGGCCCTTGATCTCCCGGTCGGTCCGTGTCTGTGTCTGCACCCCGCCCCCCGCCGGATCGATCCGGACGAGGGCGCGCCCGAAGCCCGCCCATAGAGCCGCGGGGTCGGCGGCGAGCTCTGCGACGGCGCGAACCGGCACACCGGGGTCGGGAAGCTCCAGCTGCTGCTGCAGGGCCAGCGAACGGGCGTCGAGCCGGTAGAGGATGCGACTGTCCGGCGCTTCCGCGTCGCCCCAGGCCCCCCGCAACCCAGAGCGAGCCGGCCGAAAGCAGACCACCCGAGCCTCCGGGGAACGGTGCGCTGCGCACGACCTCCCCCGACCGCCGGTCGATGCGCGCCGCCCGAACCGGCCCGCCGAAAGTGGTGCGGACGATCGTGTAGGCAAGCGCGTAGACCGCGTCGGCGTCGAGCGCGACCGGCACGACCGTGCCCGGCAGCAGGCGACGCCACGGCCCCGTGATCTGCGGGCCTGCGGGGGTAAGCGAGGCCGATGGTTTCGCCGGCCCCGGGAACCCGGAGGACGCCCTGCCCGACATGCCGGAATGGCGATGGCCGCGAGGCAGAGCGCGATCCCCGCGTAGCCCCGGAAGCGTCGCACCCTTACCGGGGCGGCGTTGCCGCTTCGTTCTGGTCGAATGCCACCGCCCGGCGCCGGAGCACCTCGGCGACGAGACTGGGCCGGTCGGTCATGAACCCGTCGACCCCGAGATCGATCAGCCGCTCGACTGTCGGAGCGTCGTTGATCGTCCAGACGTGGACGGCCAGGCCGGCGTCGTGGGCCGCCTCGACGAAGCCCCGGTCGAGCAGGCTGATGCCCCACATCCGGTCGGGCACCTGCACCGCCCGGTGCTTGGAGCGCCGGTGGGTGAGGCCGGTGAGTCGAAGCTTGGCGAGGAGCCAGAAGACGAGGGAGTACCAGCGTCCCGCCGCGGTGTCGATGTGCGGCGCGCTCTCGGTGAACTTGTGGATCGTCCCGTCCCGGAAGGCGACCACGATGGAGGGCCGAGGGGGGTTGGCGAGCAGGAAGCGAGCCAGGAACCCTTCGTAGCCGGGGAGCTTGAGCTCCAGGTTCATCGGAACCCCGGGGAACTCCTCCAGCACCTCCGCGAGCGTCGGGATCCGAAACTGTGGGTCCGACGCTGCCCGCCCCCGGTAGATGTACTTCTCGGGAGGTGTGGCGGGGTCGTGGTCGTCGACCTTTCCCTCCACCCACCAGTAGGCGCTGTCGAGCTCCTTGATCTTGGCCAGGGTCTTTCGAGCAATCCTCCCGCGGCCGTTGGTCGTCCGATCGAGGGTGGTGTCGTGGCAGACCACGAGATGGCCGTCTCGGGTCTTGTGCACGTCGAGCTCGAGGCCGGCGGCACCGTTGTCGAGGCCCCGGTGCATCGCGAAGAGGGTGTTCGAGGGCCCCTCGCATGCCCCACCCTGATGGGCCCAGTTGAAGATCCGCCGGGAAAGCCATGGGTTGCCGGTCACGTCCTCACCTCCTCGCACGGGATGTGGGCAGGAGGCCTCGGTCACCTCCACCTCGCCTAACGGACAAACGGTACGACTCGGCGGGGGTTCCGGCCAAGGTTGCCTTCCCCCCTTTGCGTAGGGGTGCTAGTACCACCGCCGGTTCCGGGCGCTCGGCCCGCAAATGTCGCCTAACTTTTGGCTCGCCCTTCACATCGCCGTCACCGCCCCTGCACAAGGCCGGCCGAGCATTGGGAGTGCCTGAACGTCAGGCGACGCAAAAGGGAGGAGGCAGCATGAGACGAACAGTCGCAGCGACCCTGGTCGGCGCCGCGGTGGGGCTGGCCGTTGCCCCCACGGTAGCAGCCTCGGCGCAGGAGGCCGCGCCGGCAGCGCGATGCGACGAGGGCCACTGGCCGGCGACCGTCCAGGGGAGGCCGCAGTCGTTCGAGACTGGAGGGGCCGGCGGGTACTACGTCTGGCACGATGAGCGAGGCTGGCACCTGCGGACGACCACGCCTCGCCGGACTCCGCACCTCTTCACCGGCACGATCGTCTCCTCCGGTGACATCAAGCTCGTCCACCAGTACCGCGACGAAGGACGCGACTCGGTCCGCGTCGGGGGGGCGAAGCTTTCCTTCTTCTTCACCACCTACACCGGGGTCGACGGAGTCGACCTCGTGGTCGGGTGCACCGAGTCGGTCACCTTCCGGGTCCGGGCCGGCGGGCGGATCGTTCCCTCGTCTCGGATCTGGCTGGGGGCGGGAGACCATGCACCGAACAACCCCTTCACGATCCACCGGATCGGCTGAGCCAGCCGCTGAGGAACCGGGCGGGAGCCGAGCTACGGCACCGGAACGCGCCCCCGCAAACGCGTCCCGCGGCTTCGTGTCCACCTCGAGCGTTCCACCGATCGCGTCGAGGCGGTCCGCCATTCCTTGCAGGCCCGTGCCGTAGCCCGTCCGACTCGCGTCGAACCCGCGGCCGTCGTCTTCGATCTCGAACTCCAGGTACCCGTCGGTCTCGGCAAGGCGGACCACAGCCTGATGTGCATCGGCGTACTTCCCAACGTTCTGCAGCGCTTCGAGCGCGCAGTAGCACGGCCGGCTCGATCTCCTGCGGGTAACGACCGATGCCGTCCGACTGCTGATGGCCACCGAAACCTGCGGGCCTGAACCTCCAGTGCGACCGCGAGTCCCTTGCCGTCGAGGAGCGGGGGGTAGATGCCGCGGGCGAGATCTCGGAGATCCTCGATCGCGTCCTGGAGGGCGCCCTGGAGCTGGCCGGTCGCCTGTCTCACACGATCCGGGTCCTCGGCGAACCGCTCGAGAAGGCGGAGCTGGACTGCGTGAGCGACGAGCCGCTGTTGGGCGCCATCGTGGAGGTTGCGCTCCAGCTTTCGCCGCTCGCCGTCCTGGGCCTCGACGAGGCGGCGACGCGATGCCCGTAATTCCTCGATCTTCGCCCGGAGCTCCTCGGTGAGCCGCACGTTGCGGAGGACCAGGCCCGCTCTGCGACGCGAGGTCGTGGAGAAGCTTCTCCTCGGTATGGAGAGTGGCTCGTTTAGGGGTCTCGCTACCGCCAGCGCGCCGAGCAGCTCGTCGCTGTGCCGGACACCGACCGCTCTGGTGCCGCCGTCAGAGCCGAAAAACCCCGTACGATATTACCTTGGCCGCGGGAGCCTCAGGAGGCCATGCAGCGACGGGGCGCAGCCCGCTTCCGACGCGGATCCAGACGTCGACGCGGGTGGCCCCGGTGGCGGCTCCCACGACCGACACCATGCGCTCGAGCACCTCGTCGGTACGCAACGTGCCCGCCATGTCCGCGGCGAAGTCGGAGAGGACCCGAGACGGGGTGGCGCGCTCGCCGGAGACGAGACGGCTCGCAACCCGCTGCGCCCGCAGGCGCAGCGGCTGGAAGAGCACCGCCACCGCTGCCGCGGCAACCACCATGAGGACGGAGCCGCCCCTGGGGCCGTCGTCGGGAGCCTCAAAGCGGCACAGCGGTGCACAGCGGCAAGCGCGACCCACTTGATCTGCCGGCGCTGCTCGCCGGCGCCGGAGCGGTACCGCACGACAAGCGCGGCGAACGCTCCTGCCAGCAGGATCACGGACAGCGGGGCCAGCCCGTCGATCGCTCCGAGACGAAGCGTCGAGAGGACGCCCTCGAGCGACTGGATGCCGAACGGGCTGGGCAACCTCAGCGAGCGACTCCGGGCGAGGGGAGTGCCACGAGCCTGGGCCGCACGGCGAATGCACCGAGGTGCATCGCACTCGCCCCGATCCCATGCACGGCAAAGGCCCGCCGGCGCCGCGAGGGCAACGTCCCCTTCGGGAAGAGGAGAAGCATAAAGCCGATCCCAACGTTGAGCGGAACGAACACCCACTCCGCAAGCGCTCCGGCGAGACTTTGGGGCGGGAAGCGCCCCGGGATGGGTCGCGACGCCCACGACCGCATATGCCGAGGTCAGGCTCATGAGCGCGAGGCCGGGCGCCTCGCCGAGGAGCATCAAGCCGATCAGGTTGGCGGCGCGACGGACGATCAGCAGGCCGAGGGTGGCGTAGAAGACGCCAGCGACCGCGGCCCCCGCGCTCGCGTACGGTCGTCCGGCACCAGATCGCCCCACGCGACGGCCGTGAGCAGCACCCCGGCGATCCCGACCACGGCGACCGCGGCGATCCAGAGCCCGAGCCCTGCGCCCACCCCGGTCCGCTCGCGAGCCATCACCTCAATCATCGCTCGCTATCGTGGTGCGGTGCCGGCGGCGCTATCGTTGGGTATGGCAGGCTCCCCGGACCGCCCCACTGGATCGAAGTTCCCCCCGCGCGACGCCGAACGGCTGCTCGAGCTGCTGTGGGCCCGCTACGAGTCCGAGGTGCCCTACGCTCGGCAGTTCGTCGAGCTTGCGGGGGCTTTTCGCAACGATCACGTCGCGTTCCGCTCCCTGAAGCGGCCGGGGGGCGGGGTCGAGCTGCTCGGGCACGTCTTCGAACGCCTGGGCTGGCGGCGCGCGGGCGGCTACGAGTTTCCGGACACGCACCTCGACGCCATCTACCTGGCGCACCCACACGGGCTACCGCGGGTGTTCCTGTCGCAGCTGCTCGTCGAGCGGCTTCCCGGAGAGGCCCGGCGCATCCTCGAGGAGATCCCCCGCGAGCCTCCGCCCCCAACGGAGGTCGAGGAGCTGGCGGATTGGTTCTCGGGGCCGCAGGCACCGGTGCGCGAAGCCGACCTGCTGGCGCTCGACAGCGTGTCTCAGTACGGGGCGTGGGTCCTCGCCTTCGGGCGCAAGGTCAACCATTTCACGGCCTCAGTCGACGACATCGAGGCTTGGGACCTGCGGCTGCGCGAGGCTGGCGTGCCGATGAAGCCGGGAATCGAGGGCCCCCAGGAGGGTCCGTTGCGCCAGACCGCCACGCTCGCGGCTCCGCTGCCGGTTCGGGTGGAGGGCGGGGGGGAGCGCCACCGGCCCTACGCATACCTGGAGCTGGCCCAGCGCCGTCCGGGGTTCGACGGCTTCCTCGGCGCCCAGGCTCGCCGGCTCTTCGACATGACGAAGCGGTGAGTCAGACGGACATCCGCGACTGATCAGGCAGTCCCCGTAAACCTCTCGTACACTTGGGCCGATAAGAGGAGTGCCTGCCGCGCCCAATTCGTCAAGCCCGGTGGGTGAGGTCGCAACGATAAGCTGCGTCGACGTATGCCCGGAGCCGACGAAGGAGATAGCCCGGTTCCTACGACCGGAACGGCACCGCCCCCGGACGAGGCCGCAGCCGTAGCCACCGACCAGCACGGTCTCGGGGGCGAGCGGCTCTCCGACCCACTCGAGCGCGGGCGCCGCCTGTTGCTCGAGCGCGAGTTCGAGCTCGAGGCTGCCCGCTCCGCAGTGCAGCGCCTGACCGACGAGAAGCAGGTCGCAGAGGAGGCACTGATCCGGGCCAACCAGGCGCTCGCGGCCGAGCGGGCCGCGGTCAAGCAAGGTGAGGACCGGTTCGGGGCGCTCGTGCAATATGCCTCCGACGTCGTCGTGGTCGTGGGAGTCGAGGGGGCCATCACCTACCTCAGTCCCTCGGCCGAGCGGCTCTTCGGCTATTCGCCCGAGGAGATGGTCGGCATGAACGGGTCGGATCTCGTCCACCCGGACGACCTGCCGATCACCGTGGCGTGCTTCGGGCGAGCACGGGAACCGCGGTCGCGCTCGCAGGGGGAGTACCGAGTCCGCAACCGCCACGGCTCGTGGCGGTGGGTGGAGACGGTCTTCACCAACCTGGTTACCGAGCCCGCCGTCTCGGGATACGTCCTCAACTCCCGTGATGTGACCGAACGCAGACTTGCGGAGGAGGCTCGGAGGCGCAGCGAGGACCAGCTGGCCCGGGCGCAGGAGCTCGCCAAGCTGGGCCGGTGGGAGTGGCAGCTCGAAGGCGACCGCCTGACCTGGTCGGAGGAGATCGATCGCATCTTCGGGGCCGAACCCGGGCACATCGAACCGTCCTACGAAGCGTTCCTCCGAGGCGTGCACGACGAGGACCGGGCTCTGGTCGACGAGATCATCCGCCGGGCGATCGCGACGGGCTCGGCCTTCGAGTTCGAGGCACGGTTCGTCCGGATGGACGAGACGGTGCGCATCGTGAGCGCCCGTGGTCAGGTGAGGCGGGACCACCGAGGCACGCCGACCGAGCTGTTCGGAATCGCCCTCGACATCACCGACCGAACCGCCCTCGAGGAGCAGATCCGCCACCGGGCCCTGCACGACCCCCTGACGGACCTGGGAAACCGCGCCCTCTTCCTCGACCGCGTCGGCCACACCCTCCAGCGCCGCCCCAGCGAGGGCAGGCAGATCGCGGTGCTTTTCGTCGATCTGGACAACTTCAAGACGATCAACGACAGCCTGGGCCACACGAGCGGGGACCTGGTTCTCGTCGAGGTGGCCCGTCGCCTGCGGACCTGCATGCGGCCCGCCGACACGATAGCCCGGTTGGGAGGCGACGAGTTTGCCCTATTAGTCGAGGAGGTGGGCGACCTCGCCAACGCGGAGCGAATTGCCGAACGCATCCGGGAGGCGCTCCGCCCCCCGTTCCATCTGCAGGGCCGCGAGGTGTACATGCAGGCCAGCGTCGGGATCGCCTATGCGGAGCCCGGAGCCGGCGGGGGCGAGGAGCTGCTGCGAAACGCCGACATCGCGATGTTTGCCGCCAAGCGAGGGGGACGCGGTGGGCACGCCGTCTTCCACCACGGCATGCACGCCGAGGCGCTCGACCGCCTCGAGCTCGAGGCGGATCTGCGGGTGGCCCTGCGCCGCGACGAGCTCTTGCTCGAGTACCAGCCCATCGTCGTCCTTGCAGACGGCAGGCTGGCGGGGGCCGAGGCCCTGGTGCGGTGGGAGCACCCCCGCCGCGGCCGGCTCTTGCCGGCGGTGTTCATCCCGCTCGCCGAGGAGACCGGACTCATCCACGCCCTGGGGAAGTGGGTGCTGGCGCGCGCCTGCGGGGAGGCGGCCGGGTGGAGCTCGGCTCCCGACGGGTCTCGCCTCTACGTGAGCGTCAACGTCTCCAGCCTGCAGTTCAACGGCGAGGGCCTTCTCGAGTCGGTGACGACTGCCCTGCGCGAGTCGGGCCTTCCCGCGTCGTCGCTCACGCTCGAGATCACCGAGTCGGTGCTGATGGAGCGCACCGAGCGGACCCATCAGAAGCTCCGGGCACTGAGCGACCTCGGGATCCATGTCGCCATCGACGACTTCGGCACCGGGTACTCCTCCCTGAGCTACCTGGGCCTGTTCCCCGTGGACGTCTTGAAGATCGACCGAGCGTTCGTAGTGGACGTGGCGAAAGGGTACGAGGAGGCGGCGGTTGCCCGCGCCGTCGTCAGCCTGGCCGGACATTTTCGGATGGAGACTCTGGCCGAAGGGATCGAGGAGCCCGAGCAGGCTGCGGCGCTCCGGAACCTCGGGTGTGCTCTTGGCCAGGGCTACCTCTACGCCCGCCCGCTCGGGGCCGAAGCCTTTCGCGCGTTTATCGCCACGCCCTCGGTAACTCGGCTCCCCCCCGTGGAGCCAAGCTGAGAGCGGGCTCGTCGCCCAGGGCGATCGATGCCGGATGGATCGGCTTCTGGTACTTCCCTCATCGCGCGTCTGCTCAGACGGCCTGCTCGCTGGTCCCGTCGGTCGGGACGACGCGGTCCCGCCGTGCCTTGCGTCTGCGCACACGCGGCACGATCGCGGCAAGGAGCAGGGAGACCGTCGCGAGCAGCACCTCGGCCGCCACCAAAACCAGAATCCCCTTCATGCCGGCCACGAGGAGGGCTCCCAGCGCAAGAACGAACAGGAGGGCGATCACGCCCATCGCTTGTCTCCACGCTCGGGGACCCGCCTGAGTCCTGGGCTCACGAGCCCGTATCCGCATTTGCCCGCCGCGGGCCGGGGGAAGCCGGGCAGGCTCGTCAGCCGGTTGATTCAGTCCCCACGTGTTTGAAATACCCCGATTGGGGTAGGCGAGGCAAGTCCATCGGCGCGTGGGCTCTGTCGGGGCACGGCCCGACCCTGAAGGACGGCCCGCACCAGCCGGTCGACGCGGTCGGCCGCCGGGCTCAGCGATGCCCGGAATTGAATCCCCAGCGAGCGGCACCACTCCTCTCCTTTGAGGAGCAGGCGGGCGCCCTCGACCCCCATGAACGTCACCCCCCGCCAGTCCACGTGGAGCTCGAGCGGGAGCAGAGCGATGCATCGCTCGAACGCCTGGCGGGCACGGCCGATGGTTGGCGAAATCCAGCTCGCCGACGCCTGCATGGTGAAGGTGTCGCCCGCCCGCCCCTCGACGAAGACTCTGAAATGTGGTGCCATGGCTCCTCCCGCCGGTATGTGAGCTACTCGACGAAGGCCTCCTCCTGCACGACGAGCGCTTCTCCGTCGATCGTGATTCGTTCGTACGGTTCCCCCATGAGCTTCGAGCTGATGACGAAGTCGGCCGTGGCACGGTTGCAGGCACAGGGGATGTTGTAGAGCGTGTGCGATCCGGAGCAGGGCCTTGCGGTCGACATCGTGCGGGTGAGGCTGCAGCGGGTCCCAAAAGAAGATCAGGACGTCGACCTTGCCCTCAGCGATCGCCGCCCCCACCGCTGGTCGCCGCCGAGCGGGCCGCTGCGGAAGAGCACCACGGGCACTCCGAGCTCGGCTTCGACGAGGGCTCCGGTGGTCCCCGTGGTGCCGGGCGAGGATCTCCCGGTTCCAGCTCGTCCACGCGAGCATGTCGCTCTTGCGATTGTCGTGCGCGACGAGGGCGATGGTCTTGACCTCCGGCATCTCAACGTTCGCGGCGCCCGGCGGCGCCTCGACGAGCCCTCGCTCTCGTGCCACCCCTCAAAGGCTAGGCGAGGAGGCCGGCCCGATGGTGGTCTCGCAGTGAACTCGCCGCGAACCTTACGAGGGCGGCGGCAGGTGCGTGAGCACCTACCCCAATTGTCGGTCTGCGGTGCGCGTCCCCCCGATCACGAAGCCTTTGCTGCCGAGACGCGCTCGACGATCCCCCACTTGCTCTGCTCGATCTCCTCGATGCGCATCCCCTCGCGCTCGAGGTGGGCGACGGGCTCCCGCAGCTGATGATCCCCTTGAAACCGCACCGCGACGAGGTCGATGACACGCTGCACCCCCCGCACGAGAGCGTTGGAGCCGGCGACGTGCTCCAGGAGCAGGATGCGGCCACCATGACGAAGAACGCGCACCGCCTCCCGCACCGCGGCGGCGTGATCGGGGATCGAGCAGAGCGACAGCGTCGATACCACGGTGTCGAAGCTCTCGTCGGGGAAGGGAAGGACCTGGGCGTCGCCGAGCTGCAGGTCGACCTCCCGGGCCAGCCGGCGGGCTCGGGCCCGGGCATGCTCGAGCATTCCGGGGCTGAGGTCGATGCCGGTGAGACGCACCTCCGGGGGATAGTGGGGAAGGTTGCGAGCGGTCCCCACACCGATTTCGAGAACGTCGCCCCGGGCCCTCGAGCACACCCACCGGCGACCGCCGGAGAAGAGGACCTTCTCCCAGAATTCGATCCGGCGGTCGTACAGGGGGGCCGCCCGGTCCCAGAGGCCGCGTACGCGCTCGGTCTCCCGGTCGGCGTCGCCGCGGTCCCCCTTTCGTGCCGTGATCTCGTCCTCCCGAGTCTCTGCCCGCGGAGCTCACGCGGTCCGTCCGGGTATGAGGTTCGTCGGACCGACCGAGCAAGGAGAACCATAATGCCGAATGCGAACGGCACGTTCGCGATCAGGTCGATGGGCGAGGACGCGCTCCGGGAGGTCGAGGGCGGTGCCAGGCTCACCCGAGCGAGGGGCACCCAGCAATTCTCGGGTGACATCGAGGGCGAGGGATCGGTGGAGTGGCTGATGTGCTACTCGCCCGACGGAAGCGCCACCTTTGTGGGGCTCCAAACGATCTCCGGCGCCGTCGGGGACCGGAAGGGAAGCATCGTCGTCCAGGCCGGAGGGCGCCACGACGGCAACGAGTCGCGGGGGAGCTGGACCGTCATCGCGGGCTCGGGCACGGGCGGGCTCTCGGGCCTCAGCGGGGAGGGAACCTTCCACGCGCCGGGGGGGCGTGAGGTCTCGTACCGGTTGGAGTACCAGTTCGGCTGAGCGCCGTGAGGCGACGGCGCGATGCTTTCTAGGCGGGACCCCCGTTGGCCCGCCGCCGGGCGGCACGGCGCATCCAGGGCGGCTCCCAGCCCCGGTCGGCCCTCTCGACGACGCTCCCGGGGGCCACGATTCGATCGATGGCATCGAGGGTGTCGGCGTCGAGGCGGACCTCGGCCCCCCACAGCAGATCCGCAAGCTGCTCGCTCGTCCGGGGGCCGATGATGGCTGAGGTCACCGCCGGATGCGAGAGCGTGAAGGCGATCGACATGTGGCTGAGGGACACGCCCGCCTCCTTGGCCACCTGGAGAAGGTTCTCGACTAGGTCGAGCTTTTGCTGGTTCCCCGGCCGCTCGAGGTGATACCGGGCGACCCGCTTTCCCCACTGGCCCGCCCGCGCGATGCGCGAGTCGGGCGGGATCTCGTGGCCGCGCCGGTACTTGCCGGTGAGCCATCCTCCGGCGAGTGGACTCCACACCACGATGCTCATTCCGAAACGGCGCGCGACGGGGAAGACATCTCGCTCCGCCTCTCGCGCGAACACCGAGTAGGGAGCCTGCTCGCAAGCGAACCGCTCCAACCCCCGGCGCTCGCTCGCCCAGAGGGCCTCGACCATCTGCCATGCCTGAAAGGTCGAGGATCCCAGGTAGCGGATCTTGCCCTGGCGGACCAGGTCGGTGAGCGCGCCCAGCGTCTCCTCGATGTGGGTGTTGGGATCGGGCCGGTGGAGCTGGTAGATGTCGATGTAGTCGGTGCCGAGGCGCCGCAGGCTGGCCTCGACCCCGCGCATGATCCGGAGCCGGGAGTTGCCCCGGGCGCTCGGGTCCTTTCCGGCTGAGCTGTACATCGAGGCGAGCACGACGTCGTCCCTGCGGCCGCGCAGCGCCTTGCCGACGATCGTCTCGGACTCTCCAGTGGAGTAGAAGTCCGCGGTATCGATCAGGTTGATCCCCGAGTCCAGCGCGGAGTGGATCATCCGGGCGCAGTCGTCGGGATCCGGGTTTCCCCAGGATCCGAACATCATTCCGCCGAGGCAGTGCGTGCCGACTCGGAGCCCGGTCCTCCCGAGCGCTCGGTACTCCATCGAGCGGGAAGGCTACCGCGTTCGGCTCGGGTCGGGCCGCGCTACGGCAGGTGGAGCGAGAGCCTCGCGTCGCGGAACTCCGCCGCCTTCTCCCGCATCCCCGCCTGGAGCGCCGACTCGTCGTCGAGGCCATGCTCCTCCGCGTATCTCCGGACATCCTGCGTGATGCGCATCGAGCAGAACTTCGGCCCGCACATCGAGCAGAAGTGCGCCTTCTTCGCCGGCTCGGCGGGGAGCGTCTCGTCGTGAAAGGAGCGCGCGGTGTCGGGGTCGAGGGAGAGGTTGAACTGGTCCTCCCACCGGAACTCGAAGCGCGCCTTCGACAGCGCGTCGTCCCACTCCCTTGCTCTCGGGTGGTTCTTCGCAATGTCGGCGGCGTGCGCAGCGATCTTGTAGGCGATCACGCCGGCCTTGACGTCCGCTCGGTTGGGCAGGCCCAGATGCTCCTTCGGAGTCACGTAGCAGAGCATCGCGGTGCCGTACCAGCCGATCATCGCGGCCCCGATCGCCGAGGTGATGTGGTCGTAGCCCGGGGCGACGTCGGTGGTGAGGGGGCCGAGCGTGTAGAAGGGGGCGTCGTGGCACCAGGCACGCTGGAGGTCGACGTTCTCCTTGATCTTGTGCATGGGGACGTGCCCCGGCCCCTCGATCATCACCTGGACGTCGTGGCGCCATGCGATCTCGGTCAGCTCGCCGAGGGTTCGCAGCTCAGCGAGCTGTGCCTCGTCGTTGGCGTCGGCGATCGATCCGGGCCTCAATCCGTCGCCGAGGGAGAAGGCGACGTCGTAGGCGCGAAAGATCGCACAAAGCTCCTCGAAGTGGGAGTGGAGAAAGTTCTCCTCGTGGTGGGCCAGACACCACGCCGCCATGATCGAGCCGCCGCGCGAGACGATCCCGGTCACCCGTACGGCGGTGAGCGGGACGTAGCGAAGCAGCACACCGGCATGGATCGTCATGTAGTCCACGCCCTGCTCCGCCTGCTCGATCACGGTGTCGCGGAAGATCTCCCAGGTGAGGTCGCTGGGGCTGCCGCCGACCTTCTCGAGGGCCTGATAGATGGGGACGGTCCCGACCGGAACGGGAGCATTCCGGATGATCCATTCCCTTGTCTCGTGGATGTCGTCGCCGGTCGACAGATCCATGATCGTGTCGGCGCCCCACCGAATCGCCCAGACCATCTTGTCGACCTCCTCCTCGATCGAGGAGACGACGGCCGAGTTGCCGATGTTGGCGTTGATCTTCACGAGAAACGCGGCGCCGATCGCCATCGGCTCGCTCTCCGGGTGATTGACGTTGGCAGGGATGATCGCCCGTCCCGCAGCGACCTCCTCGCGAACGAGCTCGGGGGAAACCCCCTCGCGGATGGCCACGAACTCCATCTCCGGAGTGACGACGCCCCGGCGCGCGTAGTGCATCTGGGTCACGGCGCGCCCCCCGATGCCGCGCACTGGGGGCCGCGCACGGCCGTGAGCGCCGGCCGCGGGGGCCGACCCACACTCCTCCACATCGCCACGTTCACGGATCCACCTCGCCCGCATCGGGGGGAGGCCGGCCGTCAGGTCGATGCCGGCGGCATCCGTATAGGGCCCGCTCGTGTCGTAGAGGCAGACCGCGTGCGCAGTCGCAGGATCGTCGCCGGAGGTCGTCAGCCGTACCTCCCTTGCGGGCACGCGGATGTCGGGCCGGGATCCCTGCTGATAGGTCTTGTGGATCCGGGACTCCCCGTTGGCGGAGACGGGGGCAGCCCGGGGGCCCTTCAGCTCTCCCCGAGCATGGTCGTCCGAAGCGGAACCTGCAGGATCGTGCACCCTCATCGCGGCTCTCCCTTCGCCAGCATTACCCGGATCAGGTAGGGACGGTCGACGCCGGCCTCAGGCGCCCTCTCAGCCCGGTCGCCCCGAGCTCCCGTAGAGCTTCTTCCTATCACACCCGCACCTTCGACACGGCGTTGCCAGTGCGCTCGTGGAGGCGCGCCGCCCCCTTCGCGGCTCGAAGCTGCCGCCGTTAGGGAGTGGTAGCTAACAAGCCGCGCGATCATACCCGGCGTGATGTAGCCTCTTCCGGTGGAGGTCACGGAGCAGGCGCTGCGCCGAAAGCTCTCCGTCGTGATGCCCCATCTCGATGAACGACAGCGGCGAATCCTCGCCGGGGCGGAGGCTCGGGCGTTGGGCCGCGGCGGCGTCGCCCTGGTCGCCAGGGCAACGGGCATGTCCCGTTCGACGGTGCAGGGGGCGGT
>JBOGWP010000145.1:0-6661 GCA_050693875.1 Actinomycetota bacterium
GCCCGGGTGGCTCAGGTCCCCGGCTCGCTCGACGAGGCCCTCGCCGCGCTCGAGGAGGACCACGACTTCCTGCTTGCCGGGGGGGTGTTCACCCCCGACATCATCGACACCTGGATCGAGTTCAAGAGGGAGAAGGAGATCCAGGCGCTGAACCTGCGGCCGCAGCCGTGGGAGTTCTTCATGTACTACGACATCTAGGAACTCACGGGGAGGGCTCTGCCCTCCCCGTGGGCCCCTCCCAGAACCCTCGGTTCGTGCCGCGCGGTGCGGGTCGGGGCGGCGAAGCCGGCCCTCCTCAACGAGCCAGAGACGGTGGCGCCGCACTCACGGGGAGGGTTCTGCCCTCCCCGGGGGCCCCTCCCGAAAAGAAAACCTTGGCCTGTAGCGGCGGACTGAGGTCGGGCCGGCGGAGCCGGCCCTTCTCAACAGCAGAGACGGTGGCGCCGGCCTTCACGGGGAGGGCTCTGCCCTCCCCGGGGGCCCCTCCCACCTTGCGCCGAACCCCTTCGTTCTTCGGCGCCGCGGTTGCGAAAGGCGCTACCCGGGTTACGACGAACGGAGGGCCGGGGAGTCGACACAGTTCGAGGTTCGGGATGCCCCATATGGCGAAGGGCCGGCTCATCGCCGGCCCTTCTGACGTTCTCGCCGAGGTTAGCGAGGGGATTCGCCGCCCACAGCTTCCAGCCCCTCCCGAGCGAGGCGCTCGGTCAGCTCAACGATCTGCCGCCTCGAGAAGCGGCGATGGCCACCGAGCGTACGGACCGACGGAAGCTTGCCCTCGCTTGCCCACCGGGTGATGGTTTTGGGCGATACGTGAAGCATTCGGGCAACCTCTGCGGTCCGCAGGTACACATCCATGTCCTCGTCGGCAGTGCTCCTCCTCCTCATTTCCCCCCCCTTCGGGTCCCGGCTCCCTGACTCCGGGCTGTCTCCTTTGACAGAGTTGACATTACACCCACCGAGGTCGGTTTGCGAATTGTTCAGGAAT
Organism: Actinomycetota bacterium; assembly: GCA_050693875.1. GTDB lineage: Bacteria > Actinomycetota > CADDZG01 > JAHWKV01 > JBOGWP01 > JBOGWP01. The sequence continues at coordinate 989 of JBOGWP010000145.1, forward strand.
AGGCAGGCTTTTTGATTGTCCGACTCATCCGCTCGGGTGGTATCGGTTCGTGATCGGAAGCCGCCGGTCCCTCCCAAAGGCTCGGAGCGTGACCTTGACGCCCGGTGGCGCCTGGCGGCGCTTGTACTCGGCTCGGTCCACCATGCCGATCACCCGGCGCACCAGGTCTTCGGCAAACCCCTCCCGGCCGATCTCGTCGGCGCCTGCCGCATCCTCGATGTAGGCCTCGAGCACCGGGTCGAGCAGCTCGTAGGGGGGGAGCAAGTCGGTGTCGAGCTGGCCGGCCCGAAGCTCGGCGGTCGGCAGCCGGTCGAGCACCTCCTGGGGAATCACCTCACGGTCACGGTTGCACCATCGGGCCACTTCGTAGACCAGGGTCTTGGGGACGTCCTTCAGCACGGCATACCCGCCGGACATGTCTCCGTAGAGGGTGGAGTATCCGGTCGCTATCTCGGACTTGTTGCCGGTCGAAAGCACCCATCTGCCCGTCTTGTTCGAGATCGCCATCAAGAGGATCCCGCGGACGCGTGACTGCAGGTTCTCCTCGGCGATCCCCCAGTCCGTCCCCGTGAACACCGGGTCGAGCGCCTTCAGGAGCGCCTCGTAGGCGTCGGTGATGGGCAGGGTCAGCGTCTCGAGACCCAGGGTGGCACTCAGGCGCAGCGCATAGTCGATGCTCTCCTGAGCGGTGTACTCGCTGGGCATCAGCACACCGAGAACGTTCTCGCCACCCAGGGCCTCGGCTGCGATCGCCGCCGTCAGGGAGGAGTCGATCCCGCCCGACAGCCCCACCACCGCACCGGACGCGCCGTTCTTCAGCCAGTAGTCCCGGATCCCCAGCGCCAGGGCCCGGTAGACCTCCTCGGGCGGGGACAGGGTCGGCGCAACGCGCTCTCCGGGAGGAGGCGCGCCGACCGGCGAGACCGGCACTTGCACGAGCTCGAGCGCTTCTCCAGCACCAGCCGTTCGAAGCGCGCCCGGGACCGGGTGGGTGGCAACGGGGACGTCCGCGACGAGAATCTCCTCGGCGAACTGGCCAGCCCGGGCCAGCACGAGCCCGTCGGCGGAGATCACGAACGACTGCCCGTCGAAGACCAGCTCGTCCTGACCCCCCACCATGTTCACGTAGGCGAATGCGGCACCGAGCTCGCGCACCCGCTCGAGGATCAGCCGCTGGCGCTCGGCTCCCTTCCCGCGGTGATACGGCGAGCCGTTGAGGTTGACGATCACGTCCGCCCCGGCCGCCCGGCACGCACGGTGCGGACCCTTCGGGCTCCAGACGTCCTCGCAGATCGTGATGCCGATCGTGACGGAGCCCAGGCGGGCCAGCAGGATCCCATCCCCCGGTGCGAAGTACCGCTTCTCGTCGAACACGCCGTAGTTGGGGAGGACGTGTTTGTGGTAGACACCGGCGACCCGTCCGTCGACGACGAGTGCGGCGGCATTGTACCGGACCTGATCCGAGGAGTCGATGAAGCCGACGACCGCGCCGATCCCTCGAACGGAGGCGGCCATAGCTTCGAGAGCGGCCGCCTGGTCGCGCAAGAACGACGTGCTGAGCACGAGGTCTTCCGGGGGATACCCGGTGACGACCAGCTCCGGAAAGGCGACCAGGGCCGCCCCCCGCCGGCGGGCCTCGTCGAGCGCCTCCTCGCACAGCCGCACGTTGCCTTCGAGATCGCCCACCGTGGGATTCACCTGGGCGAGGGCGATTCGGATGCGATCCATGCTCCAGAGTATTCGAGCCCGCAACGCCTATCCTTCAACGATGCTCGACCGGCCCGGCGTGCCGATAGCGGTCTCGGCGGCGCTCGCCCTGATCCTCTCGGCATGCGGCCCGGCGGCGAAGACCGCGACGGCACCGCCCAGCCGTTCGCCGGATCGGCCCTCGGCTCCGGTGGGAGGTCCGGTGGGAGCGCCGGTTGCAGGCTCGGAGGCCGCCACCGGGGCTCCCGCATCGATGTCCGGATCGCTCGTCTCGACCGCCGCCGTCAGCCCGGACAACCGGCCGACCCCGCTGGCGGGGCGGAACAACGGGAGGCTCGAGGTGGCCGACCTTGTGAGGGTCGAGCCGGGATGCCATGCCGCGCGGGCTGCAGCACCCAGCCTCGGCGCACTCCTCGCCGCCGCCCGCGCCGACGGCGTGTCGTTGCTCGCCGGTGAGTGCTACCGGCCGTACGACGACCAGGCCTCGGCGCGCACCAATGCCTGCACTGGGGGCAACTGCGCCTGCGCCGGAAAGCCCGGGGGCTCGATGCACGGCTGGGCCAAGGCGGTCGACTTCCGGGACGCCCGGGGCTCGATTACCTCGTTCTCGTCGCCGGGCTATCTCTGGCTGAGAGCCAACGCCGGGCGGTTCGGCTGGAATCATCCCGGCTGGGCGGCGCCCGGAGGCGGCCCCTGTCCCGAGCCCTGGCACTGGGAGTGGGTCGGCGATGGAGGCACGCTCGGTGCCGACCCGATCCGTGCCGATGTCGTCGGGCTGATGAGCTCGCCCGCCGGCGGCTACTGGACGGTGACGGGCCTCGGTACCGTCGAGGCCCGGGCCGGCGCCGCCTCGCACGGCACGGCCGCAACGCTGCCGCTCGCACGTCTCGTCGTGGGTGCGGCGGCGACGCCATCGGGGGCCGGCTACCGGCTGGTGGGCTCGGACGGCGGGGTCTTCGCCTTCGGCGACGCGGGCTTCTTGGGGTCGACCGGGTCGCTGTCCCTCAACCAGTCCATCGTCGGGATGGCGGCAACGTCCTCGGGCAGCGGGTACTGGTTCGTCGGTTCCGACGGGGGGATCTTCGCCTTCGGCGACGCGGGGTTCTACGGATCGACCGGGTCGCTCCGGCTCAACCGCCCCATCGTCGGGATGGCCCCGACGCCCAAGCGAGGCGGGTACTGGCTCGTCGCATCGGATGGGGGGATCTTCGCCTTCGGCGACGCGGGGTTCTATGGATCGACCGGGTCGCTCCGGCTCAACCGCCCCATCACCGGCATGGCGGCGACGCCGTCGGGGCGCGGGTACTGGTGCGTTGCCTCCGACGGCGGGATCTTCGCTTTCGGTGATGCGGGATTCTTCGGCTCGGCCCCGGCGCGGGCTGCTCAGATCACCGGGATCGGCGCGACTGCGACCGGACGCGGCTACCGGATCGTGGCGATCGGGGGCGGCGTGGCGGCGTTCGGCGACGCCTCCCCCTGAGCGGCCAGACTGCGAACCGGCAGGCTACCTCACGCCGGCCTGGTGGGCCTCCACCGTCCAGACCACGAAGGTGAAGAGGCGCTGGCCCGCGCCGAGCTCACGGACGAAGACGATCGGGGTGCCGTCGTCGGTCGTCCGGATGGCCCGGCCCCAGCTCCCCGGCGTCTCGTCGTCGGCCGCCGCGGGCGTCGCGGCTCCTGACGAGGTGTCGAGCGTCGTGAACGAATCGAGGTGGGTGTAGATCGTCTCCAGCTGGTCGTAGTCGTGCTGATTGGGGTGCTGGTTCGTCCCGGGGTTGTTCGTGTAATCCATGCAGGTGCCGAGGTTCGGGTTGTCGAAGATCTCGTCCTGATGGCCCAGGCCGAGGATGTGGCCCACCTCCTGGCACATCACCAGGTTCCGCCAGGCGGTCGTGTTGTAGGTGGAGGTGTTGAAGTAGCTGTCGTTCATCTTCACCGAACCCTTGGTGATGTGATTCCCGGTCGCCCAGATCTGGGCGATCCCGAGCCACTGGTTGTAGCCGTAGTTCGCGGCGCAGACCTCCACCCGCCCGGAGGTGGCCCGGCAGCGCTTGGTCGTCGCTTGTCCCGTGACCTTGCTCAGGTCCAGGACGGTGGACTCGGTCCAGTCGGACACGGTGGTGTTCAAGGTCGAGTCCCAGGCGGACCCGACGTTGTCGCCGACCTTGAGCGTGAAGGGGTTTGCGGTCCGGGCCCAGTGAAAGCTGCCCCACGAGTTGTTCGCGCCCGCCCCCGGGGCGAAGGCGGCGACGGTCAGGACGGCAAGCGCGGTCAGCGACAGCAGGCGGCGTGACTTCATGTGGGTCTCCTTACGTGGACCGAGCCAATTCCCCGCGATCGGAACAACCATAGGAGGCCGAAGCATCCCGCCATCCCCCTTGACATCGGGCATGCCTCGCCGGTGCCCCCGCGGGCACCCCTCCGCAAGAACATTCGGCCGTACCAGCGAAAACCTTGAGCCCGCAAACCCCGAGGGGTTCAGCCCCGAGCACGGATCCGCAGGGAGAACGTCCGGGTGTCCTTCGGTGCCCGGTCCCAGGGGCGGGCGTAGATGCAGCGGAAGGTCAGCTCCCCGGCACGGGGAGCTGACAGGCGAAGCCGGTACCGCTTCTCCTCCACGTCGAAGGCCTGCGAGACGAGCTCGACCAGCCCGTCGGGGCAGTCCAAACGCCAGAGGCAGGCCGGGACGAGCTGCGTCGGGAGGACGAGCTCGAACTCCTCCCCCTCGACCGCCTCGATGTCCTCGACGGGCGGCGCGGGCGGCGCGGGCGGCGCGGGCGGCGCAGGCGGCTCCGGCGAGCCCCCCAGGTCCGGCATGAGCACGTCCCGGCGCGGCGGCGAAGGTGACTCCTCGAGCTCGGGGTGGTAGGTGGCGGGCGGCGGCAGTGGCCGTGGCTCGACCCAGATCCAGCCGTCGTGCTCCTCCACCCGGTACACGTGGAGATATCCCGGCCGCAGCTTGCACATCGCCTCCGGACGCGCCCCTTGCGACGGGAAGATGTTCTCGCCGGTGCGAGGGTCGTACAGGTACTGGTGGCGCGGGCAGCGGATCTTGCCCTCGAAGATGCTGGCCAGCTCGAGGGGCGTGGCCTGGTGAGGGCACTTCGGAGCAAAAGCCACCACGCGGCCCCCGATCAGCCGGGTGAGGAGTATCTCCGAGCCGTTGACTCGCACCCGCCGAATGACCGGCTCCGCGACGGTGCTCGAGCTCGCCTCCCGCCGCGCCCTGGCGAGCGAGGTCGCGTAGAGGGCCTGGGGACGCGGGAGATCCTCACTGGCAATGACCTGCTGCAAGGTCGTCCCACCCATCCCGACCCCTATCACCCTGACCCCACCCAACTATAGGGCCGGACCCGGTGGAAACAAGGTCGAGACGGGTGCGATTGGGACTCGAGGGAGCCCCCGGAGACGCTCCGGAACCGTTCCGCCGCAGAAAGCATCTCGGCGGCCTGACGCCGCCGAGATCTCTGGCCGGATCTAGGACGTGGTCAGCCTCTCCGCCGCCGCTGCGGCTTGGCGGCCGGTGGCGCGGCCATCTGCGCCGGCTGCTCCTCCTGCGGATCCTCCTTCAGGGCGAACTGCGTCAGCGTCCCGCGAAGGCTCACCTTGACGTGGCGCGGCGCGTTCTTCGGCCAGCGCTCCTTGTAGATCGGCATTCCCCCTCCTTCCCGAAGCTCGAGAATCTCCCCGCCTGCATTGTGCTCCACATTGTGCAGGCTTGGAGGCCCCGGAGGGAAATCGGGGCAAAATCCTTAGCGCCGATTCTCGCGTCATCTCCTGAGGTTGGTGCATGCGTAGGTGGGCTTGCGCGGTATCCGTGGTGTGCCGTGGTTTTGGCAGAGCCAGCATTCTGAGGTCGGCCTGATCTCGATGACTGGTCGGTACGGGATCCGAACCTGATGATCGCAGGGTGGGACTGTGCGTGCCAGGGCAGCGCCGGGCCGAGTCGAATATCAGGCTTGTAAT
>JBOGWP010000146.1:0-6418 GCA_050693875.1 Actinomycetota bacterium
GTTGGGGCGCCTCGCAGTACCGCGGGACCACGGTCTGGTTCGAGATCGACCGTTTTGGGGAACCCCGGCTGACCGGAGACGTGGCCTAGCGGGTCGCTTCGCTCCCCGGCACAGGCCGGAAAGGCAAGGGGCGGCCTCCGGCCGCGGTCCTCAATGTCGGCCCGCCTCGCCCCCGCTCGGCGAGCCGAGCCTCCGGCCGCGGTCCTCAATGTCGGCCCGCCTCGCCACGCTCGGCGAGCCGAGCCTCCGGCCGCGGTCCTCAATGTCGCCCCGCCTCGCCCCCGCTCGGCGAGCCGAGCCTCCGGCCGCGGTCCTCAATATAGCCCCGCCTCGCCCCCGCTCGGCGAGCCGTCCCGGCGGCGTCGCTCATTGCCGGCACGACCTCGCTTCGCTCGGGACCTGCCGGGCCTCCGCCGGAAGCGGGAGCCGACCCCGCCGCAGCCAGCGCACGGTCGAGCGTCAGCGCGCCGGAGTAGAGCGCCTTCCCGATGATCATGCCCTCGAGGCCGAGCGGCGCGAGGGCGGCGAGTCGCGCGACGTCGGCCTCTCCCGACACCCCGCCGGACGCGATCAGAGGGATGCCGGCGGCGGCGAGGACCTCCTCGGTGGCCTGGACGTTCGGCCCTGACAGGGTCCCGTCGCGCTCGATGTCGGTGAACATCATCCGTGCCGCGCCCGAGGGCCCGATGCGACGCGCCGCGTCGGTGGCGGGCTCACCCGCCCCCTCGCGCCAGCCGGCCACGCGGACGATGCCTCCGCGGGCGTCGACCGCGGGCACGATCCGGTCGCCGAAGCGTGAGAGAGCTTCGGCCAGGAACCCCTCCTCGAGGGCTCGCGTCCCGAGACAGACCCGCGCCGCCCCGATCGACAGCCACTCCTCGATGGCCTCGAGCGAGCGGACGCCCCCCGAGACCTGCACCGGGATCCCGACGCGGCGCACAAGCCGGGCGAGTGGCTCGCGGTTGACCGGATGCCCCGCCATGGCGCCGTCGAGGTCGACGGCGTGGATCCACTCGGCGCCTGCATCCTCCCAGCGAGCGGCCACCTCGGCAGCGTCGTCGCCGTAGACGGTGCGCTCCCCCATCTCTCCCCGCACCAGCCGCACGACCTTGCCGTCGGCGACGTCGACCGCCACGAAGATCGTGAGGCTCAATCGAGCTCCTCGACCAGCCGTCCGAGCATCGCCAGCCCGGCCGCACTGGATTTCTCGGGGTGGAACTGGACCCCGACGATCCGTCCCGACTCGACGCCCGAGACGAAGTCCTCGCCGTCTTCTCGACGCCCTCCGGGATGACCGGGCAGGTCACGTCCCGACTCGACGCCCGAGACGAAGTCCTCGCCGTAGCTCGTCACCGCGCAGGCAACCGGCCGGGCCGGGATGCAGATGTAGGAGTGGACGAAGTAGAAGCGCTGGCCCTCGAACGGCGCGAACAGCGGCGAGGCCACCGAGCGGATCGTGTTCCATCCCATGTGCGGCACCTTGCGGGGGCCGTCGAGACGGACGACGTTGCCGGGGATCACCCCGAGCCCGGCCGTGTTCCCCTCGGCGGAGTGCTCGAAGAGCAGCTGCATCCCGAGGCAGATGCCGAGCAGCGGCCGCCCCGCCCCCGCCCAGTCCTTGACGAAGGAGTCCTGTCCACCCTCGCGCAGATGGCTCATCCCGGCGGCGAAGTTGCCCACGCCCGGAAGCACGATCAGGTCGGCCTGCTCGAGCAACGCCGGATCGGGCGAGACGAACGCCTCGACGCCCACCCGCTCGAGCGCCTTCGAGACGCTCGCCAGGTTGCCCATCTGATAGTCGACGATGCCTGCTCTCACAGCACTCCCTTCGTCGAGGGGATCTGATGCGCCCGGCGGGGGTCGACCTCGAGCGCGGTCGCGAGCGCCCTCGCCACCGCCTTGAACGCGGCCTCGAGGATGTGGTGCGAGTTCTTCCCGGCCATCTTCCTCAAGTGGAGGTTCATCCCTCCGGCCCGGCAGAAGGCCACGAAGAACTCCTCGGTCAGCTCGGGGTCGTAGTTGCCGATGCGCTCGGCGGGCACCTCGACGTCGAAGGCGAGGAAGAAGCGGCCGGACAGGTCGAGGGCGGCGAGCACGAGCGCCTCCTCCATCGGCACCATCGCCGAGCCGTAGCGGCGGATCCCCCGCTTGTCGCCGACCGCCTGGGCGAGCGCGGTGCCGAGGGCGATGCCGACGTCCTCCACGCTGTGGTGCGAGTCGACGTGAAGGTCGCCGCCGGCGTCGACCTCGAGATCCCATCCGGCGTGGCGCCCGAGCTGGTCGAGCATGTGGTCGAAGAAGCCCACCCCTGTGGAGATCTTCGTCTCGCCGGCCCCGTCGAGGTCGAGGAGGACGCGCACGCTCGTCTCTCGGGTGGCGCGCTCCACCTCAGCCCGTCGCACCATCATGCGGGGGCGCCTCGGGGTCTCATCGGGACAGCACCTCGAACAGCGCGTCGAGAAACCTCTCGTTCTGCTCCGAGGTGCCGACGGAGACGCGCAAGCAGCCCTCGCAGCCGACGACATCGGTGAAGTTGCGCACCAGCACGCCGCGGTCGAGCAGCTGCTGCCACACGTCATCGGCCGGCTTGGCCTCGCAGCGGAAGAGCACGAAGTTGGCCTGGCTGGGGAACGCCACGATGCCGCGGGTGGTCGACAGCTCGCGCCACAGCCGCTCCCGCTCGTGCCGCAGCGTCACGATCGTCGAGGCGAGCTCGGCGGCATGGTCGAGCGCGGTCAGCGCCGCCGCTTGCGTGAGCATCGAGAGGTGGTAGGGCAGCCGCACCTTGAAGACCTGCTCGATCACCCAGGGGTGGGCGATCAGGTACCCGATCCGCGCACCGGCCATCCGCCAGGCCTTCGAGAAGCTCCGCACGATCACGAGCTGCTCGTGGTCCTCGACCAGGCGCATCATCGACCCCCCCGAGAACTCCGCATAGGCCTCGTCGAGGATCACCAGGCCGGGCGCGGCGTGGCAGATCGCCCCCAGATCCTCCTCCCGGTCCACGTTCCCGGTCGGATTGTTCGGCGAGCAGAGGAACACGATGTCGGGCTCCTGAATCCGGATTGCCTGCACCGTCGCCTCGAGGTGGAGGCTGTAATCGGGGTTGCGGCGGCCCCGCAGCGGGCGGGTGCCGCTCACCCGGGTGATGTGCGAGTGCATCCCGTAGGTCGGCTCGAAGGTGAGGGCCTTCCGCTCGGCTCCCCCGAACGCCAGGACGAGCTGCAGGATGATCTCGTTGGATCCGTTGGCCACCCAGACCCGGTCGCTCAACGTCCCCAGGTACACGGCGAGCCGGTCGCGCAGCTCCGGGAAGTCGCGGGGCGGATAGCGGTGCAGGGGCAGCGCCGTGATCCGGTCGGCGAGCGCGCGCATGAAGGTCTCCGGCGGCGGATAGGGACTCTCGTTGACGTTCAGCCGCACCGCCGCGTCGAGCTGCGGAGCCCGGTAGGGCAGCAGGTCGGCAAGATCCGAACGGGCCCCGAGGCGCTGGCGGAGCTCGGGGTCGGTCACGGCGCCTTCCCGTCCAAGAGGCGGACCTCGAGGGCCCGGGCGTGGTTCGGGAGCCCCTCGGCGGCGGCGAAGCTCCGGACGAACGGAAGGGCGCGCTCGAGTCCGGGCCGATCGTAGACCACGAAGGCGGTCGCCTTCTGGAAGTGCGAGGTGCGGAGCCCCGACGCGTGGCGCCCCGCCCCGGCGGTGGGCAGGACGTGGTTGCTGCCGGCGAGGTAGTCGCCGAGCGAGACCGGCGACCACGGCCCGACGAACACGGCGCCGGCGTTGGTCAGGCGGCCCAGGGCCCGCTCGGCGTGGTCGAAGATGAGCTCGACGTGCTCGGGGGCGAACCGGTTCACCGCGTCGAGCGCCTGCTCCGGCCCGGAGACCAGCACGGCGACCGTGCCCTCCTCGAGCGCATCGCGCAGGTCGTCGGTGGCCGCGATCTCGGCCATCGTCTTCTCGAGCGCCTCCCCGACCTCGTCGGCCAGCGCGTCCGACCAGGTGATGAGCAGGAAGGAGCCGTGGGGGCCGTGCTCGGCCTGCGCGATGAGGTCGGCGGCGAGCACCGCGGGATCGGCCCGGCCGGTGACGACGGCGATCTCACTCGGGCCCGCGATGGAGTCGATCTGCACGAGCCCGGCCACCTCGCGCTTGGCGAGCGCCACGTAGAGGTTGCCCGGCCCGACGATCACGTCGACCTTGCGGATCGACTCCGTGCCGAACGCCATCGCCGCGATCGCCTGCGCTCCCCCGATGCGGTAGACCTCGTCGACGGCCGCGATGTGTGCCGCCGCGAGCGTCGCCTGTGGCACCGAACCGTCCGGTGCGGGCGGGGTGCACAGGGCCACCGAGCCCACGCCGGCCACCTTTGCTGGGACGGCGCACATCAGCACCGACGAGGGGTACGCCGCTCGCCCTCCGGGCACGTAGATGCCGGCTCGCTCGACCGCGTGCACGGTCTCCCCGACGATGCCTCCCCCGATCTCGGCCCGCCAGGGCTCCAGCGCCTGGTGCTCGGACACCGCGCGGATCCGCGCCGCCGCCTCGGTCAGCGTGTCGAGCAGGTCCGAAGGCGCCGTCGCGGCGGCGTTTGCGATCTCGGCAGGGTCGACCCGGAGACCGGCGAGGCGGGCGCCGTCGAAGCGTTCGGTCAGCTCCCGCAGCGCCGCGTCGCCCTCGCTGCGGACCTTCTCGAGCACCCTCCGCACCGCGTCGAGCGGCTCGGCTCCCGGATCGGGCCGTGGGATGTCGGCGGTCGGATCGGATCGAAGGTCGATGCGTCGCATGGAGCCTCTCCGAGTCTAGTGGGTGGCTGAGAGGAGAAGGCTTGAGCTACTCAGCCGGAGCAGCATGGGGACGATGGCCGAGACCGGCCAGCGCCTCGTCGAAGACCCCATGCGGATGCGCTCCCAGCAGCATGACCCGAAAATCTATCACCCAGGCAGGGATGCCGTTGACGCCGATGGCATGTGCCCGTTCGGTCGAGAGCCGGATCGCCTCCCGGTACCGCCCGTCGCGGAGGACCTCGTGGATCTCCACCTTGTCGAGGCCTGCGGCGACGCCGATCTCGACGAGCGCGCGGTCCGAGCCGATGTCGATCCCCTTCGACCAGTACGACAGGAAGAGCGTGCGATGCATCTCCTTGAACCTGCCACGCTCGCGAGCCAGCTCGGCGAGCTCGAGGGCGTGAAGGGAGTTCGGGGACCGGTCGGGGCGCTGGTAGCTGAGCGAGGCGCTCTCGATCAACGTCCGGAGGCGGTCGCCGAAGCCGGGGGGATACCTCGCCTCGATCTCATCGCGCACCACGCCCTCCGGCGGATGCTCTGGATGCAGATCGTACGGCTCCCAGATGATGCGCGCGCGGTACCGCTCTTCGAGCCACGCGGCGCGCTCCAGCGCCACATAGCAGAAGGGTCAGATGTAGTCGCTCCACACGACGATCTGCGGTGGCTCGACGCCGGCCTCGTTGAGGCCTTCGGTCATGCGATCCTCCCGGTCCACACGATCTCGATCGTCGTTGACATCACCGGACGGCTACCCCGCCGCGAGCGATCCGGCCACCTGGAGCAGCTCCGCCTCTCCGACGCCGCTCGACGCCACGCCGTAGCGCTTGGTGCCGCAGCCGGTCGACTCCTCCCAGTCGAGCAGCAGCACCTGCGGGGAGGAGCGCGGAACGGGCCCGTAGGTGGCCTGGCTCCCGCGAACGGTTTCGGTCTTGCTCCTTCCGGCCGGCGGCGCCTCGTCGATGCCGCCGAGCACCTGAACCCACGAATCCCCCCTGGCCCAGGTTCGCCACCACTCCGCGGAGATGATGTAGTCCTGGAAGACCTCGTTCATCCCACCGGGAAGGTGGGCGGGAGCAAGGACCGGCGCAGCACATGCCGATCCTTCCGGCTGGGGGGCTGTGAGGACGCTCGGGGGGCTGGTCGCCGGCGCGGCCGCGCTCTGTTTGGGTTTCGGCTTCTCCTCGCGGCCTCCATTGCATGCAGTGGCAAGAACGACGACCACAAGGGCGAGGGTCAACAGGACGCCACGTCCCGACGCGGCGCGCCGAGTCGTCTCGAACGCCTCGATGCACCGGGGATGCCTCCCGATACGCTCCCGGAAATCCGCCGCCACCCCCGCATTCTATGCAGGGCGGACTCCCCCTAACGGGTCGCTTCGCTCCCCGCTACGGGCCAGAGAGGCAAGGGGCGGCCTCCGGCCGAGGTCCTCAATGTCGGCCCGCCTCGCCCCGCTCGGCGAGCCGAGCCTCCGGCCGCGGTCCTCAATGTCGGCCCGCCTCAATCTCGGCCCGCCTCGCCCTGCTCGGCGAGCCGAGGCTTCGCCGGCAGTCCTCTATGCCGGCAGGGCCTCCGTTCGGCGCCTGCCGGGCCCAGCTTGAGGTGCGCCCCGGTCGGTCTCGTCCCAAAACTTGACT
>JBOGWP010000147.1:0-23341 GCA_050693875.1 Actinomycetota bacterium
GGCTTCGCCGGCAGTCCTCTATGCCGGCAGGCCCTCGCTTCGCTCTGCCTGCCGGGCCCCGCTCGGCGAGCCGAGGCTTCGCCGGCAGTCCTCTATGCCGGCAGGCCCTCGCTTCGCTCTGCCTGCCGGGCCCCGCTCGGCGAGCCGGGCCTCCGGCCGCGGTCCTCAATGTCGGCCCGCCTCGCCCCGCTCGGCGAGCCGAGCCTCCGGCCGCGGTCCTCTATGCCGGCAGGCCCTCGCTTCGCTCTGCCTGCCGGGCCTCGCTCGGCGAGCCGAGGCTTCGCCGGCGTCGTCCAATGCCGGCAGGCCTTCGCTCTGCTCGGCGCCTGCCGGGCCCCGCTTGAGGTGCGCCCCGGTCGGTCTCGTCCCAAAACTTGACTCATTCGCGCCAACTTCGGCACCTCGGAGTCCGACGATTTGAAAGCGGGGGCCGGCAACGGCCCCCGCTCCCGCGCGCGGGCCGGAGGATTACCCGGGAAGCGAGCCGGTCGTGAGCCCCGCCACGATCGCCGTGAGCGCCGCTGCGGCCGGATCGGCCAGGGCGGCCGACGACAGGGCCTCCCGCGCCGCCGCGACCAGGGCATCGATCCGAGCGCGCACGGCGGCGAGGGCGCCGGTCGCACGGATGACGGCCTTGACCCGGTCGAGATCGTCCTCCCCGGCGGCGGCATGGCCGACCGTCCGATGCAAGAGCTTCCGCTCGTTGGGGGCGGCGCGCGCGTACGCCTCGGCGAGCAGCAGCGTCGGCTTCCCCTGGCGGAGGTCGGAGACGCCGTTCTTGCCCGTCTCTGCGGGTGCGGCAAAGACTCCCGAGACATCGTCCCGCAGCTGGTAGGCCTCCCCCAGCGACGATCCCGCACGCCCGAGCGCCTCGGCCGTCAATGCGCTCGCCCCGGCGAGCGCGGCGCCGACGAGGAGAGGCCCCTCGACCGTGTAGCTCGCGGTCTTGAGACGCGCGATCTGCAGAGCGGCATCCACGTCGGAGAAGGAGGTCCCCGCCATGATGACGTCCAGGTACTGCCCTGCGGCGGTGCGGATCCGCAGCTCGTTCAGCGGCACGAAGGCCCGGGTGACGGCCTCCGGACCGAATCCTGAGGACGTGAACATCGCATCGGAGAGCACGAGTGCGAGGTCGCCGGCAAGCATGGCGATGGAAAGGCCGAGGTGCTCCGCGTCGGCGCGGCCGGCCGCGGACAACTCGGTGGCGAGCCGGAGGTGGGCGGCGGGTTTCCCTCGCCGCACCGTGGCGCGGTCCATCAGGTCGTCGTGGAGGAGGGCAAAGGTGTGCAGCAGCTCGAGGCTCCCGGCCGCGGCGAGGATCTCCGGGCAATGCCGGCCGCCTCCTCCCCGAAAGGCCCAGTAACACAGGACTGGCCGGAGGCGCTTGCCGCCGGACGCCACCGCCCGCGTCACCTCGTCCAGAAGCGGCATGGCATCCGCCGGAAGGTCGGCACGCCGGCGCTCGAGGAAGGCTCCGAGCGAGGCCTCGAGGAGCCCTTTCAGCTCCTCGAGAACGGGGCCGGGCGACTCGTCAGTCTGTGGCAGCGCTCACAGCACCTTCTGGAGGGCCTCGGAAACCTCGGCGGTCACGACCGGCCCCTCGAACCGCTCGCGGATCGTTCCCGAGGCGTCGATCACCATCGTCCAGGGCTCGCTCTCCATATGCCACGCCTCCATCGTGGGCGAGAGCTGCTGGCCGTTCGGGTCGCGAAAGACCTCGGCGTGGACGAAGGTCGCCCGGTCTTTGCCGCCCTCGTACGCCGCGATCACCTCGTTCACGGTCGGCCCGCACATGCGCGAGAGGCAGAACTTCGGGGTGGCGACCACGAGCACCGTCGGCATTCCGGCTCGCACCGCCGCATCGAGGCTGACTGCGTGCATGGGGCAGGGAGGCTCGCGGGTGCAGACGGCGGCGACCCCCCTTGCGTCGTCGAAGGTCGGCGTCGGGACGGCGACGGCCGCCGTCCCGGGAGGCGGGACCCTCGGCGGCCCGACCTGCAGGGCTTTGAACCCGTAGAGGCTCTGTCCAGCCCCTTGGGCGTGCACGAGGAGGTCCCACACCCCCTCGTCCGGCAGGCTGGCGAAGAGATCGTAGAAGCCCGTCGCCGGGGCGGAGTCCTCGTGTCCATGCTCTTCTGCGCCGGCGAACCGGTGGAAGGTGAGCGGCAGCGGGCCGTCGACCTTTCCCTGACGTCCCAGCCAGAGCCGGGCGTCGATCACCTCGAAGAGGCGGTTTTCCTTCGTCACCAGACCGAGCGTGATGCGCTGGCGGTCGGAGCGGATGAACTCCCCGCCGGCGAGCAAGACCTCCAGCCCGGGGTCGGCGGAGCGGTCGAGGTCCTTCACGATGCCCGAGAAGCCGGGCGGGACCTGTGCCCCGGAAGTCCGGGCGGCGCGGCGGCATGCCGAGAGGAGACCCGGAACGGCGAGGGCTCCGGCCCCGAGGGCGACGTTGCGCAGGAAGTCCCGGCGGTGCATGAGGCGTAGTGTACGATCGCCGCGGCATTAGTCGGCTCGTGCCCGGGCTCCCCCCGGGGGCCAGCGCACACCGCTCTCGCTCTGTTAGCATCCGGGCCTGGTGAAAGGGCTTCGACGGCGAAGCATCTCCTTTTGCCCCCCGCGATCTCCCGCACGGCCCTCCTGGGCGCGAGAGGAGACCGGGGGCAAGCGAGCGCGGGTATGGCTGCCGGCGCTCCTCGTTGCGTTGCTCATGGTCCTGGCGGGCTGTGCCCGCAATGCTCCCCAGGACGCCCTCGACCCGGCCGGCCCCCTCGCTCGCAGTGCCGACTCGCTGTTCAAGACGGTCTTCTGGGCGGCGGTGGTGCCGATCTTCGTCATCGTCGAGGGGGCGCTGCTGTTCTTCGTGCTCCGGTACCGCCAGCGGTCCGACAAGGACGCGCCGGTCCAGACCCACGGCCACACCCCGGTCGAGGTGATCTGGACGATCATCCCGGCGGCGATCCTGGCCGTGGTGGCCGTGCCGACCATCGCCAAGATCTTCGAGTTTGCCAAGCGGCCTTCCGGGGACGTCCTTGAGGTGACCGTGAAGGCCCACCAATGGTGGTGGGAGTACCAGTACCCCGACCTCGGCCCCAGTCCCGACAGGCCACTCATCGGCGCAAACGAGCTCCACATTCCGATCGATCGGCCGGTTCTGGTCACCCTCGAGTCCGAGGACGTCATCCACGCGTTCTGGGTACCGAGGCTCTCTGGGAAGCAGGACGTGGTGCCCGGACGCAAGAACCACCTGACCCTCATCGCCGAGGAGCCCGGCGAGTACTTGGGGCAGTGCGCTGAGTACTGCGGCCTGTCCCACGCCAACATGCGCCTCAAGGTCATTGCCATGACGCAGGACGACTTCGACGCCTGGGCGGAGGCGCAGGCCGACCCGGCCGTCGAGCCCACCGATCCCCTCGCGATGAAGGGGAAGGAGCTGTTCCTCACCGGACAGTTCGCGGGGGGAGCGGCCTGCTCGACGTGCCATGTCGTCGAGGGCACCCCCGCCGTCGGCAAGGTGGGACCGAGCCTGACGCATGTCGCGTCACGCACTACGATCGCCGGGGCGACGCTGGACTTCCCCGGCGATCTCGAGGCATGGCTGCGCAACCCGCCCGAGGAGAAGCCGGGATCGAAGATGCCGAACCTGAAGCTCACAGACGAGGAGGTCGACGCCCTGATGGCCTACCTGCGGGGGCTCGAGTGACGACTCCGGCGCGGGCGGCCTCGGTATGCTCTGTGACGGTGGAACCCGGGATTGGAGGGGGGCGGCACCAATGGCGACGGTAACCGCGCGGGAGCAGGCGGGTCTCTTCCGCCGGCCCACGGCGAAGACCGGATTGGTGAGCTGGCTCACCACGGTCGATCACAAGCGAATCGGCATCCTGTACGGCTACACCTCGTTCTTCTTCTTCATCGTCGGTGGCGTAGAGGCGCTGCTCATCCGCGCCCAGCTGGCCGGGCCGAACGGGAAGGTGCTGTCGGCGGACGCCTACGACCAGATCTTCACGATGCACGGGATCACGATGATCTTCCTCGTCGTGATGCCGATGTCGGCCGCCTTCTTCAACTACCTGACCCCGCTGATGATCGGCGCCCGCGATGTCGCCTTCCCGCGCCTGAACGCCTTCAGCTACTGGGCGTTCCTCTTCGGGGGGCTCTTCATCTACTCGAGCTTCCTGCTCGGCGGGGCCCCCGATGGCGGATGGTTCGGGTACGCACCGTTGTCGGTGCTCGAGGAGGGGAACCGCATGACCTTCTACGGTCTCGGCCTCCAGATCCTCGGGATCGCCTCGATCGCCGCGGCCGTGAACTTCATCACCACGATCATCAACATGCGGGCACCCGGCATGACCATGATGCGGATGCCGGTCTTCGTGTGGATGACGCTGGTGGTCTCGTTCCTGCTCCTCTTCGCGATGCCGGTGATCGCGGTGGCCCTCTTCCAGCTCACCTTCGACCGCCTCTTCGCCACCAACTTCTTCCGCCCGGCTGGCGGAGGCGATCCGGTGCTCTGGCAGCACCTGTTCTGGCTGTTCGGCCATCCGGAGGTCTACATCCTGATCCTGCCGGCGATGGGGATCGTCTCCGAGGTCCTTCCGGTCTTCTCGCGCAAGCCTCTGTTCGGGTACTCGGCGGTGGTGTTCTCGGGCATCGCCATCGGCTTCATGGGCTGGGGCGTGTGGGCGCACCACATGTTCGCCGTCGGGCTCGGCCCGGCCGCGAACACCGCGTTTGCCCTGTCCACCATGTTCATCGCCGTCCCCACCGGGGTGAAGATCTTCAACTGGATCTCGACCTTGTGGCGCGGCTCGATCCGCCACAAAACGCCGCTCCTCTTCTCGGTCGGCTTCGTCGCCATGTTCGTGATCGGAGGGCTGTCGGGGGTCACCCATGCCCTCGTGCCGCACGACTACCAGCAGACCGACACCTACTACGTCGTCGCCCACTTCCACTACGTGCTGTTCGGCGGGGCGATCTTCGGGCTCGTCTCCGGCATGTACTACTGGTTCCCGAAGCTGTACGGCCGGCTGATGGGCGAGGGGCTCGGCAAGCTCCACTTCTGGACGATGTTCGTCGGCTTCAACCTCACCTTCGCCCCGATGCACATCCTCGGGCTCCAGGGGATGCCGCGCCGGATCTACCGATGGGATGCGGGCTACGGATGGGACCTGTGGAACATGGTCTCCACGGTGGGGGCCTTCCTGATCGCGGCCTCGTTCCTCGTGTTCATCCTGAACTGGACCCGCAGCAAGCGCGCCGGGGAGCCGGTCGGGACGGACCCGTGGGATGCCCGGACGCTGGAGTGGACGACGACCTCGCCGCCGGCGGAACACAACTTCGACGAGATTCCGCTGGTGCACGCCCGCGACGAGCTGTGGCACCGGAAGTACTCCGAGGACAAGATGGGCCGGCCCGTACCGGTTCCAACGGGCGGCTCGCCGGACGCCGGCCATGGACCTCAACATGGACACACCGGGCACGGGATCCACATGCCGGATCCCTCATATTGGCCGCTGGCCGCCGCCCTCGGGCTCCCGATCCTGGCCTACGGGGTGATGTTCAAGGCGCTTCCCGGGATCATCGTCGGGGTCGTGGTGCTGTTGGCCGGGTTCTACGGGTGGGTGCTCGAGCCGCAGGCGGAGTAGGGGAGGA
Organism: Actinomycetota bacterium; assembly: GCA_050693875.1. Classification (GTDB taxonomy): domain Bacteria; phylum Actinomycetota; class CADDZG01; order JAHWKV01; family JBOGWP01; genus JBOGWP01. Next base: position 5,653 of record JBOGWP010000147.1, read on the forward strand.
GCGGGCGCATGCAGGAAGCAGCGATCCACGAGGCCCACGGGGCCGGCGGCCACGAGACCGCCACGGGCCTCGACAACCGCAAGGTGGCGATGTGGGCCTTCCTCGGCTCCGAGTGCCTCTTCTTCGGCGCGCTGATCTCCACCTACCTCCTGTATCGGGGACGCACCGAGGGCGGCCCGAAGCCGCACGAGATCTACGACATCCCCTACACGTCGGTCAGCTCGTTCGTCCTGCTGATGAGCAGTCTCACGATGGTGCTGGCCCTCGCGGCGATCCAGCGGGGCGAGCACAGGCGGCTGCGGCTGTGGCTGCTCGCCACCGCCACCCTGGGGATGACCTTCATCGGAGGGCAGGTCTTCGAATTCACTACGTTCGTCAAGGAGGGCCTCACGCTCTCCACGAGCCCGTTCGGCAGCAGCTTCTTCGTCCTCACCGGCTTCCACGGCGCGCACGTGACCGTCGGCATCCTCATGCTGGCCTCTCTGGTCGCCTTCTCACGGCTCGGCCGGCTTCCCAGGGAGGACGCCCTCAGGGTGGAGCTCGTGGGGCTCTACTGGCACTTCGTCGACATCGTGTGGATCGTGATCTTCACGGTCGTCTACCTGATTCCCGGGAGATAGCGGTGGCGGAGGGGTCGGAGATGGAGCAGAGCCACGGGAATCCCGCGGAGCACGCCGAGGGTCACCCGAGCGAGCTCGAGTACGTCAAGGTCGCGATCTTTCTCGCGGCCGTCACCGCGGCCGAGGTCGCCATCTACTACGTCTCCGGCCTGCGCAAGGTGCTGCCCTACGCCCTGCTTCTGCTTTCTGTCGTGAAGTTCACGATGGTCGTCCTGTGGTTCATGCACCTGAAGTTCGACAGCCGCATGTTCCGCCGGCTGTTCGTCGTCGGGATCGTCCTGGCACTCGGCGTCTACGCCATCGTGCTGGGAACATTCGGCATCTTCTTCGTCAGCAGGTAGGCGCGTGACGCTGACCGAGGCGGCACCATCTCCCTGGGCGTGGCACCCGCACGCCGACATCTGGCTCGCCATCGCCGGGCTGGAGGCGGCCTACCTCTTCGCGCTCAGGCGCATCGGCCCGCGCTACGTCGAGCCCGGGGAGCGCCCCGCGAGCCGCGCGCAGATGACGATGTTCTCGCTCGGCGTGCTGGCGCTGTGGGCGGCGGTCGACTGGCCGATGCACGAGCTCGCCGAGCGCTACCTCTACCTCGCCCACATGGTCCAGCACATGCTGCTCATGCTGATCGCCCCGGCCCTCATCCTCGCCGGCACCCCGCACTGGCTGGCCCGGCGGCTGCTGCGGCAGGCGCCCGTGATGTGGATCGCCCGGCGGATCACCCGGCCGGTCCCCGCGCTGCTGTTCTTCAACGCGGTGCTGGTGTTCTCGCACTGGCCGGTGGTGGTCGACGGCACGCTGCGGAACGAGCCCCTCCACATCCTCTCGCACGGCATCCTCAGCTTTGCGGGGCTCGTCATGTGGTGGCCGGTCCTGTCCCCCCTCCCGGAGCTTCCGCGCATCTCGTACCCCGCCCAGATGCTCTACCTGTTCCTGCAGACGATCGTGCCGACGGTCCCGGCGTCGTTTCTCACCTTCACCGACACGCCGATCTACCACTTCTATGAGACCATCCCACGCGTCTTCGGCATCTCGGTGGTGGACGACCTGCGGGTGGCCGGTCTGATCATGAAGCTGGGTGGCGGGATGATCCTCTGGGCCGTGATCGCCCTGCTCTTCTTCCGGTGGTCGGGCAGGGAAGAACGCCCCGAGCAGCCCGACGTGCTCGAGTGGCAGCGGGTCGAGCGTGAGCTCAACCGTGTGGGAGGTCAGGAATGAGCGAGGTTCGCGAGCGAGTGGTTCTCCCGGTTGCCATCCCGGTCGGGATTCTGATCGGCATGGGAGTCTTGGTCGTCGGCTTCGCCCAGGTGTTGCTCAACGTCCCGGGCGAGGTGGCGATCGCGATTGCGCTGCTCACCGCCGTCAACCTGCTCGGGGTGTTCACGGTCCTCGCCCTGCGGCCCGCCCTCGGTGCGGTCGGAGGGCTCGGCATCCTCGTGGTCCTCGGCGCCCCGATCGCGGTCGGCGCCGCGGCTGCGCTCGGCGTGATCCCCGTCGAAGAACCGAAGGAGGAGGCGAAGCCGGTCGTGGTCGAGGTGGCGGCGCAGAACATCGCCTTCGACAAGAAGGAGCTCCACCTCGCCGCGGATGGGAAAGCCACGATCCGGTTCGCAAACAACGACGTCGGCACGCCGCACAACATCGTGATCGTCGAGGGGACGGCCCCGGGTGGCAAGCAGGTGTTCCAGGGGGAGCTCTTCAACGGGAAGGCGACCAAGACCTACAGCTTCGACACGCCGGCACCGGGGAGCTACTACTTCTACTGCGCCGTCCACCCGAACATGAGCGGCACCGTGATCGTCGAGGCGCAGGGGGAGGGCGGCGGCAAGCCGGTCTCGAAGGCGCTGGCGATCACCGCCAACAACATCCGGTTCGACAAGTCGGAGCTCACCCTCCCCTCGTCCGGGCAGGTGAGCATCAAGTTCACCAACGGCGAGCCCGTGCCGCACAACATCTCGTTCTTCAGGGGCGCCGATGCGAGCGGCGAGAACGTCTTCCGGGGCGACATCGTGACCGGTCCCGTGTCCAAGCAGTACACGTTCGCCGCTCCGGGGCCGGGGGAGTACTACTTCCAGTGCGACGTCCATCCCACGATGAAGGGGAGGGCGTCGTCCACCTAGGCGCCGACCCGCGCAGCGCGGGAGACGCCAACCGACGATCCCCAGCTCGCACGCGGAGGATCCCGTGACCCGCGGGTTCCGACGCCTCGCCGTCGCCTCCGTGCTCGCGGCGCTGGTGCTCATCACCGTGGGGGGGCTCGTGCGGGCGAGCGGCTCCGGGCTCGGATGTCCCGATTGGCCCCGCTGCCACGGCCGCCTGCTCCCCCCGCTCGACCCGCACGCCATCATCGAGTACTCGCACCGCCTCGCCGCATCGGTGACGGGGATCCTCGTCCTTGCGCTGGCCATCGTGGCGTGGGTGCGCTACCGGTCCTCGCCATCGATCTTCTGGCCTTCCTTCGGCGCGCTGATCGTGGTCATCTTCCAGGGAGGCCTGGGCAGGCTCGTGGTCCGCGAGGAGCTGAAGGCGCATCTCGTCGCCCTGCACTTCGGCACCTCGCTTGTGCTGCTCGGGCTCCTGGTCCTCGTGGCGGTGAACGCGGCGCTCGGTCGCCGGGGCCGGCTCGGACCGCTGGCGCGCCTGGGCGTCGCCGCGGCGGCCGGGTCGTTCTCGGTCGCGCTCGTCGGCGCAGTCGTGGTCCAGTGGAAGGCATCGCTTGCGTTCGCGGACTGGCCCCTGATGGCCGGCAGCGTGTTCCCCAGGGACTTCGCCTCAACGCCGCTGATCCATTACGTCCACCGTCTGGGGGCCCTCGCCCTGGGTGTTCTGATCGTCGTCATGGCAATCCGGGCCATGCGGCCCCCGCGCGACCGGGTGCTGGTTGCGCTCGCCCACACCTCACTGGGGCTGTGGATCGCACAGGTGCTTGCCGGCGGGCTGAACGTGCTCACCCGGCTCGCACCCGCCGCCATGGTGACGCATGTGTCGCTCGGGGCGATGCTTTGGGCGGCGACGCTGGCCTTCGCGGTCGCGGCCTACCGGCGGACCGCTGCGGCCGAGCCGGCGCCGGCTGCCCAGCCGGTCGCGGGCGTCGCCGCTACCCTCAAGGCCTACTTCGCGCTGACGAAGCCGCGGGTCATCGAGCTGCTGCTGATCACGACCGTCCCCGCGATGATCGCAGCCGCCGGGGGCTGGCCCCCGGCCGGGCTCGTCCTTGCCACGCTGGTGGGCGGAGCAATGGCCGCCGGTGGGGCGAACGCGATCAACTGCTACCTCGACCGCGACATCGACGAGCGGATGGAGCGGACCTCGAACCGGCCGCTGCCGACCCACCAGGTCGAAGCGGTCAAGGCGCTGCGCTTCGGCATCGTGCTGTCAGTGGTCGCCTTGGTGTGGCTGACGCTGACCGTGAATCTCCTGGCGGCGTCGCTTGCGGTCTCGGCGATTCTGTTCTACGTGTTCGTCTACACGATCTGGCTGAAGCGGTCGACGCCGTCCAACATCGTGATCGGGGGCGCCGCAGGGGCGGTGCCGGTCCTGGTCGGGTGGGCGGCGGTGCGGGGGCAGGTCGAGATCCCCGCGCTGGTGATGTTCGCCATCGTCTTCTACTGGACTCCGCCCCACTTCTGGGCCCTCGCGCTGCGCTACTCCGACGACTATGCCGCGGCCGGCGTGCCGATGCTCCCCGTCGCACGCGGGGTGCCCGAGACCACCCGCCATATCGTGCTCTACTCGGTCGTGCTGGTCGGGGTCAGCCTCCTGCTGTACCCGGCCGCCCGGCTGGGCAACCTCTATCTCATCGCGGCGGTGGTGCTCGGGGGGCTCTTCGTTGCCGAGGCGCTCCGGCTCCGACGGAGGCCGGACCTCCGCCGGGCGATGTCGCTCTTCCGGCTCTCGATCACCTACCTGACCCTGCTCTTCGCCGTGGTCGCAATCGACCGGTTGGTGGGCGGGCACGGAAGCGCCTGGACATACGGGGCTGCGCTCGGCGCGGGGGCGGTGCTGTTCTTCGTGTTCGAGGCGGCCATCCTGCTTGCCGTGCTCCGCCAACGCGCCGGGGCGACGCGGTCACGGCTCGCCGAGGTGACCTGGACCGCGATCCCCACGATTGTCTCGGCGCTGATGTTCCTGAGCTCCTGGCGCACGCTGGGCTGAGCCCGGCAGAGCCCTCCGATCGGAGCCGGCTGATCTCGGTTTGCTCGCCTCGGCTCGGGTTGGCTGAGCCCGTTGGTCTCGACCGAAACGAGCCGGGCGCCTAGACTACTCGGGGTTGAAGCGTGTCCGATCGAGCTCGCGGAGACAGTCCGGGACAAGGGGTTGACGCTCGTTCTTCCCGACCCCGTCGTGGAGGAGCTACGCCGCGAGCTCCGCGGGGCCGTCATCGTCCCCGCCGATCCCGAGTACGAATCCGTCCGCAAGGTCCACAACGGGATGATCGACAAACGGCCCGCCGCGATCGCTCGCTGCACTGGGGTTGCCGACGTCAAGGCCGCCCTCCAGTTCGGGCTGGAGCACACGTTGCCCATTGCCGTTCGGGGGGGCGGGCACAACGTCGCCGGAAAGGCAGTGGTCGACGACGGGATCGTGATCGACATGTCCGGCATGAAGGGGATGAGGGTCGACCCCGCCCGTCGCGTCATTGCCGCCCAGGCGGGCCTCACCTGGGGAGAGTTCGACCGCGAGACCCAGGCATTCGGGCTCGCCACGACCGGCGGCGCGGTCTCGACGACAGGGATCGCGGGACTGACGCTGGGCGGGGGCATCGGGTGGCTCCAGCGCAAGCATGGGCTCACGTGCGACAACCTGCTCTCGGTCGACGTCGTGACTGCGGACGGCCAGTTCCTCGTCGCCAGCGAGAGGGAGAACCCCGAACTCTTCTGGGGGCTGCGAGGCGGGGGAGGCAACTTCGGGATCGCAACCTCGTTCGAGTACCAGCTGCACCCCCTCGGGCAAGTGCTGGCCGGGCCGGTGGGGTACCCGTTCAGCGCGGCAAAGGAGGCGTTCACGTTCTACCGTGACTTCTCGCAGGCCGCTCCGGACGAGCTCTTCTGCGAGTTTGCCCTGAGCGCGCTGCCGGACGGCCAGCGGGCGGTGTTCCTCTTCATGTGCTACGCGGGACCGCCGGAGGAGGGCGAGAAAGTGATCGCGCCCGTGCGGCAGTTCGGCTCCCCGATTGCGGACGCGCTCCAGCCGATGAGCTACGTCGAGGTGCAGCAGGCCTACGACGCCGACTTTCCGTGGGGGCTGAAGAACTACTGGAAGTCCAGCAACATCGCCAATCTGAGCGACGACGCCATCGACACCATGGTCAGCTTCCTGGAAACCGCCCCGTCGATTTCACCGCTGGTCGTCATCGACCAATTCGGCGGAGCCGTGGCGCGGGTCCCCGACGACGCAACCGCGTTCGGGCATCGCGACGCCGACTACGACCTGATCATCGCCGCGATCTGGTCAAAGGACAGCGAGCAGGACGCGCACATCGAGTGGGCGCAGTCATTCTGGTCAGCCATGCAGCCGCACTCGACCGAGTCCGTCTATGTGAACTATCTGAGTGAGGAGGGGGACGAGCGAGTACGCGCGGCCTACGGGGGAGGGCACTACGCGCGTCTGGTCGAGCTGAAACGTCGGTACGACCCGCAGAACGTCTTCCGAAACAACCAGAACATCAAGCCGTAGCCGGCTTCGTTTCGCGGCAGACGAGAGGGCCGAGGATGGATCCCTCCGCCAGTCTCAGCGGTCCGCGGTAGGTGCCGTCTCCACTGTGGGCGACGTCGGATCGGCCACCTGGGCGATATGCCGGCTCGGCCAAACCCGAGCCTGCCTATCGAACCCGCGGCCGCGTCATACATGATAACTTCCACGTATGACAATGCTGAGCTTTCGAGTCGAGGAGGCCGAGGCCAGGGAGGTGGATGCCTGGGCAGATCGTCTGGGAGTCGGTCGGTCGCAGCTGCTTCGTGAGGCCCTCCGTCGACACCTCCAGCGCCTGGCAAGCGAGCTGGATGCGACCGCCTGGGAACGCCAGCCCCTCGACGAGGGGGAGGAAACGCTGGCGGAGATCGCCGACTGGGGGCCGGCCGAGGACTGGTCGGACTGGCTCGATGCAGCGAGGTGAGATCTGGTTCGCGGCCACGCCGGGAGGGGATCGACCGGTGCTGGTGCTCACCCGCGACCCCGTCGCGCAAAGGATCGGCTCGGTCGTGATCGCCGCGCTGACTCGCACGCGCCGCGGGCTCGTCTCGGAGCTCGATCTGACCACGAACGAGGATCACGTCCCCACCGACTGCGTCGTGAACTTCGACAATCTCCACACCCTGCCCAGGCACACCTTCCGACGGAAGGTCACCACCCTGTCGCCGGCCCGAATGGCACAGGCCTGCCGTGCGCTCGCGGCCGCCGCCGGGTGCTGACCGAGCCAGCCGCGGTGCTCCGCCGTTTCGGCAGGTTCCAGGAGGAAGTACCAGCGTCACTAGATGCATCGCGCACTTACCGACCCCCGGCGCGCGGTCCTATCATCCCCACGCCCCGATCGCTTCGCCGCGTGTCGGGCCCGGAAAGGGGGGACTGGATCATGCCGTGGACCAAACGCATCGTCGCCGTCGTCGCCATCGGGATCCCGGTCGCGCTGCCGCTGGCCGCCTGGGCCCAGACCCCGTCACCCGGGAAGCCAGTCATCGAGGCCTCCCGGCAGCTGACCGACGACCCCAACCCGGTCCGCGGCCACGCCACGCCCGTCGTCGCCGTCGACCCGAACGACGCCCGCGTGATCGCGGTCGGCGAGGGTGACGGGTACTCGGGCACCTGTGCGCTGCACGTCTCGACCGACGGAGGGTCGAGCTGGGTCACGAGGGTGATCCCGCAGCCGGACGAGTGGCCCACCTGCATCGAGGCGAACTTCGGCCCGATCCTGGCGCTCGGCTTCGCCTCCGACGGGACGCTCCACTACGTCTTCTCCGGCGCCAACCCGAAGACCTACCAGAGCAGGCTCTTCGACGCCCGGTCAACCGACCTCGGTCGGACGTGGGACACCACCACGATTCCCTGGGTGGAGCCCAACCTCGACCAGGGCCAGTTCGGGTCGGACGCGCTCCCCTCCCTGGCCATCGACCCGAACAACCCCCGCCGGCTGGCGGTGGGCTGGATGACCAACAACGCGACCTGGAACGTCTCCTCCGACCTCCTCAAAGGCAAGCGGTACTACTACGACGTGTTCAGCCGGCCCTACGTCTCCGTCTCCACCGACGGGGGGAAGACGTTCGGCGAGCCGGTCGACGTCGCCGAGGGCTACCCCGAGGACCCGGCGAAGATCCGAGGGTGGATGAACGAGCCCCATCTCGCGATCGGAACGAAGGGCGAGATCTTCGCCTTCTACGGCGAGAACATGCGCCCGCTCCCCGAAGGGAGCACCGATCCGGCCCCACCGGCGCACCTCTGGGTCTCGGTCTCGAAAGACGGCGGAAAGAAGTACAGCCGGGAAGCGGTCTACACCCGGGCGTCGAAGAAACGCGACTGGCTGGGGCAGCCCTCGCCTGCGGTCGATCCCGAGAGCGGCAACGTCTACGTGGTGTGGGACGACCAGACCGAGGGGCCCGCCCGCGTCGTCCTCTCGCGCTCGACCGATGCCGGCAAGACGTGGAGCAAGCCGCAGAAGCTCAACGACGTCGATGCCCAGCGCGACTGGAACTTCTGCGAGTTCTGCCCATCGATCTCGGTCGCCCCCGGAGGGCGCGTCGATGTCGCCTGGTACGACTGGAGGAACGACACCGCCTTCGACCCGGCGGCTGAGGAGAAGAAGAACGTCTTCCAGGAGGTCTACTACACCTACTCCACCGACGGCGGGAAGACCTGGGCCGCCAACGTGCGCGTGAACGACCGGGCGATCGATCGGCGCCTCGGGGTCTTCGACACGTACGGGCTGCGCGGCAACATCGGGCTCGCCTCCACCAAGGGAGCGGCGCTCGTGGCCTGGGACGAGCCGCGCAACGCCAACGAGGACACGCAGTCCCAGGACGTCTACTTCGCCCGGGTGCGGTTCGGCGCGGAGCCGGCGACGGTCGTGCAGAGCCGCTCCGGTTGGCTGTGGGCGATCATCGGGGCGGGCGCGGCGCTCGCGGTGGGCGGTCTCATCCTGCTCCTCGCCGGCCGCTCCGCCGGGCGTGGTGGCGCGCCGCTGCCGAGCCCCGGGACGTAGGGCAGCGCCGCTACTCGCAGGAGAAGGTCAGGGCCGCAGCGAGCGGGGCGAGCAGGGCCCACGCGGTCAGCACCGCGACCGCGCCGCCGGCCGGGCGGGCGCCGCCCAGCCCCCACGCCAGCAGCTCCAGCAGGGCGCCGCGGGGAGGGGCTGCGACTACGCTGGCGGACACGTATGTGCGGAAGCTTCGCTGGGTACTCTCGTTGAGTGGCACGTGATGAAGACCTCCAACGCCGCCTGGCCTGGTTTCGAGCGGGGGTCGAGGCGATAAACCGGTTCGCCCCGGGTACTGGTGCGTACTATGTCTGCCCGCTCTGCCTCGAGATGTACGGCTAGGATGCGGTCCGTGACGGCCTCTTTCGAATGAGCACGCGCCCCCGCGAAGTCTTCGTGGCAGCCCCATAGCCCTCACCTGCAGGCGGTGCAACAACCGGGCCGGCCAACAGTTCGATCATCACGCCTTCAACGACGAGCAGATGTTTGCTTTCGCGGCGGGAGAGACCGACTCTCCGATCAAGGCGACGATCGTACTCGAAGGCATTCCTATGAAGGGCACGGTCGAAGCGCGGAGGAGGATTATCAGGTTTCTCGGGGTGCCGAACGCGAACCATCCCGATGCCCCCGCGGCACAGGAGGCCGTGCTCGACAGTTGGCGGATGTTCGATTCCGAGGCCAATCCCGGTTTTACCCTAACCTCGCTGAACGATGGAGTCGTCGCCGAGGCTGTATCTCGTGGGTTCGTTCCGCGTTCCTCGTCGCATTCGCCTTCTGGGGATACAGCTACGCCCTCCAGCCAGAATTCGATGTGCTCAGGCAACAACTGGGGCGCCCCGATGACGATCTAATCCCGAGCACGATGCTCACCAGTCCCCACGACGCGGTAACGACGCGAGCACTCCACGTAATCACGGAGCCTCCGTGGCGGAGCATGGTCGTTCGGATGGGACGTCGAACCCTGTTTCTCCCCTGGCCCCCTGATCCGAGCTTCTTCGACCGGACTGCGGAAGCCTTGAAGGGTTTGGGGCGGAACTTTACTCTCACGCTCCCCACCAAAAGTCTCGTGCCGTGGCCTTCTCGTCCCGAGTTCCGCGCGGACTGACCTGTTGCAACCGAACGAGCGGAGCGAACGGCCCGCCGTCCCTACTCCCAGGAGAAGGTCAGGGCCGCAGCGAGCGGCGCGAGCAGGGCCCACGCCACCAGCACCGCGACCGCGCCGCCGGCCGGACGGGCGCCGCCCAGCCCCCAGGCCAGCAGCTCCTGCAGGGGCGCCGCGGGGAGCGCACCGGCAAGCCCGGCGAGCGGGTCCGGCAGGCGGGAGAGCGGGACGAGCCCTCCCGAGAGCAGCAGGAACACGAGGAACAGGCCGTTCGCCGCCGCCAGGTTCGCCTCGGCGCGCAGCGTCCCCGCGGCGAGCATTCCGATCCCGCCGAACGCCAGCGTCCCGAGCAGGACCCCGCCGCCGAGGCCCGCCGCGCGGAAGGCAGGAGTCCACCCCAGCAGCACGGCGGCGAGGATTAGCAGAACGACCTGGATCGCCTCGACGGCGAGCACCCCGGCCCCCTTCGCGGCCAGGAGCGCCGGGCGCCCGAGCGGGGTTGCGCCCAGCCGCTTCAGGACTCCGTAGCCGCGCTCGAACCCGGTCGCGATCCCGAGGCTCACCATCGCGGTTGCGACCACAGCGATCGCCATCGTCCCCGGAAGCAGGTGGTCGACGGGTTCGCCGTCGGTGGGGAGCACCGGCACGATCGAGAAGAAGATCAGCAGCACGGCAGGGACGACGATCGCGACGAGCATGCTCTCGCCCCGCCGCAGCGTGAGCCGAAGCTCGACGGCCGCCTGCGCCCGGAGCGCCCGAGCCCGCGTCCCTCCTCGCGCGGGTGCCTCGACCTGCCGGGGCCGGCTCACTCCCCGCCGCCCGGCTGGGTGAGCCGCAGGAAGGCTTCGGCGAGCGTCCCCCGGCCGCTGCTCAACTCGACGAGAAGGACATGGTCATCGGCAAGCCGGGCCGCAAGTGCGGCCAGCAGCTCGGGCGTCGGCGCGGACTCGAGTGCGTAGGATGTCGCCCGGAGCGGCGTCACCGGAACGCCGAGTGCCTCGGTGAGCGCGGCGGGATCGATCGCACGCTCGAGCCGGAAGGTCAGCCCAGAGCCGGCCTCGCCGAGCGATCCCGGCGTTCCGAGCCCGGCCAGGGTGCCCCGGTCGATGATCGCCACGCGGTCGGCCAGGGCCTCGGCTTCCTCGAGCAGGTGGGTGGTCAGCATGATGGTCGCTCCACCCTCCTTGAGCGCCCGGAGGGTGGCCAGCGTGTCTGCGCGGGCTCGGGCGTCCATGCCTGCGGTCGGTTCGTCGAGGAACAGCACCTGGGGACGGCCGACGAGCGCCAGCGCGAGGTTCAGGCGCTGCTTGAGCCCGCCGGAGAGGCGGCGGACGACCGAGCGGCGGTGCTCGGTGAGGCCGGTCACCTCGAGGACGCCTCCCGGATCCCCCGAGTTGGGGTAGAACGCGGCAAACAGGCGCACTGCCTCCTCGACGCGGATCCCCGGATAGAGGCCTCCCTCCTGGAGCATCACGCCGATCTTCGGCTTCACCTCCCGCGCGCCGCGGCGCGGGTCGGCGCCGAGCACGCGGACCATCCCGGCGTCGGGACTTCGGTATCCCTCCAGGATCTCGATCGTCGTCGTCTTGCCGGCGCCGTTGGGGCCGAGGAGGGCGAAGGCCTCTCCGGCTTCGACCCTGAAGCTGAGGTCGTCGACGGCGCGGCGCCGCCCGTAGCTCTTGGTGAGCCTTTCGACGAGGATCGCGGGACCGGCCGGCACGGCCCGTATTATCGGGGCCCCGCCGTGGGCCGGGAGCGATCCGTCTCGAATCGGCCCGGAGAAGTGTGAGCTGGATCACGGACGGCCTCCCGCCACGTTCCTATCGTCATGCCCCCACGACCCGGAGGGAGATCGGCATGGCGCGAGCAACCAGCACAAGGACGGAGCCCGAAACACTGCAGGCGCGGCTCCGGGCTGGGGTGGCGGGGGGGCTGGCGGGCGGCCTGGTCTTCGGTGCCCTGATGCATACGATGGGCATGATGCCCATGGTCGCGATGCTGATCGGCAGCCAATCGATCGCGGTCGGGTGGATCGGTCATCTCGCGATCTCGGTATTCGTCGGAGGAACCTTCGCCCTCGTCACGGCAGGGAAGCCCCTGAGCCGCGGAGGATCTGCGTTGGCAGGGACTGGCTACGGAGCACTTTGGTGGGTGCTCGGTCCGCTGCTTATCATGCCCGCTCGCCTCGGGATGAAGCTGCTTGCGGTCAGCTCGATGACGATGCAGAGCCTGGCAGGTCACCTGATGTACGGACTTGTGCTCGGCCTCGTGTTTGCGGCCGTCGGACGCCGGCCCGCGCGGGCATAGAGGGGATGATGGGCGGCCCAGGCGCCGTCCACACCCGCGAACCCCACACCGACGTCTCGTCCGGGCTGGAGCGATCCCGGGACCCCATCGCGGTGCCGCTGTCGTACTGTCTGGACGAGGCGCTGTGGGCTCTGCGGTGTCCGGCCTGGGGGCAGGATCCCCCGCCCTGGGCACCGGGAAGGCGTGAGGAGGTGGCGGAGCTGGATCGCATGGACGCAAGCGAACCGAGCTGGTGCCTCTCCGAGGTCGACATCTTCCGCGACCTGTCGCCTGCCGAGATGGAGGCGATCGGCGAGGCGGCGCCGAGGCGCACGCATGGTGCCGGGGAGATCCTGTATTCCCCCCTCGAGCCGGTCGAGACGCTGTTCATTCTGAAGGCCGGGCGGGTGCGCATCTTTCGGGTTGCTCCGGATGGGCGCGCGCTGACCACCGCGCTGATCACCCCCGGGACGATCTTCGGAGAGATGGTCCTGCTGGGGCAGCGCATGCACGACAACTTCGCCGAGGCCATCGAGGAGGCGGTGGTGTGCGTGATGAATCGCGACGACGTCCAACGGCTGCTGCTCTCCGATCCCCGCATAGCCGCCCGGATCGCCGAGATCCTCGGCGCGCGGCTCGCCGAGATGGAGCGTCGCCTCTCCGACACCGTCTTCAAGAACGTCCATCAGCGGATCGCCCGCAGCCTGGCCACGCTGCTGTCGGAGAGGAGGCCCGGGATCCTGTCCCGGCCGCCGCAGGTGCTGCTGACCCACGAGCAGATCGCCGCGCTGGTCGGCACGACGCGAGAGACCGCCACCAAGGTGCTCGGCGACCTCGCCGACGAGGGACTCATCCGCCTCTCACGCGGACGCATCACGGTGATCGACCCCAAGGCGGTCGCTGCGCGGGCGGAGGAGTGATCCGCGATACCCCTCGGGCACACCGGTCCGCCGCTGCCCGCCTCATTTCCTGCCGTCGACCTGGCGGAGCGCCGGGGCCGAGGGCCCCCCTCCCGGTCACTCCTGTTGCGCGCGATGAGCCGCACGATCGTCGCCTCGGCGAAGATGCTCGGCACCTGCACCCCCACGCGAGCGTAGACCAGCGGGGGGACCGAGATGTCGGTCAGGTACAGCTCTCCCACCTCGGGTGCCGAAGCCAGCCCCTGTTTGGGCAAGGCCAGGGTCAAGGTGGCGTCGGCTCGCACACATGGTGTCCGGGCTCTTCCCGTGGTGACGTCGAGGCCGCTCGGCGTGTCGAGCGCCAGCACCGGCCCCCCACCCCTCCCGCCGGTCCAGCGGATGAGGTCGGCGGCCCGCCCGCGCGGGTGGCCGCGCAGGCCGTAGCCGATGCATCGATCACCACGTCGGCAGCACGAGGAAGCGGCGTCAGCTCGATTCCCATCCGAGTCAGGATCTCCAGCTGCATCGCGGTCACCGGAGCGAGGTCCCTCTCGTCATGGGAGAGGGCAACCGTCACCGCGCTTCCCCTGTTGGACAGGTGGCGGGCCGCCACGAGACCCCCGCCTCCGTTCCCGCCGGGCCCGGCAAGCACCAGCACGCTTGCCGGATGGAAACGCCCCAGCGCCAGGTCGGCAAGGGCGCGGCCGGCGTTCTCCATCATCTGAACCAGGCCAATGCCGAGCTCCTCGACCATGATCCTGTCGACCTCGCGCATCTGCGATGCGGTGAGGGCAGGCACGTCCTCAAAAGAGACTTCCGGCCACATCTGTCGCGGCATGCTGTCACCGGTCCCGGCCGCTGGGGCCCACTACCACGGTCTCTTGGGCGGAACACGGGAACAGCCCGGTTGCGGCCCAGGCAGTAGCATGAGCGGCGTCGTGTCCCCCGTCCACAAGCTTCACGCGCTCGGGGCCGCCCTGGCGGGCCTGCCCGGGGCCGTCGTCGCCTACTCGGGCGGCGCGGACAGCGCCTTCCTCGCCGAGGTCGCCTACCGGCGGCTCGGGAGGCGTTCGGTCGCGGTCACCGCCGATTCGGCCTCGCTCCCGCGGCGCGAGCTCGCGGCCGCAGCCGGACTGGCGTGGTCGCGCGGGTGGCGCCACCGGATCGTGCGCACGGCCGAGCTCGGTGACGAGCGCTACGCGGCCAACCCGCTCGACCGCTGCGCCTTCTGCAAGAGCTCGTTGATGGACCGCCTCGAGCCGATCGCTCGGCGTCTGGGCGTCCCGGTGCTGATCGGGACCAACCTCGACGATCTGGGCGACTGGCGGCCCGGACAGGCCGTGGCAACTCGGCGGGGCGCTCGGCAGCCGCTCGTCGACGCGGGCTTCTCAAAAGAGGAGGTGCGAGCGGCGTCGATGGTGCTGGGACTCCGAACCGCGCAGAAGCCGGCATCGGCCTGCCTGGCGAGCCGGATCGCCTACGGGGTCCGGGTCACAGCGTCCGCGCTGGAGCGCGTCGAGCGGGCCGAGGACCTGCTGCTCGCCCGAGGCTTCTCCGTGGTGCGCGTCCGCGACCTCGGTGGCAACCGCTGCAGGGTCGAGGTGGGGGTTGACGAGGTGCCGAGACTCGAGGCGTGGGGCGAGGATCTCGTGCCCGAGCTCGAGGCCCTCGGCTTCGTCCAGGTCGAGCTGGACCGGCGCGGGTACCGGCAGGGATCCCTCAACGAGGGGGCCGTGCACGTCGAACTGGAGCGGGTGGGTTGATGCCGAAGCGCCGCGTCCACCTGACGTTCCCCGAGGACCTCATCACCCAGCCGGTGATCTACAACATGGGGAAGCGCTTCGACGTCGTGACGAACATTCGTCGCGCCAACGTCGAGGAGCGCGTCGGCTGGGTCATCCTCGAGATCGAGGGTGACGACGACGAGATCGAGCGGGCGATCGGGTACGCCTCGGACCTGGGCGTCCAGGTCGCTGAGATCGAAGGGGACGTGATCGAGGGCTGAGGCCCCCGATTTCCGCCCGGCTCAGGTTGCCGTCTCCGCCTCCGCCGGTTCGTCGATCTTGATCACCTGCACCGAGTCGTACTGGTCGCGGGCGCTCGGCGGCGGTGAAGCTGATCTTCGACTGCGTCCCGTCGCAGAACGGCTTCGTCGCCGATCCGCCGTAGCGGCAGAGGGCTGACACCTTGCCCTTGACGCCGATCAGCTCGCCGTCGGGACCGACCAGCCTGATCGCACCCTTGACGAGGTAGGGGCCTTGCTCCGTCAACTGAATTTCGACGCCGTCGATCGTTGACCTCCTTGCGATCGGAAGAGGGGCGCGAACCGGCCATCTGCAAGGATTCCCGTCTGCGGTCGGCGGGCAACGCGAGGGGTCGGCGCTATTGTTCGGCCACGATGAGCGAAGCCGGCGCGATCCCCTCGCTGCTGATCGACCTGTACGAGCTGACGATGTCGGCGAGCTACTTCGCCGAGGGGATGAACCACCCCGCCACCTTCGACCTCTTCGTGCGTGAGCTTCCCCCCAATCGCAACTTCCTCGTCGCCTGTGGGCTCGAACAGGTCCTCGACTACCTCGAGACCCTGCGGTTCTCCGGTGACGACCTCGCCTACCTGCGAAGCCTCGAGATGTTCGACGAAGCGTTCCTCGACGCGCTTGCCGAGCTGCGCTTCACGGGCGAGGTGTGGGCGGTGGCCGAGGGCGAGGTCGCCTTCCATACCGAGCCGCTGATCCGCATCACCGCCCCGCTGATCGAGGCGCAGATCATCGAGACCGCGCTGCTGAACGCGATCAACTTCCAGACGATGGTGGCGTCCAAGGCCGCCCGCGTGGCGATCGCCTCGAAGGACCGATCGTTCGTGGACTTCTCTGCCCGCCGGGACCACGGACCCGACGCCGCGCTCCTGGGCGCCCGTGCGGCCTTTGTCGGAGGCGCGCGGGCAACCTCGAACGTGCTCGCCGGCAAGCGGTACGGCATTCCGGTCACGGGGACGATGGCGCATTCCTACGTGCTCGCGTTCCCGGACGAGGTGTCGGCGTTCCGCGCATTCGCCCGGCGATTTCCTCGGTCGGCGGTTCTGCTCATCGACACCTTCGACACGCTCGAGGGCGCTCGGCGGGCGGCGGCCGTCGCCGGCGAGCTTGCCGGTGAGGGGATCGCCATCCGCGGCGTGCGCCTCGACTCCGGGGATCTGACGGCGCTTGCCATGCGGGTGCGGAGGATCCTCGACGAGGCCGGCCATCCCGAGATCGAGATCTTTGCCTCCGGGGACCTCGACGAGTACCGCATCCACGGGCTCGCGAACCTGGGTGCGCCGGTCGACGGCTTCGGCGTCGGCACGCAACTCGGCGTGAGCGGTGACGCGCCGTCGCTCGGCGGCGTGTACAAGCTGGCCGAGGATCCGTCGGGGCCGAAGTTCAAGCGCTCCACCGGCAAGGTCACGCTCCCGGGCGTCAAGCAGGTATGGCGGGTCGAGGAGTCGGGGCTGCCTCGACGCGACGTGATCCTCCCCGCCGCCGAGCCAGGCCCTGCCGGCGGCCGCCCCCTGCTCGAGCATGTGATGGCCCGCGGAGTGCGCCTCAGCCCCTCGCCCGATCTCCTCGAGCTGCAGGCACGCTGCCGCCGGGCCGTCGCGACGCTCCCGGCCGAGCTGCGCTCGCTGGAGGTGGCTCCGCCTTACCCGGTGGAGGTCGATCGGCTGCTCGACCTGAACGCGGCACGGCAGTAGCCCCAAAGCCGGGCGTTCAAGAGTTCACGGGTTTGGTCCGACAATCCCCGTGTGGACACAAACGTCGCCGCGCCGGGCCGCGTCCGGATGATCCTCGCCGACGACCATCCCCTGGTCCGGCAGGGTCTCCGCGCGATGGTCGAGAGCTCGGTGGAGGTCGAGGTCGTCGCCGAGGCGGGCAACGGCCGGGAGCTCATCGAGCGGGTGCGTGAGCACCACCCAGACGTCGTCGTCGTCGACATCCGCATGCCCGACATGGACGGCCTCGAGGCCGTGCGCCGGATCCGCAAGCATCATCCCGAAGTCCGGGCGCTGATGCTGACCGTGCACGACGAGGAGGCCTTCGTCCACGAGGCGATCCTGGCCGGCGCCAGCGGCTACCTGCTGAAGACGGTCACCCCGCAGGAGCTGGTACGCGGCATCCTCACCGTTGCCGAGGGGAAGGCGATCCTTCACCCGATGGTGACCCGCAAGCTGATCAGCGAGTTCGCCGAGATGGCCCGGAGCCGCCCGAAGGCGCCCCAGGAGCTCTCCAAGCGTGAGCAGGACGTGCTCCAGCTCCTCGCCTACGGGAAGTCGAACAAGGAGATCGCCAAGGCGCTCGGCATCGGGGCGCAGACCGTGAAGACGCACGTCTCGCACATCTTCGCCAAGCTCGGTGCAATGGACCGCACCGGCGCAGTGGCGATCGGCCTCCGCAAGGGGCTGGTCAGCTAGCCTGGGTTTCTCGTGCCCAGCGACGTGGCACCCGAGTTGAGGAAGGAGGTGATGGATCAAGAACGAGCCCACGCACAAGCTCGTGTCCGCCAGCCGGTGGAAGTCCGGTCTGGGTAGCTGCCAGGAGGCCCAGTAGCAGGCTGCCGACGTCGG
>JBOGWP010000148.1:0-28791 GCA_050693875.1 Actinomycetota bacterium
GTCGTTCATCGAGATGGGGCATCACGACGGAGAGCTTTCGGCGCAGCGCCTCCTCCGTGACCTCCACCGGAAGAGGCTACATCACGAAGGGTATGATCGCGCGGATTGTTAGCTACCACTCCCTTAGTAGGAAAAGCCGACCAAGCGCGAGGCCGCATCGCCACGACCTGGGACGCGAGCCGCTGCGGCTCGAAGAAGTCCCGCGACCCCAACCTTGGCAAGGTGGCGATGGACGTCCGCCCGATGCCAGCGTGGCCCTTCACCTGCGATTCCGTCCGGACTGTTGTCCGCTGCCACCGCCCGTTTCCGCCCCGTAGTCGAGCGCTCTACTTCCGCGACTCGAACGCATCGAGATCGAGAACCGCACGGCGAATCGAGCGATAGTCGTCCTTCGGAACTTGGACGTACGACTCAGCCCCGTCGTCGAGCTCGGCCATGAACAGGCCGCTCGGCTCCTTCGCTGTCGTGCTCAGCTCCACGTAACACCCGTAGTCCAGGCCATACACGTTGAACCTGACGCCGGGCTGGTCCTTTGATGCAACGCCCTTCTTCACGAGGTGCAGAACTCGGGCGTCGTACAGCGTTCGGATCAGCGGGTGCTTCCGGTCCTCTCCCTGCCTGAGCAAGAACGCCCTAGCCTGCCGCTCCCCGATTACCTCATCGATCACCCAGTGCAGAAGATCGCGCGCATCGGGGTTCACGGTCGCGGCGGCTTCCTTGTCCCGCAAGTACCACGTTCGTGCTGCGCCGCGGAGCACCGGCAGGCTGATCGCCTCGTCATTGGCCTTCATGGCAGCGAGGTTGGCGACGTTGATTGCATCGCGCGGCACTCCTTCAGCAGCACGCACCAACTCGGCGAAGGTCCCCTGCTGTGTGAAGCTGGCTTGGATGAACTCCGCGGCAGTGGTCGGGACCGAATCCGTTATGTCATCTTCACAAAACGAGACGACATGTCTGAACAGGAGCTCCGCGAAGAACTCTTTCGCTCGGTTCGCGTCGTTGCCGAATACGAGGAAGTCGTCCAGATCCAAGTCCGCTGCAACATCAGCTCCAAGCTCAATGCCCATGTAATCGCCCGTGCGCGGTATGTGAAACTCCGACCTCTGCTCGATCGCGGCAATCTTGAGCGTGATGCCCCGAACCGGAAGGACGCAACGCCGGAACAAGTCCGCGAGGAGCGGCTGGAGGTCGATTGGGACACTGCTCCACTCATCGAGCAACAGCCAGATGCGATCGACGGGCAGCGCCTCCACAATGCTGCTCAGATATCCGGCAACCGCTCCAAAATGAACGGCGTGTTGCGCGACGCCCGACTCCACAATCCGGTGGGAAGCCGACTCGGACTTGCTGAGCGCGCTCGACCCGCCGATCTCGATCGCAGGCGTGGTAGAGATTACTGCCCTTAGCGACGATTGACTGCCGCCCTCCACTCCGCGCGAGTCTTGGGCCTCCCGTTCAATCGACCCGACAACCCGCACCTCGCTCGTGATCTCGTCCGCGAGAGCGTCGAGCAACGCGAGCGACTGCGTGACGTTGGTGGTCTCAGCCAACGCCAACGCCGCATCAACGATCTGGGTGTGGACCGTCTCCAGCACGTCGAGAAGCAGGCGGGTACCGCGCTCTGCGAGCGGGAGCCTGGGATCGTTGTAGACGCCACCAGTCGATCCAATCGTGCGAAGGTCGACGTAGATCGGCAGCGCGCCTTGCTTTCGAATCGCGTCGGCGAGGTAGTACAGAGCGTGCGTCTTGCCCGTTCCCCGGCGGCCGAACATGACTTGGTGGTCCGTCGATTGGATGAGATGAAACAGAGGCCCAGTGTCAACGAAGGTCTCGACCAACGTCTTTGGATCACTGGCCTCCGCACGTCTCGAAAGACGCATGAGCGCGGCATTGACCGACGTGGTCAAGGCGATGCTCCAAATCGCAATGCACTGAAACAATTCCGCCCTGGCGCGTCACGCATCGGCGAGTTTCCAGCTGATCTTCTTACCCAGCGCAGCGGCGTAGCGCTCCACGGTTGACAGCTTGACGTCGATTTCGGCGGACTCGAGGCGGGCGACCGCAGACTGCGACGTACGCATCCGTGCCGCCACAATGGTCTGCGAGAGCCCAAGGGCCTCGCGCTCAGCGGCGAGCTCTTCGAGGAGCCGCCGGCGTCGGACCGCGGCGTCAAGGAGCGCAGGGAATTCTGGGGTCGCCTTAGTGCGCTCGGCGATCATCTCGTCCAGGAAGTCTTTGCGAGCCATGTCGCTACTATACCATCCGTGCGATCGCTCGCCTGATATAGCCGTCCTATCCCTGCCGGCCGCGGCGCCTCCAGTCGGAAAGCCGACGCTGGGCAAGCCGGATCTTGTCCGGTGGCGTCTTCTGGGTCTTCTTGGAGAAGCCCTCGAGCGACAACAGCACCTGGCCGGACTTGCCCTCATTGGCGAAGAGGATGCGGAAGGTCTGTCGGTCGCCCTCCGCGCGGACCTCGTAGATGTCGCCGGCGAGGTGCCGCGCCGGGCGCATGCCTTGCATCCGTACAGCTGCCATGCCGGCGAGGACGGCCGCCGCGTCGGCATCGGATAAGCCCATGATGAAGTCGCGGACTGGGCGCGTGCCGGCTGCGGTGCGGTAGTCACGCCATCGCCGACGTGCCATCACGATCCTCCACGTGTCGCTCGCTGCCCCAGCCGGCGATCCTGGTACCACGGACGCAGACGGACATGGGCCGGTGGCAGCGTGCCACGGATGAGCAACGCGTCGCCGGGATGCATACGTCGGAGCGCAGCAGCCGGAACCAGCGGGACAGTCGCCACGCTCGCATCTCCTGCCGTCCCTGCGCGTCAGCCAATCGCTGACCCGCGCCGGCAAGTGCTCATCGCCGAGGAGGGGGCTGGCTGAGTCGAGGCCGGGCGAGTCAGTCATGCCGGCGTAGAACAACTCGCTCAGGGCAAGTCGGTCGGAGCGGACGACGGGATTCGAACTCGCGACCCCAACCTTGGCAAGACGGCTGAATGCGGCCAGCCGATACCCCCGTAGCCGCCCACCTGCGCATCAATCCGGGCCCGTTTTCTGACGCGTCGGCCAGTCTTCGGCCTTTAGTCGACCGCTCTACTGACCGGGACCGGGAGCCGGTCGATACCTCAAACGTTGTCCAGGAGGATGTCCAGCAGAGGGCTGACACCGCGCCGAAAAAGCTCCTTCGCGACGATCCACTGGTCCATCCCTGGCTCGGTATGCGGCATCGTCTGACCCTTCGGAGCGAGATGCTCCGTTCGCATCTCGTATGGTTGATCAGAGCGACGATCGAGCTTCGGGGTGAGTGGGCCGAGCCCCGACTCGGGAAGATCCGCTTCGACGAGTACGCGCCGGCCGAGTGGCTGGCCACCAAGGCGGACGTCGGGCCCCAGACCCCGGCCAACGTACAGGGTCGGCTCCCCAGGCACATCTTCCCGCTCTCGGAGCACTGGGGATGGCGGCCGCCCGTCCCGCGGACGTACGGAGCGCGGTGGCCGGGTGGTGGCGTCGGGACCGGCGTCCTCCACGGACAAGGGCACCTACGAGAGGCGAGCCAGGACTTCGCCCAGGCGGTCACCGATGGCCTCCTCAGTCGCTCTCCCTGTGCTGGCATCCGGCTGCCGGAGGGTCGCCGACGGGAGGAGATGCACTTCCTCGCCGCCGAGGAGGTCGCCACCCTGGCCGATGCGGTCGCCGCGCGGTTCAGGGCGCTGGTGTACGCGGCCGCCTACACGGGGATGCGAGCCGGCGAGCCGCCGCCGTGCGCGTGGCCCGCCCCAACCTGCTGGCGGGGACAGTCGAGGTCACGGAGTCGATGATGGAGGTGGGCGGGAAGCTGGTCGCCGGCCCGACGAAGACCGGGCGTCCCCGGACGCTGACGCTGCCCCGCTTCCCGGCCGAGATGCTGGGCGAGATGCTGGGCGAGCACGTCATGGAGGAACCGAAGGACTACCTCGGACACTTGAGCATCCGGGTGACGCCCCGACCGCTATGGCCACCTCTTCCCGAAGGCCTGCCACGCCGTGGCCAAAGGTCTCGACGAGACGTTCCGCGGGGCGGCGGCCGAACCTCCTGCGACCAACGGCGCCGGTGATCCCGCTCCCGAACGCGAATCAGGGACCCATTTCTGGCCCCTGACCTGCAGTTCTATTGAGAGCGGACGACTCTATTGAGAGCGGACGACGGGATTCGAACCCGCGACCCCAACCTTGGCAAGGTTGTGCTCTACCAACTGAGCCACGTCCGCGTGCGACCCAATCGTACCCGACCACCGGGCGCGGGCGACTCAGACGTTGGCCTCCGAGGGCCCGACGCCGGTCGAGCCGAAACCTCCGGCACCCCGCTGCGACCCCGGAAGCTCTTGAACCTCGACCAGCTCGGCTTGAGCCACCGGGACGATGACGAGCTGGGCAATGCGGTCCCCGCGCTCGATCTTGAGCGGCTCGGTCGCGTCGAGGTTGGCCGCGACGACGCCGATCTCTCCTCGGTACCCGGAATCGATCAGCCCAGGGGAGTTGAGGAGGGCAAGTCCCTGCCGAAGAGCGAGCCCGGAGCGGGGCTGAACGAAGCCGGCGTAGCCCTTCGGGATCGCGACTGCGATGCCCGTGGGAATCAGGGTCCGCTCGCCCGGCCGGAGGATGCATCCGCGTGCCGCCCGGAGGTCGAGCCCCGCGTCGCCCGGGTGGGCATAGACAGGCAACGGCAGGTCGGGGTCGAGCCGCCGGACAAGGATGCGGTGCGCCCCGGTCATCCGTTGCTGTTGTTGGCAGGCTGCTTGGGCGGGACCTTCTTCTGCAGCATCCCGAGCTCTCGCTCGAAGTCGTTCAACTCCTGAAAGTCCTTGTACACGCTCGCAAAGCGCAGGTAGGCGACCTCGTCGAGCTCGCGGAGGCGCTCGAGGACCTCGCGCCCGAGATCGGCGCTGGAGATCACCGCCCGCCCCTGCGACTGCAGCGATTCCAGCACCTCGTCGGCGAGCCGCTCCATGTCGCTCTCCGAGACCGGCCGGTTCTTGCACGCCTTCCGAATCCCGGAGATGAGCTTTGCGCGGTCGAACGGCTCCCTCGCCCCTGAGCGTTTCTCCACCAGCAGCGGCATCTCGTCGACGCGCTCGAACGTCGTGTACCGCTGGTGGCAGCCGCCGCACTCCCGCCGCCGACGAATGGCTCGCCCCTCCTCTGCCAGCCGCGAGTCGATCACTCGCGTCTCGGCGTGTCCGCAGTAGGGGCAGCGCACCTACGCCCCCCGGCCGGCCCCCGTCAGGAGCACCCGCTCGTGGTGCCGCACGAACCACACACGAAGCATGATCCCGCGGGTTGCATGGAAATGCCGCACGTGTAGCAGAGGGGGGCGTCGATGCCGTTCGGCCGGGCCGGCCCCACATCCAGCGGCTTCTCGTCGGGGGCCCTGCCGTTGGTGCGCACCGGCACGCCCCCGTCGAGGGTCCGCTGGCGCTCCTCGGTGGTCATCACGTTGAGCTCCGCCCGCTCCTCCGGCGAGAGGTAGTCGGACGCCAGCCTTCGGAAGATGTAGTCGACGATCGAGGTGGCGAAGCGGAAGTCCGGGTCGTCGGTCATCCCCGAAGGCTCGAAGCGCATGTTGATGAACTTCTCGACGTAGGCCTTCAGTGGGACGCCGTACTGCAGGCCGATCGAGATCGCGATGGCGAAGGCGTCCATAACGCCCGCCAGTGTGCTGCCCTGCTTGGCGACCTTGAGGAAGATCTCCCCGAGCTCTGCGGTGTCGGGGTACTCACCGGCCATCACGTACCCGTCGCAGTCGGCGATGCGGAACGACATGGTCTTGGCCGGGCGCTTGCGCGGCAGCCGACGGCGCACCGGCTTGGCCCGCTCCTCCTTCACCGTCGCCGCCTTCTTCTCGGCCGCAAGGGGCTGGGCCACCTTGCAGTTGTCGCGGTAGATGGCGAGGTTCTTAAGTCCCAGTCGCCACGCCTCGACGTAGACGCTCTCGATGTCATCGACGGACACGCTCTCCGGCATGTTCACCGTCTTCGAGATCGCACCACTGAGGTACGGCTGGACCGACGCCATCATCTTCACGTGGCCCATGTACTGGATCGGGCTGTCCCCCATGGCGCAGTCGAAGATCTGGTAGTGCGCTTCGTCGAGGTACGGGGCTCCCTTCACGCTGTTGTGCTCACCGATGAATGCCACGATTTCCGAGATCTGCACGGGCGAGTAGCCGAGCTTCTTGAGGGCAGCGGGAACCGCCTGGTTCACGATCTTCATGACGCCGCCCCCGACCAGCTTCTTGGTCTTGACCAGCGCGAGGTCGGGCTCGATCCCGGTCGTGTCGGCGTCCATGAGGAAAGAGATCGTGCCGGTAGGAGCGATGAGGGTGGTCTGTGCGTTCCGGTACCCATGCCGCTCTCCGAGTTCCAGGGCCTCGGCCCACGCCTCCCGTGCGGCGTCGAGGATGGGTTCCGGCGCCAGCACTGCGTCGACCCTATCGACCGCGTCCAGATGCATCCGGACGACGCGCAAGTGGGCCTCGGCGTTGCTCGGCTTGTGCCACCCCGGGTAGGGGCCGAGGGCGGCCGCGATCTCGGCGGAGCGCCGATAGGCGACGCCGGCCATGAGTGCGGTGATCGCCGCCGCCCACGCCCGCCCCTGGTCGGAGTCGTAGGCGATCCCCTGGCGCATGAGCAGCGCGCCCAGGTCGGTGTAGCCGAGCCCGAGCTCGCGGTACTGGGCGACCATGTCGCGGATCTTGTCGGTGGGGTACTCGGCGTTGGTCACCGAGACGTCCATGGCGGTGAGCGTCGTCTCGACCGCGGCCGTGAAGGCCGCGACGTCGAAGCTCCCGTCGGCGTCGAGAAACTTGGTGAGGCGGAGGCTCGCCAGATTGCAAGATGTGTTCGCGGGGCGAACGAACTCCGCACAGTTCGCTACAACAAGACCATTTACACAGTATGAGTGATTATGAGGCTCGGTCAGGTTGTAGGTGACCTCAAAGCCGTCCGGCTGCGTTGCAACGAGCCTGACGTCAAGGTCGACCTCGTGAAAGGTGTGCTCGAGGATCCGTTCCAGGCGCTTGATCTTGGAAGGCAGTGAAAAACCGATCTTCGTGGCGAAAACCGGAATCGATCCGGCGAAGATGCGGAGGTCCCATCCGGGTTCGGACTCATAGACGACGGATGTGCCGTCCTTGCGTACATACGAGAAGCGCTTGCTCCGGGCGCGCCGACGCTCCTCGTCAATACGTGAGCTCACGCCGAACGTGGAGAGCAGGCGCTGCACCCCGACCAGGAGCTCTCTCGACCGACTCGCAAGCCCCACGTACCGGCTCCCTTTGCTGTGCTGGCTCGCCGCGAAACAGCCATCTGCGTCAAAGAGCCCGCGGAGGAATGCGGCCTGGATCTCGGGAGGCGCCGTAAAGATCGATGCCGGCACCCCCTGGCCTGCCGCCTTCGCCCGCACAACCCCGAGGCCCTCGAGAAAGCGTGCGAGGCCGTGCCGGGTGATCCGGAGCTGGACGGTTCCGTTCTCCTGGACGGGGGGCTTTGGAACCTTGCCACCATTGAGCTTCGCGAGGAGCACCTGATGGCGGGGCATGATGTGCTCCCGATCCTCCTCGGTGCCATAAATCGTCGAGATCATCTTTGGGTTGACGCTGCCGTCGCCGATCAGCCACCCGAGATAGCTCGCAAGCTCCACCGACCATTTCTCGGGAAACTGCAGTTCCCGGTACTGCTCACTTCTTCGCCGCCCGGCCGCCTCGATCGCGGCGGAAGGCAACGACCAGTCGGCCATCGAGGAAGGCGTGGCGACGTTGACGATCTTCACCCGGTCCTCAGGGGTGAGATCCCGAGCCGCGACCATCCCGCGGTTCGTCGTGAAGAGCCGGTGATTCGGCGTGCAGCGAACCTCCATCCCGTTCGAGAAGGTGAGCCTCCACACCTCCTTCACGCCGGTGACCATGTACTGGCTCGGCGACGTGACCACAACGCGCTCCGCCGGCGCTTCCTTCGATGTGGCGTCGTGGGTGTAGATGCCGAACGTCTCTCCTCGCATCACACGGACGATGAGCTCGTCGAACCGGACGAGCCCCTTGTCCGTGTGGACCAGGCTGTCGCCGGTGAAGCACGGGTTCGTTGCCCGAATCGGCCCTTCCGCCGGCGAGGTGTGCCAGCGGTTCATGGTCCCCAGGTAGAACAGACCCGGGTCGGCGCATTCCCAGGCCGCCTGGGCAATCTGCCGCATAAGGTCTCGCGCCTTCAGGGTCTGGATCACACGCCCGTCCGTTACCGCCCGAAGCTGCCAGTCGCGGTCCTCCAGGTACGCCTGGATGAACTCGTCGCTGAGCCCGACGGAGTTGTTGGCGTTCTGGTACTGGATCGAGTGGGAGTCGGCACCGTCGAGGTCCATGTCGAAGCCGGCCTCACGCAGAGCCCGCGCCTTGAGCTCCTCCTTTGCCTTGCACCAGATGAACTCCTCGACGTCCGGGTGGTCGGCGTCGAGGACGACCATCTTCGCCGCCCGGCGGGTCGAGCCTCCCGACTTGATGGTCCCGGCGGAGGCGTCGGCCCCTCGCATGAACGAGACCGGGCCGGAGGCGGTTCCGCCCGAGGAGAGCCGTTCCTTCGAGGAGCGAAGCTTGGAGAGATTGATCCCCGACCCCGAACCAGCCTTGAAGATCAGCCCCTCTTCGACGTACCAGTTGAGGATCGAGCGCATGTCGTCGTCGACGTCGAGGATGAAGCACGCACTACATCGCGGCTCGTCGACCAGCCCGACGTTGAACCAGACCGGTGAGTTGAAGGCCATCTTCTGCCTCAGCAGCAGATGGGTGAGCTCGGCCCGGAAGGCCTCCTCGTCGGTGGCGGTGGCGAAGTAGCCGTCGGCGGTGCCCTTGGACGTGTACCAGCCGACCACCCGCCCGATCATCTGCTTGACCGAGCGCTCCCGCTGGGGCGTCCCGAGGCCCCCTCGGAAGTACTTCTGGGCGACGATGTTCGTGGCGTTCTGCGACCAGTCGCGGGGAAACTCGACTCCCGTCTGCTCGAATGCCACCCTGTCGCCGCTGCCGATCCGGGCGTCCCGGATCTCCCATTCCACCTCGCCGAAGGGATCGACGCCCGGGCGGGTGAAGAACCTCGCAATCCGAAGTACCTCGCCACCCCGAGCCTCGACGTCTTGCGTCCTCGATGCCACGCTCTGCCTCCTTCTGCCTTGGGCGCCGACCCCAGGAGGTTACGAAAAATGCCTACATCTAGTGTCGCACAGATGCCGGAGCACGAGATCCTGGGTGCAAAGGTGAAATTACACCCCTGTTAGACGAGGGTCAAGGCTCGACGGAGAAAACCTCGTGGGGAAGTTCCAGCTCCTGGCCCGGCACGATGACCGCACCCTTCAAACGATTCAGCCTGCGTATCTCCTCGATGAGGCGCCTCGGATCGTCCCACCGACGCACGCGGTGAGCGAGGGACCACAGCGTCTCCCCCTCCCGGACCACGTAGGTCTGCACAGGCTCGGGTCGCTCGCCCCTGGCGATCGCATCCGGCCGCGCGACCCCGAGGACCAGCCCGGCCACCAGGGCCAAACCGGCGAGACGGAAACGGGTGCGCGGCGCCATGGTGAGAGGGTAGGACGAACAGGTGTTCGAGTCAAGGAAAAGCGAACAAATGTTTGCCCTCGCGGGATTTGCTCGCTACACTGGCCTCGCCACTTGGCCCTCGGGGGTCAGGACCGCAAGACGGGACGGGGAGCACAACCGGCATATGGGAGGAGGGCACGCCATGGACCCAGGCGAGCTGAGCCAGCGCCAGCGCGAGATCCTCGATTTCATCGTCCGGACCATCGAAGACCGGGGGTACCCGCCCGCGGTGCGCGAGATCGGCGAGGCCGTCGGCCTCAACTCGCCGAGCACGGTTCACGCGCATCTCCAGGCCCTCGAGGAGAAGGGATTCCTGCGCCGCGATCCCACGAAGCCTCGAGCGATCGAGGTGCGCTGGGGGGCAGGGAGCCGAGCGGAGCGACCGGCGGTCCGCAGCCTCCCGCTCTACGGATCGATCGCAGCCGGCCCGACCTCGCTCGCCGACCAGAACCTCGAGGCGATGGTCCCCGTGCCCCGGGATTTCGTCGACGAGGCTCCCCATTTCGTCCTGCGCGTGAGGGGCGAGAGCATGGTCGAGGCCGGGATCCTCGACGGCGACATGGCGGTCATCCGCGTGCAGCCCGACGCCTCGAACGGCGACATCGTCGCGGCACAGGTCGAGGGCCCGACCGGAGAGGCCGAGGCAACGATCAAGCGCTTCCGCCGTACGCGCGGCAGGATCATGCTTGTGCCGGAGAACCCCACGATGGAGCCCTTCGAGGCCCCCCGGGACATGCGGATCCTCGGCAAGGTGGTCGCGCTGCTCCGCCGCTTCTAACACCCACGCGGCCAAGCCTCTACTGCCCCGAGGCCTCCTCGAGCACGAGGTACTCGCCGAAGCGCGACATCACCGATGCAGACGTCCGAACGACGAGCCGGTTCGCCCGCGGGGTGCTGATCTCCTCGATGACCTCGCCCTCCTCGTAGAGGCGGCTCCGCACGTCCCCCCGCTCGAGGGGGACGTCGAACGTTGCCACGGTCCGGGCCGTCCGCAGGGCCCCGGCCAGCGCGGAGAGCAGATTCTCGAGTCCTCGCCTCTCGAGCGCCGAGATCGCGACCCCCTCGGGAAACGTCTTGGCGACCTCGTCCATCACCGCCGGCGACAAGAGGTCGACCTTGTTCAACGCGAGCACACGAGGGATCTCGCCGGCGCCGATCTCGCCCAGCACCCGTTCCACCGCGGCCACCGGCGACTCCGGCTCAGGATGGCCGGCGTCCACCACGTGCAGCAGAAGGTCGGCCCGCAACGTCTCCTCCAACGTGGAACGAAACGCCTCGACCACCTGGTGCGGGAGCTTGCGTACGAACCCCACCGTGTCGGTCAGAATCGCCTCCTTCCGTCCTGGGAGGCGAAGGCGGCGGGCGGTGGGGTCGAGCGTCGAGAAAAGCCGATCCTCGACCAGCACGCCGGCACCGGTCAGCGCGTTCAGCAGCGTCGACTTCCCGGAGTTCGTGTAACCGACCAGCGAGATCTGCGGGATTCCCGAACGGACCCGGCGGCGGCGCTTGATGTCGCGGCTGCGTTCGAGATCCTTCAGGTCGCGCCGCAGCTTCGTCAGTCGCCGGCTGATGCGGCGCCGATCGGCCTCCAGCTTCGTCTCCCCAGGCCCCCTCGTGCCGATCCCGCCGCCGAGCCGGCTCATGACGTCGCCCCAGCCTCGAAGCCTCGGGAGGTGGTAGGTCAGCTGGGCTAGCTCGACCTGCAGCTTGCCCTCGGCCGAGTTGGCGTGTTGCGAGAACACATCGAGGATGAGACCGGTGCGGTCGACGATCTTCAACGGGTTGGGGGCCAGCGGGTTCACGCCCGCGAGATCCTCGAGGTTGCGCCCCTGCGCCGGAGCCAGCTCGTCGTCGAAGACGATCGCGTCAGCCGAGAGGGCCTGGGCATGGCGGACGACCTCCTTGGCCTTGCCCTTCCCGATGTAGGTCGCCGGGTCGGGGGTGTCCCGAACCTGGACGATGCGATCGACGGCATCCGCACCGGCGGTGTCGGCCAGCAGCGCAAGCTCCTCGAGCGAGGCCTCGGCGTCGGGCACCCCGGCATGCGAGTGCGCAAGGCCGACCAGCACCACGCGTTCACGACGAGGGCCCTCGTCGCTTCGTGCTGAGCCCGGCATCAGCGCGGCAACGCCTCCGCCAGCCGGGCGAGCCCCTTGTCGAAGAGCTCGTCCGGGACCGTCAGCGAGAAGCGAACGTAGCCCTCGCCGGAGGCCCCGTAGCCTGCCCCGGGAGCGACCACGATGCCGGCATCGTTCAGCAGCTGCTCGGCGAACTCTGCGGACGTCTTGCCGTCCGGGGTGGGTACCCAGAGATAGACGGCACCGCGGGGCGGCTCCAGCTTCCAGCCGGCCTCGTTCAGCGTCGCGACGAGCGCGTCGCGGCGCCGGCGGTAGATCTGGACGTTCACGGCCACCTCGTCCTGCGGGCCCTCGAGCGCGGCAGTCCCCGCCCGCTGCAAGGCGTTGAAGATCCCCGAGTCGATGTTGGTCTTCACCCGGCCGAGCGCCTCGACCGCGACCGCCGAGCCGGCCGCCCACCCCAGCCGCCAGCCCGCCATGTTGTAGGTCTTCGACAGCGAGCCGAACTCGATGGCGACGGCCGCCGCCCCCGGTGGCTCGAGCACGCTCGGTGCCACGTACCCGTCGTAGGTGATCTCGGCATAGGCGGCATCGTGGGCGAGCAGGAGGTTGTGCTCGCGGCAGAACGCGACGGCCTGCTCGAAGAAGCCAGGGTCGGCGACGGCCGCGGTGGGATTGCCGGGGTAGTTCAGCCACAGGATCTTGGCCGTCGACGCCGTTGCTCCATCGATCTCGTCGAGTCGCGGAAGGAATCCGTCCTCGGCGCGGAGCGGGACCGGCACGACCCGGCCCCCGGCCAGGATCGTCGTGGTCGCGTAGACCGGGTAGCCGGGATCCGACACCAGCACCCCGTCGCCGTCGTCGACGAACGCGGTGGCGAGGTGGGCGATCCCCTCCTTCGATCCGATGAGCGGCAAGACCTGGGTGTCGGGATCGAGGTCGACCGAGAATCGGCGCCGGTAGTACGCAGCGATCGCGCGGCGGAACTCGGCAAGCCCGTAGTACGAGGGGTACTTGTGCGTGGCCGGGTCGTGCAGCGCGGCCACCCCCGCCTCCACGATGTGCGCGGGCGTGGGGCGGTCGGGCTCGCCGATGGCAAAGGAGATGACGTCGATCCCGCGGGCGCGGGCGGCGGCGATGCCCTTGTCGAGCGAGGCAAACAGGTACGGGGGGAGCTCGTCGATCCGTTGGGCCGTCCTCACGGCGCCACCCCATCGAAGACGTGGGTCGCCGGGCCCGTCATGAAGAGCCGCCCGGCATCGTCCCGCTGGATGGAAAGGTCGCCGCCCAGCGTCCGGACCGTGGCCCGGGTGAGCCCGGCGGCCACCACGGCGGCGCAGGAGCCCGAACCCGACGCCAGCGTCACACCCACGCCCCGCTCCCAGAAGCGCACGTCGATGACTTCACCGGCGGCACGGGCGAACTCGACGTTGGTCCGGTTGGGGAAGACCGGGTCTCGTTCGACAAGGGGCCCGATCTCGGTGACCGGCGCGGCGTCCACGTCGTCGACGAAGGTCACTGCGTGGGGGTTGCCAATGCTCACCCGCCTCCAGTGAAACCCATGCAACTCGATGTCGCCCTCCTCGCTCGCCACGCCCATGTCCACCCGCACCGCCTCGACGAGGCCTCCCTCGAGGACCAGCTCGAGCACCTTCGTGTCCCCAGCGGCCTCGATCTTGATCACCGGCTCCGGATGGTAGCCCTTTTCGTACAGGAACTTGCCGACACAGCGCAGCCCGTTCCCGGACACCTCGGCGATCCCGCCGTCGGCGTTGAAGAGCAGGAAGGAGAAGTCGGCGATCTCGGAACGCCGGACGACGATCACGCCGTCGGCTCCGACCCCGAAGTGCCGGTCGCAAAGCTGCCGGGCCCGGCCGGCGTCGACGTCCTCCTCGAAGACGAGGATGAAGTCGTTGCCCAGCCCGTGGTACTTCGTGAAGGGCAGGCTCACGCCGCGCGGCCCGTCGCTTCGGCGAGGAAGGCACCGGCGCCTGCGGGGTCCGCCTCGAACCAGACCACCCGTGGGTCCGGGCGGAACCAAGTCAGCTGGCGGCGGGCGAACCGGCGGGTGCGGCGCTTCGTCTCGGCCGCGGCCTCCTCGAGGGAGCACCCCCCGTCGAGCTGGCGCAGGATCTGCGCATAGCCGAGAGCCTGGACCGAGGTGAGCGACGCACGGAACCCGTCGCGCTCCAGCCGGCGCACCTCCTCCACGAGCCCCCGGGCAATCTGGCGGTCGACTCGCCCGTCGATGCGGCGGTCGAGCTCATCGCGCGGCCAGCTGATCGCCGCGACGCGGAGGTCGTAGATCGAATGGTAGTCGTCCCACCCGGTGCGAAACGACGAGAACGCCCGTCCGGTGATCTCGATCACCTCGAGAGCCCGGACGATGCGGCGGGCATTCGAACGCCCGATCCGGCTCGCGGCCTCGGGATCCAGCCGGCGCAGCGCCTCGTAGAGCTCGTCGGGACCGTCGACTGCCCGGAGCTCCAGCCCGGCTCGTACCGCCGGATCGGTCGGTGGGAATCCCAGCGGGTCGACCACGGCTCGGAAGTAGAGGCCCGACCCCCCCACCAGCAGCGGGGTCCGGCCACGACCGACGATGCGGTCGACCGCAGCACGGGCGAGTGCCTGGAACTCGGAGACGGTGAGCGTGCGCGAAGGCTCGACGACGTCGACGAGATGGTGCGGAACCTGGGCAAGCTCGGAGGGGCTGGGCTTGTCGGTGCCGATGTCCATCCCCCGGTAGACCATCGTCGAGTCGATGCTCACGATCTCGGCATCGATGCCAGGAGCGATCGCGAGGGCGAGCGCGCTCTTGCCGGCCGCGGTCGGACCGACGAGGGCCAGGACCCTAGGCGCCAACGGCTGCCTCTCGGCGGCGGGCGCCGGCCTCGTCGTGCCCCACGGTCTCGCCCTCCAGGTGGTGCGGGCTCGCCCCCACGATCCGCACCGCGCGGAGCGACCCCGGCGTGCCCTCGCCCGGGAAGTGCACCAGCTTGTTCGTCCGCGTTCGCCCGGTCAGGCGGTCCGGATCCTTCTTCGACGGCCCCTCGACGAGCACCTCGGCGACCCATCCGACCAGCGCCCGGTTCCGCTCCAGCGAGATGCGCTCCTGCGCCGCGACCAGGCGGTCGAAGCGCCGCCGCACCACCTCCTTCGGTACCTGATCGGTGCGGACGGCCGCCTCGGTGCCGGGGCGGGGCGAGTACTGGAAGGTGTAGGCGGCGTCGTAGCGCACCTCCTCGACGAGCGACAGCGTGTCCTCGAAGTCCTCCTCGGTCTCCCCGGGAAAGCCCACGATGATGTCGGTCGTCACTGCCAGTCCGGGAACGACGTCCCTTGCCATCGCCACCTTCTCGAGATAGCGCTCGCGCGTGTACGAGCGCTTCATCTGCCGGAGCACCGCGGTGGAGCCCGACTGCACCGGCAGGTGCAGGTGCTCGCAGACCACCGACGACGACGCCATCGCCCGGGCCACCGGCTCGCGGAAGTCCTTCGGGTGGGGCGAGGTGAACCGGACCCGCTCGAGGCCGGGGATCCCGTCGAGTGCGAGCAGCAGATCGGCGAAGCGCGGCGTGCGGTACAGGTCGCGTCCGTACGAGTTGACGTTCTGGCCGAGCAGGCTCACCTCGACCACGCCGTCCTCCGCCAGCGCGCGCACCTCGGCGAGGATGTCGCCCATCCGCCGCGAGACCTCTCGCCCGCGCACCGACGGCACGATGCAGAAGGTGCAGGCGTTGTTGCAGCCGTACTGGATCGCGACCCAGGCATGGAACGGGGATTCCCGGCGCGCGGGCAGGGCCGAGGGGAACACCTCGAGCGTCTCGGAGAACTCGACCACGGGAATCCCCTGCTCCTCGGCCTGCCGGAGCAGCCGAGGAAGCGCGTCGATGTTGCGCGTTCCGAGCACCACGTCGACCCAGGGCGCCCGCCGCACGATCGTGTCGCGATCCTTCTCGGCGAGGCAGCCGCCGACGACCAGCTGCATCTCCGGGCGGCGCTGCTTTGCGCGCTTCAGCGCCCCGAGGTTCCCGTAGAGCCGGTTGTCGGCGTTCTCGCGGATCGCGCAGGTGTTGAAGATGACGACGTCGGCGTCCTCGGCGGCGCCGATGCGGCGGTAGCCCTGCACCTCCAGCAGGCCGGCCATCCGCTCGGAGTCGTGCTCGTTCATCTGACACCCGAATGTGCGCAGGTAGTAGGTCTTCGGCATCGGTCCATTCAAGCACGGCCGGCCGGGCAGGGCACGACGGCAGCGATGGGGCCGCGAGGCGCCTCCGTCTGCGTACCGTCTGTAACAATCGAGGGACCATGGGCTGGGGGGCAGCCGCGCCGACCGCAAATCGCCCGCGCCTTCGGCGGCTCTGCGTGGTGCTCGCCGCGGCCCCGCTGGCCCTGGGTCTGCCCGCCGCAGGCCAGGCATCCGCCCGGACGGCCCCCGAACGCGCCGCGGTGGTGCTGCCCCTCGAGAGCGGACAGGGGTGGTACTGGGACACCCGGCCGGAGGCGATCCCCTGCCCCGAGGGCGCGCCGCCGGAGTTCAACCTGATCGGCGACCCCGCCGGTCGCATCGCCGAGCTGTTCGCCCGGGACCACCTCTACGTCGGGTGGGACTCGCTCCAGCAGGCTCCGGAGATGATCACCGGACTCGCCTTCGACCTCTCCCCCATCGATCCCGGCTCCCGATCACCCGCTTGCGCCTGGCGATGCTCGAGCACCCTCAGACGACCGCGCCGCTTCCCCTCGCGATCCCCAGCGCACCGCCGCTGATCCCTCCCCCGATCTCGGTGCTGCCCCCGTCGCTGCCCGAGCTCGGACATCTGACCGTGAACCCATCCGACGCGGTCGTCGTGGCCTGCGCATGGCCGGACTTCTTCGGCGGGGCCCCGGCGTCGCCGTTGACCGAGGCACCTCCCGGCCGCCGGTGCGACGCCAACATCGCCGGGGTGCGATCCAAGGAGGCCGTGAACCCCGACGCCCCGCCCGAGGGGCAGGTGTTCCGGTGGACCTTCGACCTGAGCACGTTCGCAGCCCAGTGGGCCGGGGGCGTGAATCCGGCGATCTCGCTGGAGCCGGACCCCTCCCGCCCCTCCGGCGCCCCGTGGATCACGACGTTCCATGCCGCGGCCGTCCGGGCACCCGACGGCACGCCCGGCATCCAGGCCAAGGTCACCTGGGTCCCCCCTGCGGACGGCGGCGACGGGCCAATCTCGGCAGGGAGCGGCTCGATGGGAGGGTCGGGCTTTGGCTTCCCGTCCGCCGCGACCGACGCGCCTCCGGCTCCCGCCGAGCCCACGGTCGCCGTGGCCCGACAGCCGCGGCCCACCCCGTCGGTCGCGGCGCGTCTCGCCGCCCGGCTCGTGGGCCTCTGGGACCTCCCCTTCTGGGTGTGGGCGGCCTCCGCCCTGGGCCTGCTCGTCCTGCTGCTTGCCGGGCTGGCCGTCCAGCGAGACCCACCCGCCCCCCGGCCGGCGGGCGCCGCCAGCGCAGTGATGCGAGGAACCGAGGGAGGCGCGCCGTGATCCGTGCCCGGCTCGTCGCGGGGGTGCTGGCATGCACCGTCCTGGCCCCGGCCTGCGGCCAGAAGCCGGGCGTGCACCAGCCGGTGACCCAGGTGGCCGCGGCGCCGCCGATCGCCCCGGAGGAGCCCGTCGCGGCAAGCCAGCCCGAGGCGGCGTCTCCGGCCGCACCGGCTGCGGCAGGGCCCTCCGCCGCGCCGGCGCCCTCAGCAGCTCCCCGCACGACCGCGGCCGCCGGGTCGACACCTGTGCCGTCGGGGCCCGGCGACCGCACCGGCGTGTCCGAGCGCGAGATCGTCATCGGGTTCCATGCCCCGCTCACCGGAGCGGCCTCGGTCCCCCTGACCGACATCCAGGCGGGCAAGGACGTCTACTGGAGGTGGCTGGCGTCCAAGGGGGCGACCATCCACGGACGCGGCGTCCGCGTCGTCTACCGCGACGACCAGTACAACCCCTCGCACGCGGTCTCGGTGTGCCGGGAGATGGTGGAGAAGGAGAAGGTGTTCTTCCTGCTCGGGGGCGCCGGGACCGACCAGATCCTCGCCTGCGCCCGCTACGCCAACTCCGTGGGCGTGCCCTATCTGTCCGCGGGCGTGACCGAGGGCGTCGTGAAGAGCTTTCGGAGCTACTTCGCGGTGAGCGCGACCTATCCACAGCAAGCCGGGGTGGTGGCCCAGTTCGTGAAGTCGGGGGCACCCGAGGCCCTCGGCGCGAACGGCTACCAGGGAGGGGCCATCCTGGCCGACCGCTGCCCGGACGGCGGCGGGGGGCTGCTCGCGGGGTGCAAGGTCGGGGCGCAGCCTGCCGGTGCCTCCGCCAAGGTCGCCGTCGTCTACTCGGACACGGAGGGGTTCTTCGACGCCCGCGACGCCTTCAAGTCCGCCTACGGCGCCGCGGTCGAGGACAAGCCCATCACCAAGTTCGCGATCTCCGAGGCGGAGGCGTCCGCCCTCATCCAGGACCTCAAGGGTAAGGGCGTCGACGTCGTCTTCATCCTGACCTCCCCGGAGAACTGGCTGCGAATCCTGCGGGTGGCGCAGCTGCAGAGCTACCTGCCGCGCTGGGTCGGGGTCGGGCTGACGATGGGGATCGGCACCGTCGCCACCGCGGCCTGCGTCCAGTCGCGGGACGCCTTCCAGTACTCCCTTTTCCTCAACCCCTGGTTTTCGGTTCTGCATCCCGATGCCGCCCAGTTCTCCGATGCGTGGCGTACCGTGGGTGGGGACCAGAATCCGCAGGGCCACGACATCGCCTTCGGCCTCTGGGGCCTGTCCACGGTCGAGCACGTGCTGCTCGAAGCGGCCGGGCAGGACCTGAGCCGCGAGTCGCTGGTGGCCGCGGCCGAGCGGCTCCGGGGGGCGACCGCATCCGGGACCATCAAGGCCCTGCCGATCAAGGACGTGTTCTCGCGGCTGACCTATGCCCCCGGCCGGCACTTCGGCGCCGATCAGTCGCACCTCCTGTGGGCGGACTGCCGGGGCCTGGGGACCTGGAACTACCTCGTGAACGGCCAGTTCCGCAGCGGCTTCTAGCGTGGGCGCCTACCTCGTCCTCGGGATCTCCTCCGGCGTGGTCTACGGGCTGCTCGCGCTCGGGCTCGTGCTGATCTACAAGGGCAGCCGCGTATTCAACTTCGCCCACGGCGAGTTCGGAACCGTGGCGATGTACGTGCTCTTCTTCGGCCTGTCGCACCGGTGGCCCTACCCGCTCGCCGCGCTCGCCGCGCTGGCCGCGGCCACGCTGCTCGGCCTGGCGACGGAGCGCCTGGTGGCCCGGCGCCTGGCCGGCTCGGCCCCCGTAATCGCGCTCGTCGGCACCGCCGGCGTCGCGCTGCTGGCCATCGGGCTCGAGCTGTTCTTCTTCCAGCCCGAGGTGCGCACCGTCCCGCCCGCCTTCGCCGGCAGGGGGCTGCCGCTGCTGGGCTTCGTCGTCTCCCGGCAGCGGCTCGCCACCGTCGTGGCACTGCTCGCGATCGCCGGGGCCGCGGCGTGGTTCTTCCGACGCACCTATCTCGGGACCGCCATCCTCGCCGGCTCGCAGGACGCCTTCGCCGTGCGGGTCGTCGGGGCCCGGGTCGAGCGGATCTCCGCCTTCACCTGGGGACTCGCCGGCCTTCTCGGGGGAGCAGCCGGGATCCTGCTCGCCCCCGAGATCTCGTTCTATCCGGGCTACATGACGACCATCGTCCTGATCCCGGCCTTCACCGCCGCGGTGGTGGGAGGCATGACCAGCCTTCCCGGGGCCTTTGTCGCCGGACCGCTGATCGGGCTGCTGGAGGGCCTCGGCCAATACCTCGTCACCCAGAACGCGTCGCTGCGGGCCATTCCCGAGGGCTCGACCGTGCTGACCTTCCTGCTGCTCGTCGCGGCCCTCCTGATCCGGCCGCGGGGGCTCTTCGGATCGGAGGCCTGATGGAGCGAGCCCTGCCGCCGCCGACGGTCGTGTTCCACCCGGGCCGCCTTGCCGTGATTGCGGCGCTGCTGCTCCCCATCCTGGCCGTCCCGGCGCTCCTCCCCGGGTATCAGGCCGACCGCCTCAGCCTCGCCGCGGTGTATGCGGTGATCGGCCTGTCGCTCAACATCCTGATGGGGTACACGGGGCAGATCTCGCTCGGCCACCAGGCGTTCGTCGGCGTCGGTGCGTTCGCGGCGGCGTACCTCACGACCGCGCGCGGCATCCCCTTCGTCGCAAGCGTCCCGCTCGCCGGCCTGATCGGTGCCCTGACCGCCGCCCTGATGGGGCTCGTCGCGCTGCGGATCCGCGGGCTGTACCTCGCCCTCGTCACGCTGGCCTACGGGGCGGTCGCCGAGCGCTCGATCTTCTCCATCCGCGAGCTCACCGGCGGCGGTGCCGGCATGCCCGCCCCGCGCCCTGCCGTCGTCCGCAGCGACTCGGCATTCGCCTACGTGTGCCTTGCGGTCCTCGCCGTTCTGCTCGTCGTCGACTGGCGGATGCTGCGGACGAAGTTCGGCCGGGCCCTGCTCGCGCTCAAGAGCGACGAGCGGGTGGCGGCGTCGTTCGGGATCGACCCGGCGCTGTACCGGGTCGGTGCCTTCACGCTGTCGGGTGCGTTCGCCGGGATCGGCGGCGGGCTGCTGGCCTTCAAGAACGAGCACGTTGTCGCCCAGGACTTCACCTTCGCAGCCGCGCTCACCTTCGTCCTCATGGTGATCCTCGGCGGCCTCGGATCGCGCGTCGGCGTCGTCATCGGTTCCGCGCTCATCGCCGAGCTTCCCTTCCTGCTCGACTCGGTTGCGGGAGCCACCGGGGTCGCGGAGCTCATCGTGCTGAAGATCGCGATCTCGGGTGCCCTGCTGCTGGCCGTCGTGACCGTCTTTCCCGGGGGCATCGCCCAGCAGCTGCGACCGGTCACCCGATGGCTTTCCGGAGGTTCCCTCCGGCGTGAGGAGTAGCGGTGGCGCTGCTCGAGATCCGCGGGGTCACCAAGCGCTTCGGTGGGGTGCTGGCCCTGGACGGCGTAAGTCTGGACGTCGCCGAGTCGGAGATCGTCGGCCTCATCGGCCCGAACGGCGCCGGCAAGACCACGCTGTTCAACTGCATCACCGGGTTCGACCGGCCCAACGCCGGGGCGATCCAGTTCCGAGGTCACGACCTCACCGCGCTGCGGCCGCACGAACGGGCCGCCCTCGGGCTCGGCCGCTCGTTCCAGCAGGTCGGGCTGATCCGGGGCCAGACCGTCCTGGCCAACCTGCTCACCGCGCAGCACATGACCGCGGGGTACGGAGCCCTCGGCGGGCTCCTCGCCTCGCCCGACTCCCTCGGCGGCGAGCGGCAGCTTGCCCGGCGCACCGAGGCGATCCTCGAGTTCACCGGGCTCGCGGAGCACCGGGCGCGGCAGGTCGACGGCCTCCCCTACGGCATCCTCAAGAACCTCGAGCTGGCGGCGGTCCTGGCAACCGACCCGATCCTGATGATGCTCGACGAGCCCGGCTCGGGCCTCTCGCCGACCCAGGCCGCGGCGGTGGGGCAGATCCTGCTGCGTCTGCGACGAGAGCTCGGCCTCACGATCCTGCTGATCGAGCATCACGTCCCGCTTGTGATGGGGGTCTGCGACTTCGTCTACGTGCTGAACTTCGGCGGGAAGATTGCGGAGGGACCGCCCGAGATAGTCCGCGCGCATCCCGAGGTCGTCGCCGCCTTCCTGGGCGAGCCGCCGTCACCCACCGGCTCCGCTCCCTTCGAGTCCCCGCGGCCGGACGGGTGAGCGCCCTCCTCGAGGTCTCCGGACTGAGCGGCGGATACGGGCGCCTGCAGGTCCTGCGGGACCTGTCGCTGTCGGTAGATGAAGGCGAGATGGCCGTGATCCTCGGCTTGAACGGAGCCGGCAAGACGACGACGCTGCTGCACGTCGCCGGGCTCCTGCGGCCCTGGTCGGGGACGGTCCGCTTTCAAGGACGGGAGATCACCGGCGCAGACAGCGCCTCGCTGGTGGCATCGGGCCTCGCCCTGGTCCCCGAAGGCCGCCGGGTCTTCCCGGCCCTCAGCGTCCTCGACAACCTTCGGATGGGGGCGTGGGTGCGTCGGCGCCGGCGCGGGTTCGTCGCCGGCCGGCTCGAGCGCGTCTTCGAGTACTTCCCGATCCTGTCGCAGCGCACGGGGCAGGCCGCCGGGACGCTGTCGGGCGGCGAGCAGCAGATGCTCGCGATCGCGCGGGGGCTGATGGCCGAGCCGCGGCTCCTCCTCGTGGACGAGGCTTCGCTCGGCCTCTCGCCAAAGATGGCGCAGACGGTCTTTGCCATCGTACGGAGGATCGGTGAGGAGGGGGTGACGGTGGTGCTGGTGGAGCAGAGCGCCGCCGCCCTCCAGCTGTGCGATCGAACGATGATCGTCGAGAAGGGGTCGGTGGTGTACGAAGGGGCCCCCGCTCCGGTGCTCGAGAGCGGCGACCTGCGCCGGCGCTATCTCGGGGCGCCCGCGTAGTCCGGCCAGCACATGCCGCAGGCCGTGCGACATCGCCGAAGCGCAGGGCCCGCGGGGGAGGCCGTGCCGCTCGCAGCGCTACGGCGAGACGTCGATGAGCGGGTCGACGAAGCGGAGGCGTGCGAAGCGGCGAAAGCCGTGGTCGTGCGAGGCGAGCACGAGCCCGTGCTCGATCGCAAGCGCGGCGATCTCCATGTCGGGGACGTCGTCGCTGCGCAGGCCCGACGTCTCCGCGAGCTCGGCGGCGATCGCCATGTGTCCCGCGCCGGCCGCGACGAGGCGGACAGCAGGCTGCTTCAGGTAGGCCGCCGCGACCACCCAACTCCTTCGAACTGTGACCGCATGCTGCCCGAACACCCTCGAGCTCGTGATCAGGCGGAGGAACGCGTACACGACCGGCCAGCACAGGGCGACGGTCCCCTCGCCTTCGGCGAAGCGGGCTTCGAGCCACGCGCGGGCTCGGTGGTGCTCCGGCGCGTCCGCGAACGTCGCGTAGACGAGCAGGTTCGTGTCGACGAGCGTCACGTGACGCCACGCTGCGCACGGCGCTCGTCGTCGAGGGCCGCGAGCAGCGCCGAGACGTCGGACACGTCGAGGATCGGACCCCCCGGAAGCTCCGGCAGCGCCGGCGGGACCGGGGGCGTGACGGCGCGGGCGCTCCGGCGGAGCAGCCGGTTCACGACGGCGCGAAACGATTCGCCCGTCCGGGCTCGCTCGCTCTCGATCAGTGCCGCGACGTCGTCGTCCAGCGTGATGGTCGTGCGCATGATGTCTGGACTTTAGCATCATAGACATCACCCTTCGGACAACCGGCAGCTCGGTGACACGTCACGCGAGAAAGGCCCTCACCACCTCCTCGAGCAGGCCGACACGACGAAAGGCATCCGGCGCCGCCCCCACAACCCGGTGCTCGAGAGGGCGACCTGCGCCGGCGTTACCTCGGGGCGGCCGCGTGGTCCGGCTGTCCGTGGCCATGAAAAAATCCCCACTGGTGGCCATGTAGAACGCCCCAGTGGTGGCCATGTAGAAGTCCCCGCCCCTCGCTGACCATCCCGTTCGAAGCCCCCCGGTCGGCCATGGTGTCGGTGCGAACCAAGCACCACACCGACCGGAGGGAGCTTCATTTTGAAGTCAGCTGAGGAAGACATGGACCTGATCGCCGCCTACCGAGAGGTAGGCACCTACCGAGGAGCTGCTGCCATGTGCGGCAGCGACCACAAGACCGTGAAGCGGGCCGTCCTGCGCCACATGGCCGGAGGCACCGCCCCGCCGGCACGCCCGCGGCGGGCCCGCAACTACGACGACGTCACCGGCGTGGTCTCCGGCCGGGTCGAATCAACGAGGGGCCGCATCAGCGCCAAACGCCTGCTGCCGGAGGCACGCAAGGCCGGCTACTGCGGCTCCGCCCGCAACTTCCGCCGCCTGGTGGCCAAGGCCAAGCGCAGCTGGCAGGTCACCAACCACCGGGGACGCCGGCCGGCGGTGTGGTCACCGGGCAACACGCTCGTGATCGACTGGGGAGGAGAAGACGGCCTGCACGTGTTCTGCGCCGTGGCCGCCTGGAGCCGCTGGCGCTTCGTGCGCTTCGCCGCCGACGAGCGCTCCGAGGCCACGCT
This sequence comes from Actinomycetota bacterium, assembly GCA_050693875.1. Lineage (GTDB taxonomy): Bacteria > Actinomycetota > CADDZG01 > JAHWKV01 > JBOGWP01 > JBOGWP01. Next base: position 23,770 of record JBOGWP010000148.1, read on the forward strand.
TTCAATGCTGGCCGAGTGCCTGGAGGAGCTGGGCGGCGTCCCGAAGGTGGTGCTGTCCGACCGCATGGGCTGCCTCAAGGGAGCCGTTGTGGCCGGCGTCGTGGTGCCGACGCCCGACTACGTGCGCTTCGCCACGCACTACGGTTTCCGGCCGGACTTCTGCGAGGGAGCCGACCCCGAATCGAAAGGGATCGTGGAGAACCTCGTCGGCTACGCCAAGAGGGACCTGATGATCCCCGATGAGCTGGCCGTGAGCGACCTGGCAGGTGCGAACCGCTGTGCCCGAACCTGGTGCAGCGAGGTCAACGGCGTCATGCACAGCGAGATCTGTGCTGTGCCCGCGGAGCGGGTGGTGTCGGAGCGGGAACTGTTCGGGCCCCTTCCCTCGCTTCGGATCCGCATTGGCCGGACAACGCTGCGCAAGGTGGACCGTCTGGCCTGCATCCGCATCGGCTCAGCCCGCTACTCGGTGCCCATGGCCCTGATCGGCCGCAGCCTGGAGGTCCAGGTGCTCGACGGGCGGGTGCGCATGATCGACGCCGATGAGATCGTGGCTGACCACGCCCTGGTCGCCCCCGGGGAGGCGTCGGTGCTCGATGACCACTACGGTGGCCAGCGGTTGATGCCACGACGGCCGGTACGGCCCAAGACCGTTGCAGAGAAAGGGTTCTGTGCCCTCGGGCCGGTGGCGGAGGCCTTCATCAAGGGAGCAGCCTCGGCGGGTGTCACCAAGCTCAGTGCCGACCTGGAGGAGCTCGCCGGGCTGCAGGCGGCACACGGAACGGAGGCGTTGATCGCCGCCCTCACCCGTGCGGTCGCGTTCTCAAGATGGCGGGCTGCCGACGTGCGCTCGATCATCCAGGCCGGAGTCGGTACGCCACAGCCCACGGCCGCCGGTGAGGCCCTGGTCGTCGACCTGCCGGCGGTGCCCAAGCGACCGCTGTCGGACTACGCGATTGGGGGTGAGTGATGGTCGCAGCCCCGCCGCCGCTGGCTCCCGACCTCGTCGCCGGCCTTCGCCGCCTGAAGCTCGGCACGATGCGCAGGATCGCTCCCGAGCTGCTCGTCACCGCCAAGACGCAGCGCTGGAGCCCCGAGGAGTTCCTCCGTACCCTCCTCGAGGCCGAGACCGCATCCCGGGACGCCTCCAACGCCCGGGCACGCCTCAAGGCTGCCGCCTTCCCGGTGAGAAAGACCGTCGACCAGTTCGATGTCACCGCCTCGTCGATCCCACGGGCCACCTTCGACTACCTCGTGTCGCTGGAGTGGATCGCCGCCAAGGAGAATCCTTGCCTGATCGGCCCCGCGGGTACGGGCAAGAGTCACACCCTGGTCGCACTCGGCCATGCCGCCGTCGACGCCGGCTACAAAGTTCGGTACTTCAGCGCGGCAGAGCTGGTTGACACCCTGTACCGAGGACTGGCCGACAACTCCGTCGGCAGGGTCATCGAGTCCATCCTCAGAGCGGACGCCGTCATCGTTGACGAGCTTGGGTTCGCCCCGCTGGATCACACAGGAGCCCAGCTGCTGTTTCGCTTCGTGGCCGCGGCCTACGAACGGCGGGCCCTCGGCATCGCCAGCCACTGGCCCTTCGAGAAAGCGCACAGGTTCGGGCAAACGTGTGCAAAGTGGCACCTGAAGCTCACAGGTTGGGAACGACGACGTCCTCGACCCCTGTATGAGCATCAGCCTGAGCTGGAAGGCGTCCGGGGTCGACGCAGTCGGCCAGGTAGTTGACCAGTCCTTCGGGCTTCATGCCAAGGGCTGCAGCGGCGACCTTCGGATCGAGATCGACGACAAGGTCCACCAGACGGGTCGAGCGCAGGGTCTTCGGAGGCACGCCGGCAGCATCGAGGACGTGGCTGACGTACGCCGTCGATGCCGGCATGGTGCGCGTCTTGGTGGTCCTGGTGACGATGACGTGAGGGTTCATGGTGCTCAGGGTGTCGCGATGGGCGAGACAGCGCCGCAGTGCCGTGTGGCTGACGGGATCGAGCGGCACCGGGTAGGGGCGTTGGCCCAGCCGGATGGTGTGGTGGCGGTGGTCGATGTCGTCGACGCGGAGCAGGCGGAGCTCCGTGCTCGACGCGGCGTGCAGGAGAGCCAGGATGCCCACCAGCGCCTCATGTGGGTGGACGCCGTCCTCGGTCGTCCAGCGGCGGAACACCCGGCGCTGCTCCGTGAGGGTCAGGGTCTGGCCCTTGAAGCCCCGGTAGCGGCCCGCCGGCAGGTTCCTGGTGGGATCGACAAGGACCAGCTTCTGCTTGCGGGCCCAACCGAAGAACTGGCGCAGCGATCCCAGCCGCCGGGCACGGTTGGCCGGCTGGACCGTGAGGAAGGCCTCGATGTCGCCCACCCCGATCGCCGACCACGAAGCCTGGTGGCGTTCTTCGACCACGAAGACGGCGAAGTCTCGGACCGTGCCGAGGGTGCTCTCTACGGTCGTGTCGGAGCGCGGGTGGGTACCGGCACGTCGAGCCCGCTCCTGGGAGCGCACGAGGTCGTCGACGAACCGCGAGACCTCTGGGCGCAGGTCCTCTGGTGCGGCAGCGATCCGACGCTGCCTGCGCCCGAGCGCGAGGCGGGCGTCCTCGTCGAGGCCGAAGGCGAGATGCTGGCCGACGAAGAACTCCGCCAGCGTGCGGGCCAAGGCCCCGGGTGAACGGCCCGGTCGGCGGGCCCGCTCCAGCAGCGCCTGGGGATGCGAGGATGCACTCGCGTCTCGAAGCAGCCGCCCGAGAGTAGTCAGCATCACGCAGGCGCGTTGCGCGCAGTGACAAGTGGCGGCGAACGCGGCGAACCCCTGCAGCCACTCCGGGGGATCGTCGAGGGTGGCGACGAGATTCTCCGCCTGGCGCAGAGGCCGGCCGGGATCGTGGCTCCAGCAGCGACGGCACATTCCCTCGCCCTGCTTGCGGCGCAGCTCTCCGCACACCGAGCACGCTCGTGGCCTGAGCGGCGGAGCCAGCGGCCGGGAGCACGTCCCGCACCACCCGCTGTCCGGCCGGAGGAAGCCGGGCCTCCCGCAGCGGGGGCAGATGGCCTTGCCTCGGGCGGCCTCGTGGCGCCGCCGGCACCCCCGGCACCGCACGCTCGTCTTGTACCGAAGGACATGACAGCATTCGATGCACGTGCGCGAGCAGCGGATGCAGCGGCGCGTGTCGGGCTGCAGACGCAGGAGCTTCCCGCAGACCGAGCAGACGGCTCGCCGGTCGGTCTCTCGATCGTGGCCCCGGCAGCGACAGCACAGGGTCTCTCCCTTGAAGCCCACGCCGGCACCGCAGCGGGTGCAGTCGGCGAGCCTCATACGGGCGGCATCGAGCGTCCTCGGGCGACCTTGGCCACGGGACGCGCGGGCTTAGCCGGCTGGGGTTTGGCCTCGACGGCGGTCGTGTCGACCTCGAGCAGGTCATTGGGGGTGCACTGAAGCGCCGTGCACAGCGCCCCGAGAGTGGACAGCTTCAGCTGAGAAGGGGTCTTGGTGAGCAGCGCGGACACCGACGCTGCCGACATCTGCAGCCCGGCACGCTTGGCGAGCAGGCGGCGCAGCTCGACGCCAGTCCACACTTCCCGTTGCGCCGCTGCCATGCGCAACCGCCACGAGACGTTCATGGTCCTCCCTCCAGCTCGCCCACGGCGGCGGACACCGCCCGACGGTAGGCATCCTCGATGAACGTCGCCGACGGCGTCACGTACCGCATGGTGGTGCCCACATGCCAGTGCCCGAGCATCTGCTGGATCGCCACGAGGTCCACGCCCCGCTCGTAGTTGTGGGTGGCGCAGGCATGACGCAAGCCGTGCGGGCTGAAGCGACCCTCGGCAGGCCCGGCCTCGAGCTCCAGCAGGTGGCGGAGACGGTTGCGGACCGTGCCACGGTGGATTCGACCGCCGCCCTCGTCGCAGAACAGCGCCTTGGAGTCGGGGAAGCGAGGGCGCACGTCGTCGATGAACCAGCGCAGGACGAGGTCGAGCTGATCGAGCATCGGCACCCACCGTGGCCGGGGCCCCGAGCCCTTGGTGCCCTTGCCGAATCGGACGTGGATCTTGCCGAAGGGTCCACGGCCGAAGTGCAGGTCCGCCAGCTCGAGGCACGCCGCCTCGTCTGCTCGCAGCCCGGCGTGGTACAGCGTCCGGAACAGGGCGTAGTCCCGTCCCGCCGGCCCGAACTTGCGAGCCGTCGCGATCCGATCCCGCAGGAAGGCGAAGAACTCCTCCATCCGCTCCGGGGTGGGCGGAGCCTTCTCCGACGGGGAGTCGTTGCCGACGTGGCGGGAGGCGTTGAACTCGTCGACGGGGTCGGCCAGCTGCACGCCGAAGGTCGCCTCGATCTCAGCCGCCTTGCGGCCCACCAGGAACCGGTGGAAGTCCTTGAACGCCTGCACGTACCCGCGGCGGGTCGAAGCCGCCATCCCCTTAGCCACCAGCTCGGCGACCACCCGGTCCACGTCGTCGACGCCGGCCTCCCACGCCGGGACGCCGAGCATGGCGAGGAACCGCTCAAGCACCCCGGTGCCGTTCTCAATGGTGACCGGGCTGAACCCTCTCGCCGAGCACGAGCCGACGAAGGCATTGACGCACATCGCCTGGAAGTCCCCGGGGGAGAGCGAACTCTTCCGTGCCTGGCCAGCACCCGCGACCACTCGCAAACCAGCCCGTCCCACGTGCACACCTTCTTTCTGCCACAGATCAGAAGGTGGCACCTAACAATGAACTCTCCCACCTTGAAAGCCAAGGACTCCCGCAGGAGGGCCATAAACCCAGCTAGCAGGGCTGATGGTCCCGAGAGAACGTGTGCCACTTCCAGGTGAGTGGGGCCGGTTCCTGCCCGAGCACACCACCGCCGTGAGCCTGCTGGACCGTCTGCTGCACCACAGCATCGTCGTTGTGACCCAAGGAGAGTCGTTCCGGATGCGGGAGTCCAAAGCCCGCCGAGAGAAGAGTCCCTGCCCGCTGAAGGAGGTGGTCGCGAACTAGAATCGCCCGTCAGAAGCTCGAGAGGTGGGGACTTTTAGCTGGCCACCA
>JBOGWP010000149.1:0-3086 GCA_050693875.1 Actinomycetota bacterium
TTCCGCCACCGCCGGCCTGAGCTGGCGAAGCTGCCAACGGTGGCGTGGATCAACGAGCCCACGATCGGTAACGACGCACAGAAGAACTGACGAGCCCGTGTCTCATTGTGCTTGACAGGTTCCGCCCGGCCTCATCCTCACGACGCCGCTCCCCGGCTAGTCAGAGCCCCCAAGCTTCTGGCTGCCTCCGGTCGGTCGAAGCCGAACCGTCTGGGCGAAGCGAAGGGTTCAGGACCACCTCGGCCGTTGTGTCTGTCGTCTCGGTCCCGAGCGCCTCGGAGAAGGTCAGCTCGTAGCGACGCTGGTGACACCCAGACGAAAGGGTTGAAGGGGACCCTCGACTTCCTTCTGCTTCCCGCCGGCGCATCTGGTCGCCCTGACCGGACACCTCCAGCTTCACGAGAAGGGCTCCGGCCGCCGAGAGCGGCGGCTATCGGACGCGGCCCAGGAGATGCGCGTCCAAGCGGCTCACCTGCCCGCCGGAGGGCATCGGGTCCGCGCCCGACAAGGAGGTGATGCCGCAGGTTGCGCGCCCGAGACACGACCGGCCAACCACTCCCTCCGGCCGTCTTCCGTAGCCAACCCGAAAGGAGATCCGGTGGATCTTTCGCCGCGCCTGCCGACGGCGCCCCTCCAGAGGGCGATCGTCCTCAAGAAGCGCTCCCTGGGGATGTCGTGGGAGGAGCTTGGGGACTACCTGGCGGTGACCCCGCGCACCCTTCACAGGGTGATGTCGTGCCGATGGATCGGATTCTTCGCGGCCGATCACATGGCGATCCGCCTCGGGCTTCACCCCGCTCTGCTTTGGCCGAGCGCCTGGAGCGAGGAGGCCGCCGAGGGGTCGCAAAAGAAGAAGGAGGCGAACTGCGTGCAGGAGAAGCTGAGGCACACCAAGAGGATCGCGGCGCTGCTGGCCGAAGGCAGGAAGGAAGAGGCGGTCGGCCTCCACGACGCTCACGTCAGGGATGAGCTCGAGAAGGCCAAGCAGGGCATGACGATCGACCTGAGCGACCTCATGGCCGCGAAGGAAATCCTGACGAGCAGGCTGACCGACGCTGACCCGCTCGTCGCGCAGGAATTAATCTCGCTTCGCCACCAAACCTAACGCGTGCCCTGTGCACGCGTTCTTTCGTTTCGAAGGAGACAGACATGAAGTTCGAAATCGGCAAGGACCAGTTGCTCGACGCACTGAAGGCGGTCGGCCCCGCAGTCGCCCCCCGCTCGTGCCTGCCCGTGCTCTCGGGCGTGAGGCTCGAGGCTGCCGCCGGACGGGTGGACCTCCAGACCACCGACCTCGAGACCAGCATCCGCCTCCAGGTCCGCGCGTCCACGCCCCAGGACGGAGCCGTAACGCGAGTGGTCGTGGCTCCGGCCAAGGCCCTGACCAAGGCGGTCGCGGGAATCCGAGGCGATGTGCTGCGTATCGAAACCTCCGAGGATCAGGCGAAGCCTCGCCTCCGCATCTCCTGCTCCCAGGGAAGGTCGATCAGCTTGGAGTGCTACGCTGCCGACGACTGGCCGGCAATCGGAACGGACGTGAGCTGGCAGCGCCTCGCCAGCTTCGAGAGTGCCGACCTGGCCCAGGCGCTGGCCCGGGTCGCCCTCTGCGCCTCGGCAGACGAAGCCCGCCCGGTCCTGACCGGCGTGCAGTTCAACCTCGGCCAGGACGCCGCGATCGCGGAGCTCGTGGCGACGGACTCCTACCGGCTGGGGGTCGTCAGGGTGAGGGCGGAGTTCTCGGGCTCGACCGAGACGCCGAAGCCGCTCGTGCCGGCCAGGGCGATGAAGGAGCTCGCCAAGCAGCTCACCGGACGCAAGGGGCTGGTCGACGTCTATGTCGGCGCCGCCGAGGGGACCGGAGGCTCGTTCAGTTGCGCCGAGTTCGTGTTCGGGGAGCGATCTTGGGTGGTGCGCGAGATCGGGGGTGCCTTCCCCGACTGGCAGCGGCTCCTTCCCGTGAAGGAGACCGGCAGCCTCGACTACGACGCCAAGGAGATGGCGGACGCGATCAAGGCGGCAGCTTCCCTGCGATCGGCGAAGACCGTCCCGCTGCGCATCGACGTCGGTGAGGTCTGCACCGTGAGGCTGGTGGAAGACGGGGTCGCCGTCGTCACCGAGAGCCTCCGCAACGCGATCTATTCCCCCAACGGCACGGGCACGCTCGACCTCGCCTTCAAAGCCGACTGGCTCGGCGACGCGGTCCGGTTCGTCGGCGGCAAGCGCCAGAGGGTGTGGGTCGAGGACCGCGTCAAGCCGGCCCTCTTCTTCTCGCCGGAGACGCAGGACTGCTCCTACCTCCTGATGCCGGTGCGCCTCTCGTAGCCGGCCCAATCACTCCACCGGAGCCCCGAGCCAAGGCCGCAACGGCCGGAGGCTCGGGGCTCCATCCAATTTCAAGAAGAGGAGTCTTCGATGGAACGACCAACCACGATTCGCGCCTGTGAGCGCGGCCATCGCTGCCCGGACTCGCTCCCCTGCCAGCGGCAGCGGGCAACCTGCCCCAAATGCGATCTGATCGAGCTGGTCGCCCTCGCCTATGGGGATTGCCAAACGCCTCCCCGAGGGGCCCGGCTCCTTACCTTCCGCACCGAGATGATCTCGGAGGCGGCGCTCCTAAGCCAGGTGGTCGGCCAGGTTCCCGGATACAACGCGTGGCGAAGCCACACCGTCCTCACGGAGCTGCGCCCGATCTTCCCGAAGCTCATGGGGGTCGAGTTCGGACGAGAAGCGAGCCCGGTCCTCTACGCCTTCGTGCCCTACTGGCGCCACCAGGCGGTCGTGTCGGGGTGGAGCGAGTTCCTCGGGTCACCGGTGTCCAGAGCGGGCTGCCGCAACTCGAGGACGGCCGTTCTGTGGACGTCGCCAACGTGGTGTGGTGCACGGGATTCCACCCCGGCTTCTCCTGGATCGAGCTTCCGGTACTCGGCTCGCAAGAGCCGCATCACCGTCGTGGGATAGTCGAATCGGAGCCCGGTCTCTACTTCATCGGTCTCAAGTTCCTCTATTCAGTGTCCTCCGAGCAGATCCAGGGCGTCGGGCGCGACGCGGACTACATCGCCGGGAAGATCGCCGCCCGGCGCGGGGTG
>JBOGWP010000150.1:0-4575 GCA_050693875.1 Actinomycetota bacterium
CCTGCCGGCATTGAACGACGCCGGGAGGCCCGGCAGGCGCCGAGCGAAGCGAGGCCCTGCCGGCATTGAACGACGCCGGGAGGCCCGGCAGGCGCCGAGCGAAGCGAGGCCCTGCCGGCATTGAGGATCGCGGCCGGAGGCCGCCCCTTGCCTTTCCGGCCCGTACCGGGGAGCGAAGCTACCCGCTAAAGGAGTGCTCGGATTCAGGCTCGGCGGACCTCGACACCCGGCTTACGGGGAGTATCGTACGGGCCGGAGATGGGAGGTGAGGCCGTGGGGCATCCGAACGCCGCCCGCCTGCGCGAAGCCTTGGACGCGTTCAGTCGAGGCGCCCCTGCTGACGCACTGGTCCGAGAACCCGGTCTTCCATCAGCGGCCATCTTCCGCGCCACGGCGCAGCGCGAGGGCATGTCCCTCGACGTGAGGGCCCTGCTCGAGCGCGATCTCGATTTCACCAGCGGCACGATCCGGTTCGATCCCCCTCGACCTTTTGGCCGACCATGGGCATGGGAGTCGCCATCTTCCGCGCCACGGCGCAGCGCGAGGGCATGTCCCTCGACGTGACTGTCGCCTGCGCCGTCAAGTTCGACGACCAAGGCAAGCAGCAGGAAGGATGGTACGGGGTCATCGACCAAACCGCCTGGGACGACTTCTACGCCGCCCAGCCGCTCGTACATAAGGTGGTCGCCCGTGGAGCATCCAAATACCGAAACCGTTCGCCGCTTCCTCACGCCTGGCTCGGGGGCGACCTCGAGGCCTGGGGCAAGCTGGCAGCCGACGACATCGTCATCCACATGCGAGGAAAGCCAACCCTGAATGGTTCGTATCGGGGCCGCGAGGGCGTGCTCGAGTTCTTCGGTAAGTTCGCCGCCCTCGACATCGACGGCATGACCATGGAGATCGACGACGTCTTCGCCGACGATAGATTCGCCGTCGCCATGATGCGGAGCGTGTACAAGCGCGGGACCGAGACCCTCGAGCTCATGAATGCCTGTGCCTACAAGATCGACGCCGACGGCAAGATCTGCGAGGTCTGGAATGTTCTCGGACCGGCAGGCGCCCGAGCACGCATTCTTCGAATTCCGAGACGGCAGCCCGCCCGTAGGCCGCGGACGAGGAGGACAATTTCATGGCTGATCACTCCGAGGCGGCCCGAGCCCGGCAGTACATCGACGCGTTCCACGAGAACGACGTGGCCTCCATGCGCGACTTCTTCTGGACGACGTCCTCCGGCACGTCGCCGGGTCCCATCCCCTCAGTGGGGATTACCTGGGCAAGGACGCGCTCTTCGACTACTTCGCCAGGGCCTCAGCGGCGGAACCATGAAGCTCGAGCCGGAGTCGATCCTTGCCTCCGACCGTCACACCGCGATGTTCACGAGGGTGACGGGCCAGCGGGCAGGGCAATACCCTCGACGTCCTCCTGGCTCAGGTCGTGAAGGTGGGCCCGGACGGCACGTGGACGGAATATTGGGCGGTTGCCGACGATCAGGAAGCGGTCGACGCCTTCTGGTCGAGCTGAGTGCGATCAGCGTCGGGCCAGCTCACCCTGCCCGAGGCCGGCCAGGTAGAGGCTTGAAGGCCGGGATGGGTGCCACCTCCTGTCTCGTGCTCGCACTGGCCATGGTTCTCACCCTCGCCGGCTGTGGCGACGCCGGCCCGGTGGACATCGGGGAACGCCCCCCGCCCCAACAGCAGACGGTCAGTATGACGATGCACGCCGTCGGTGACTCCGGCCAGGACGGCACCGCCGCGCTGACCCAGACTGGCGATGCGAGCACGACCATCGTCGTGAGCCTCGAGAACGCGCCGGCGCAGGGCGATCAACCGGTCGACATCCGCGCCGGCACCTGCAGCCGGATCGGAGCCGAACCGGAGCACCGGATGCAGGCGCTCAATCAGGGGAGGTCGACCAGCGTCGTGCCGGCCCGTCTCCGGACGCTCGTCGACCGGGGGCTGCTGATCGCGGTCCACAAGTCCGGCGCGGAGAACGACGTCTTCGTCTCGTGCGGGGAGATCAGCGGGGGCTGATCCCGCTCCGACGTCGTCCTCGTGGAGGTAGGGGCAAGGCGTCGGGCTGCGGGGTCGGGCGGGATCTCGACGTTCCGGGTCACAACGAAACGCCGGACGGGCTCCAGGCTCGCTCCGCCTCGCGGATCGCCCACGCCGCATCGATCAGGCCGATGTGGCTGAATGCCTGCGGAAAGTTGCCCAGCAGCTGACCGGTGGTGGGGTCGACCTGTTCCGCGAGCAGCCCGACGTCGTTGGCGTAGGCGACCGCCCGCTCGAAGGTGGCGCGGGCACCATCGACCCGGCCGGCGAGAGCCTGGGCATGCGCGAGCCAGAAGGTGCACAGCAGGAAGGTGCCCTCCTCCCCCTCGAGTCCGTCGTGGGCGCGGTAGCGATAGACGAGACCGTGGGTGTCGGTGAGATCACGCTCGATCCGGTCGAGGGTCGACAGCATCCTGGGGTCGTCCGCCGGAAGGAAGCCGGCGATCGGCAGCACCAGCGCCGACGCATCGAGCTCGTCGGAGCCGAGCGCCTGGGCGAAGGCCTGCGCCCGATCGCTCCAACCACGCCGTAGGATGGCGGCGCGGACCTCGTCGCGCGTCCTGGCCCACTCGTCCACATGATCGGTGGCGTCGAGGAGGCCGGCGAGCCGGATTGCCCGATCGAGGGCGACCCAGCACATCAGCTTCGAATACAGGAAGTGCTGCGGCGGGCCGCGCATCTCCCAGATTCCCTGGTCGGGTTCGGTCCACCGCGCCGCCGCCGCGTCGGCGACGACGACGAGGAACTCCCGCGTGGTGGGATCGAGCATCATCAAATGGTCCGAGAGCCGGTCGGCCGCATCGAGCAGCTCTCCGAAGATGTCGAGCTGGTGCTGCTCCCACGCGGCATTGCCGACCCGCACCGGACGGCTGGAGCGCCACCCGCACAGATGCCCGAGCTCGCGCTCGGTCAGGTCGTGCTCCCCGCCCACGCCGAACATGATCTGGAGGCGGGCGCCGGAATGGACCTGCGACGCAGCCGACGAGGCCATCCACACGAAGAAGTCGCGGGCCTCGTCGGGACACGCCGCCACCCAGAGGGCGTTAAGTGTCAGGCTCGCGTCGCGCACCCATGCAAATCGGTAGTCCCAGTTTCGTGCCCCGCCGACGGTTTCCGGCAGCGAGGTGGTCGGGGCGGCGACGATGGCCCCGGTCGGGGCGAAGGTCAGGGCCTGCAGGACCCGGGCGCTGTGCTGCACGAGATTCTCCCAGGGGCCGCGATAGGTCTGGTGTAGATCCGACCAGGCCTGCCATGCGGCCAAGGCGTCGTCGAGCCGGGCGTCTATCTCCGCCTCGCGCAACCGCATCGGACGCTCCTCCCAGCTCTGCGCGTGCGCGAGGGCAAACCCCTGGTGCTCCCCCTTGCGCAGGCCCAGCCGTGCCCGGGCGGTCGAACCCGACACCTCGAACTCGACCGGCGCCGAGAGCATGAGGAGGTCGGCGCCACCCCGCGCCGCCAACCCCCCCTCCACCGGGCGGAGCCACGGCTCGATCAGCCCGTACTCCGGCCGGGGGGCGTAGCTGACCTCGAGCTCGACCTCGCCCTCGAGGCACGAGACGCGGCGCAGAAGGATGCCGGGGCTCTGCTTGCCGATCTTATGTCCTCGCTCGTCTGGGCCGACCGCCATCCCGTCGACGAGGACGGCGACGCCGGTCGGCGTGACGAAGGTCGTCTCGAGCAGCATCGAGCGATCAAGGTAACGTCGGCTTGCCTCGAAGGTTCCCGCGGGGGTGATCGAGAAGTGGCCGGCGGCCTCGTCGAGCACGCCGGCGAAGATCGACGGGGAGTCGAACCGCGGGAAGCACAGCCATTCCACGGACCCCTCCACGGAGACCAGGGCGGCCGAGTGGCAGTCGGAGATCAGCGCGTAGTCGGCGATGGGCCGGTTCGACATGCGATGCCCCGTTGCTCCCCCGGTCCTCCTCGTTCAGTCGAGCGGTCCGCTCACGACGACGCTCCGCCCTGCCCGCTGATCTGCTGCACGGCGGCCGTGATCCCGGCACCCTCCGGCTCGACGAGCTCCAGGTAGAGCCGGGCCCAGACGATGCGATCGTCCCTGATGCCGTTGATGATCACCCCGCGCATGTCCATCGCCGACCCGTCGGTTCGCGTCCCGTGGATCCGCCACTCGCCCCACTCCTCGCCGTCCGTTGCAACCCCCCGGATCAGCTCGCCCCGGACGTCCGGCACGCCCGCGAAGATCGCCGACCAGTTCGCGCGCACCTGCTCCTGCCCCCCGAATGCGCGGTCGGGGTGGGCGGGCTGCTCGCTGCGGTAGTCGGGATGGAAGGATCCGACGAAAGCTTCGATGTCGTGAGCGCTGATCGCGGCAGCAAGCCGCTCGTTGACGAGAGTACGCGCCATGCCCGGCTCCTTTCTTCTCGGGTCAGCATCCCACCTAGTGTAGTGCCGCTAAAGTAGCTTTACACTTATTAACCTTGGCGATGATAGCGTCGGCAGTCGCTGTCCACACGAAGGGCTTGGGGTTCTTGTTGTGTTCGTCGACGTACTCGTAGATTGCCCC
>JBOGWP010000151.1:0-2619 GCA_050693875.1 Actinomycetota bacterium
GTTCGTGCGCAAGCCCCCCGTTCCCCCGCAGCTGCCCGGGGTGGCCTGGATCAACAAGCCGGACGGGAAGGAGGCCCCGACACAGTAATTCCTCAAGCCGTTTGTCCCATAAAGGTTGACAGGTTCCGCTTCGATCGATCCAGAAGCAGCCCTAGTCGTTCCTCGCCCCATTCGTGTACCGAAGGCGAGGCTCATGAAGGCGGGAGAGCTGGAGCGCTATGTTGCTCTTGCGGCTCGGGATGTAGCTGAATGGGGGGGCATCCTGATCCTGCTAGATGCCGACGACGACTGCCCCGCGACTCTGGGGCCCGGTCTTGAAACGAGGGCGCTCGCTGCACGCGGCGACAGGAAGATTGCGGTGGTGGTCGCGAAGCGCGAGTTCGAGGCATGGTTCCTGGCGGGCGCGTCGTCTCTCCGGGGCCAAAGAGGCTTTCCCGGTGACCTTCAGGCGCCAACTAATCCTGAAGAAATACGGGGTGCGAAGGAATGGCTGGCGGCGAGGATGAGTGGAGCCTCATATTCCCCCACCGTAGACCAACCGGCACTGGCCGCGATACTTGACCTCGAAGCCACTCGGGCGAGCGCGCCGTCGTTCGACAAGTGGTGCCGAGAGATTGGGGATCTATTACGGAGGTAGCCTGGCAACCGCTGTTTGTCAAGCCTTCCCGACACCGCGTTCGAGCAGGCCTCCGTCCGAGGCGCCGTTTCGAGCCATGGGTCGAGCTGCGGCAGTCGATCGACGGCGTCCCGTGCGGCGCACGCTGATATACACGACCTCGCCCCAACGCGCGAGCCGGTCAGGCAATCTCGTTCGCGCTCGCTGGTGGGAGAGGCCAGGCGTCATGCAAGGAGGCGACGTCCCAGAGGGGCGCCATAGCTGCGTCGACGTCACTCCGGGCCCCCGCCGCCGATCTCCGGTCAGCCTCGAGCGCGTTGTGGACTCCGGTTGTCCTGGCTCCTCCCTTCCGTCTCCCTTCCGTCAGGCTGGCTAGGCTAGGGGTGGCGGGCACGATACGTCGCTCTGGTGGGCCTCCTTGGAGGTCGCCATGACGGTCTGCCCGCCACCGACTTGATCCATCTCGCCGGGGCGTGGCGACGCTGATCCCGCAGCATCGCGAAGGCGAGCCGGTGGGACCGGCGCCCAACGGCCACCGCCGCCACCGATGCGGACTTGCCTTGCGAGATCAGCGCCCGGCGGTAGGTGCTGAACTCGGGATCGTGCTGTGACAGCCCACGGCCGAGCTCGATGATCGCCGACCGCAGCTGTGCCGATCCCTCCCGGGAGATGTGCTGGCCGCCCCGCCGCCGGCCGGCCGACTCGTACAGGGTGGGGACCATCCCGACGCTCGGTAGGCCGCTGCGGCGTTGAGGAACCGTGCTGGGTCGCCGATTGCTGCACCGTGGTTCGAGGCTCGCACGACCGCCACTCCGGACAGGCTGAGGAGCACCGCCGCGGGTGTCTCGGGAAGCACCTCCGCCAGCGCAGCTTCGGCTGCGGCGATCTCCCGCTCCAGCCCTGCCAGCAGCACGAAATCTGCCGCCAGCACCCGGCCGAGCGTGGTTGGCTTGTCGGTGGGCAAGCGCAGGGCCACCCGGGCGGCCTCCACGATCTCGGCTGCCTTCGGACCGGGTGAGCATCACGCCCCGGTGGGCGACGAACCGGCGCAGGCCCTCGGCACCGAGCCGCCTCACCCGGTCGGGGTTGCAGATCCCGGTGACAATGATGCGGCCGGCCCGGGCACGGAGCACGTCGTCGAAGCCCCCCCCCGGAACCGGGGAACACCAGGTCGAGCTGCCCGACGACCTGGTTCGCCGGGCAAGTCCGGGCAGCGACCTTTCGTCCACGGTGGGTAACCCAGTCGGCCTGGGCGGCGAGCGCTCCGGTTCGGATGGCCGGCTGGCGCCCCGACCCTCGGACCATGAGCTCCGCCATCGCCCCGAGGTCACGAGCATCGCTCTTCAGCCGGGCCAGCAGCTGCTGAGACCGAGACTCCTTGACCGCCCGGGGGTTGAGCTCGACGACGTCGTAGCCTCCGGCCCACAGACGGGCGACGAGCGTGCGGTGGTAATGGCCAGCGGGCTCCACCCCCACCCGCACGACCTCTGCCCGACGCCCGCCATCGGCGCGGGCAATCGCCGCCGCCAGCGAGGCGAACCCCGACTCGGGGTGGGCGAACTCGAACCGCTCCACCACCAGCTCGCCGTCGTGGTCCGCCACGAGCGCCGCTGCCGTTGACTTGCCGACATCGACCGGGACGACCAGGCAGCGCTGCGGATCACGCCCCCGGACACGAGCCATGTACTGCGCGTGGAGCTGACCACCGACGTGCGACATGGCGAATCCCTCCTCGTGAGGACCGGTTTGCCGATCCCACTTGAGACCTCGCCTTGCCAGGTCGGCGGACTCTGGCCGAAGGTGTGTATCAGCTGCGAGGATCCCTCTTTATCCTGGAGGACAATTCGGCGAGCAAGGAGCCTCCCCCTACAGGTACAAGCCGGTCGATGCGTCTCCGCGCTCGGATGCGACCGCGTGGACGTCGCGCTCCCTGAGCACGGCGTACTCCTCGGAGCGGATCTCCACCTCGTAGGCGGCGTCGGGCGCGAAGAGCACCCAGTCGC
>JBOGWP010000152.1:0-5360 GCA_050693875.1 Actinomycetota bacterium
ATCGAGGCCGGCCGCAGCGCTGCCGGCTCCTGGTGCCGCGGCCGCTGACGCGCCGCCCGTAGTTGCTGCTCCCGCTCCGGGACCAGCGTCCATCGTTCCCCCGGCACCGACGACCGCAAAGAAGACTGCTCCCACGACCCCGGACACAACCCATGAGGCCGACCCGCCTGCGCCGCCGATCTACACAGGGCCTACGCAGGTCGCCACCGTCTCGTCGACCCCGACGCCGCAACCCACGGCGAGTCCCGCCTACGGGAGCTGGTGGGACTGGGCCATGGCGGCGTCGCGCAACTGCACGGTCAACGCCGACGGCACTCGCACCTGCAGCTGACGCGACAGCGCTTCCGCTTCCGCGGCGCCGAATCGGCGTATCTAAGCAAAACGTACGAGTGTTCTAAATCGCGAACTTTGGATCTTTGTCACCATACCTGTTAACCCCCTGGTCTTCGGGAAGGTATCGCAAGACACTGCAACGCACGCAAGCGGCGTGGTTGCTGCAAGGAATGCGAGCAGTGGAAAGGGGGTGACACCATGCGTCGTGCGTACGAGCGCCCGACCCTTCGCGCCGTCGGCTCGTTCCAGGTGACCGGCCTGGGGTTGAAGAGGGGGCCCGAGAAGCTCCTTCCCCTGCGGTTCAGCTTCTAACAACGAGACCGAGCGCCGGAGGCGTACGAAACGCGGCAATGACGGCCGGGTTCCGCCGACTCCGGCAGGCGTTCTCCGGGTGGTGGCGGAACGGCATTGAAGCCGCCACCACCTGGGGGCGCGAGTCGAGACACGCCGCCATCGGGAGGGGGCACCGGTGATCGTGAGCTCTGCGCGTTGGGACGACCTCGCATCCTGGTTCGTCGTTCTTCCCGACTGCCCGGCGGCGCTTCCGGTCGCGGCTCGCCTCCGTGGCCTCGCCACGAACGCGCTGGTCCACCCCTCCGGCCGGCCCTGGATCCTCGGGCGCTGGGGCGCTGATGTCGTTTCCACCGGGTCCGCCGGTTCGGTTGCCGTTGCCGTCCTCGGCCAGCATGCCGTCACGTCGGGCGAGCTCGAGGCGGCGGCGGAGCCGACCGGATCGGTGGCCGATCTCGACCGCCTCTCCAGGTCGATGGTCGGCAGCGCCCACCTCGTGGGGTCGGTGGGCGGTATGGTCCGCGTCCAGGGGAGCGTGACCGGCCTCCGGCGCGTCGTCCATGCCCGGGTGGACGGTGTCGCGGTCGCCTCCGACCGGGCCGATGTCCTGGCCAGCCTGGCCGGAGCTGAGCTGGAACCGGAGAGGCTGGCCGTGTACTTGCTCACCACCACGGCGCTTCATCCGTTGGCCGGGCGGTCCTTGTGGCGCGGGCTCGAGGTTCTTCCCGGAGATCGCTACCTCGTGCTCGACGGGGAGGGCCGGGAGGGGCTTGTGCGGCACTGGACCCCGCCGGAGCCCGTGGTCCCGATGACGGAGGGTGCCGCGGTGCTGCGCGAGGCGCTGCTGGCCGCCGTCGAGGCGCGTCTGCGGGGACGTGATCTGGTGAGCACCGACCTCGGAGGGTTCGACTCGACGGCGCTATGCTGCGTCGCCGCCGGACACGGCGCGAAGGTTGTGGCCTATACGGGAGACGGCCTCGATCCGATGACGGACGACGTCCACTGGGCCCGCCGGACCGTCGCCTGCCTGCCGGACGTGGAGCACCACGTCATCGAGGCAGGCCAGCTTCCCATGGTGTACGACGGTGTGCTCGAGCTGGACGACCCGCTCGACGAGCCGTGCGCCGCGGCCGCGCTCGCCAACCGCTACCTTTTCATCGCCGGCTCGGCTGCCGCTCGCGGATCGCGTCTGCATCTCGCAGGCTTCGGGGGCGACGAGCTGCTCGCAGGATCTCCGGCGCATCTGCACGCAATGTTGCGCAGACACCCCAAAATCGCCTGGGGGCGGGCGCGGGCCTTTGCGATCCAGCGCCGATGGCCGTATCGGGAGACGGCGCGGCAACTGATGGATCGCGCGCCCTTTCGAGCGTGGCTCGCTTCCGCCGCGGAGGAACTCACGGCTCCGCCCCTTCCGGTGGAGATCCCCATGCTGGTTTGGGGGGGATCCCCTCGCCTTCCGGCGTGGGTGAGCCGCGACGCGCTGGTTGCGGTGCGGGACCAACTCCGCCTCGCGGCGCGGACGGCAGAGCCGCTGGCGAAGGGGCGAGGTCAGCACGTCGAGCTCGATGGGCTGCTGAGCTCCTCGCGCGTGGTGCGACTTCTGGGGCAGATGACAGGACGCCGGGGCATCGCCCTCGCGGCACCGTACTACGACGATCGCGTCCTCGAGGCGGGGCTCTCGGTCCGTCCCGAAGACCGGGTCACCCCCTGGCAGTACAAGCCGCTCATCGTCGAGGCGATGCGCGGGATCGCGCCGGATGAGAGCCTCACCCGCGTTACGAAGGACGAGGGCTACTACGAGGTCGAGGCAGGGCTCCGGGAGCATCGAGCCGCCCTGCTGGCGCTCTTCGAGGATTCGCGCCTCGGGCGGATCGGTCTCGTCGACGCACCCGCTCTCGCTGAGGTGTGCGGCCGTCCCGTGCCGGCGGCGCAGTTCGATGCGCTGTACCAGACCGTGGCGTGTGAGATGTGGCTGCGGGCGTTGGAACACCGTCCCCTCCGAGTCGATGGAGAAGGCAATGGCGTTCAAGCTGCGTAGGAAGGTTTCGATCGCAGAGGTGGAGTACGGGACCGCTCTGCTGGACGAGGAACGCGGGCAGTACTGGACCCTGAACCCAACCGGCGCCTTGATCCTGCAGACCCTGCTCGGTGGCGGGAGCCTGGAACTGGCGGCGCAGGTGCTGACCGACGAGTACGAGGTGGATCTCGAGACGGCCGGCGAGGACGTTCAGGCATTGGTGGACGACCTGTCCTCCGCGGGCCTCCTCGAACGGTAGCCACCTCGTGAGCACCCGCGAGGCGATCTCCTACGACCCCCGCTCCGTCCCCATGCCGCGGCGGGTGGCGACGCGCGTCGCAGTGGGCGTCGCGCGCGTGCTCGCGAGGCAGCCTCCCGCACGGATTCGCATGGTGTTGGGCTGGCTTCGGCGAGGGGCCCGCCCCGCCATGCTCGAGCAGGCGAGGTCGGCGCGCGACGCGGTCGTGGCGGTCAGCCTTCGGTGCGCGGGGCAAGAGGGATGTCTGCCGCGATCGCTGGCGACGGTGCTGCTTTGTCGCATGGGCGGACGCTGGGTCACCTGGGTGGTCGGCGCGCGGCGGCTCCCCCCCTTCGGAGCGCACGCGTGGGTCGAGGCGGAGGGCGTGGCAGTCGGGGAAGAGTATCCACCGGACTACTTCCGGCCCCTCTTCAAGGTTCCCTTGAGGAGGGAGACCAGATGACAACCACTCCTTCCCCGAACCCGGAGATACAGCCGAGCCCAACCGAGGGCGATTTGGGCGAAGCGAAGGCCGGTCTGCGCGACATCGTCCGGATCGCCGCCGGCCACCGCCGGACGCTGGCGGCCGCGATCGCGCTCAGCCTGATCGCAGCCGCGCTGGCGCTGGCGCAGCCCCTTCTCGTCAAGAGGGTGATCGACTCGGCCGGGGCCGGGCACATTGTGGGCGGCGCGGTCGCGCTGCTCGCCGCCGCCTTCGTCGGCCAGGCCACGCTCCAGGCGGTCCTCCGCTACGTGATGTCGCGGACGAGCGAGGGCATCGTCCTCGGACTCCGGCTGCGACTCATCGACCACCTCCTTCGCCTTGCGATGCCGTCGTACGACAAGCAGCGTGTCGGCGACCTGATCTCACGTGCCGGCACCGACAGCGCCGCACTGCGCCGGTTGGTTGCCGAAGGCTTCACCGATACGGTCACGGGTGCAGTCGGCCTCGTCGGCGCGGTCGTGCTCATGCTCTGGCTCGACTGGGCGCTGTTTCTCATCGTGGCCGTCCTCGTCGCGGTCGGCGCGCTGATCGTCGTGTCCGCGCTGCGCGGCATACGGCTGGCCTCGCTGCATGCCCAGCAGGCCACCGGCGAGATGACTTCCGACCTCGACCGGGCCCTCAGCGCCATCCGCACCGTGCGCGCCAGCCAGGCCGAGGGCCGGGAGGTCGAGCGGATCGGCAGCCGGGCGAAGTCGGCGTATGCCGCCGCCGTGCGAATGGCGAAGCTGGATGCCCTCGTGGGACCGGCGTCCGAGCTGGCCGTCACCGGCTCGTTCCTGCTGGTGCTGCTCATCGGAGGTGTGCTGGTCGCCACCGGAGCCAGCTCCGTGGGCGACCTCGTGGCGTTCCTCCTCTACATGCTCTACCTGACCGTCCCGGTGAGCTCGATCTTCCAGGCCGCGAGCGCCACGCAGCAGGCCGGCGGCGCGCTGCAGCGCATCAATCAGGTCTTCTCCCTTCCCCGCGAGTCGAACAAGCCCCTGGGCCGTCATTTGCCCGAGACCAAGCCCGTCGGGCATGACGGCAGGCGTGACCGGAGTGCCAGCTCCGACCGCACCGGATCAGTGCTCGAGTTTCGAGACGTGTGGTTCGGCTACGAGCCCGGACGGCTCGTGCTTCGAGGGGTGTCATTTCACGTGCCGCGTTTCGGCCATGTCGCACTGGTCGGCCCCTCCGGTGCCGGCAAGTCGACCATCTTTGCCTTGGCGGAGCGCTTCTACGACCCTCAGCGGGGCCAGGTCGTCTTCCTGGGTCGCGACGCCCGCGCCCATGACCTCGAGAAGTACCGAGGCCGCGTTGCGCTCGTCGAGCAGCACTCGCCCGTCCTCTACGGAACCGTGCGCGAGAACCTGACCTACGCCACGCCGAGCGCCGGCGCGGCCGAGATCGAGCGTGTCCTGGGCCTCGCCAACCTCCACGAGATGGTGGCGCGGCTGCCTCACGGCCTCGACTCTGACGTCGGGGAGTACGGGGGCCGGCTCTCGGGGGGCGAGCGCCAGCGAATCGCGATCGCCCGCTCCCTGCTCGTCCGCCCCAGCCTGCTGCTCCTCGACGAGCCCACCGCCGCCCTTGACGGGCCCAACGAAGCCGCGCTGGCTCGAGCGATCGAGCAAGTGACGCAAGAGTGTGCACTGCTTGTCATCGCCCATCGGTTCTCGACCTTTCGCTCGGCGGACCAGATCGTGGTCCTCGACCGCGGGTCGGTCGTTGCGGTCGGGAGCCACGAGGAGCTGATCGAAACCAATGAGCACTACCGGAGCCTCGCCGCCGGGTGGCTCGAGACGGCCAATGGGCGACCGGCCGCCAAGAGAGATTCTTCCCGCGCGCCGACGAAGATCGCTACAGGTAGAAGCCGGTCGATGCGTCTCCGCGCTCGGATGCGACCGCGTGGACGTCGCGCTCCCTGAGCACGGCGTACTCCTCGGAGCGGATCTCCACCTCGTAGGCGGCGTCGGGCGCGAAGAGCACCCAGTCGC
>JBOGWP010000153.1:0-2999 GCA_050693875.1 Actinomycetota bacterium
AGGGGCGGGGGCCGAGCCTGCAAAGCAGGGATCAGGCTTCGAGCAATCGCTTGAGGTTCGCGAGGAACTCGCGGTTCCGCCTCCGGATCATCGAGGGCATCATCGGCTGCATCAGACGCAGGATCCCCTCCGGCTTCAGCTGCACATGCCGGGTGAACTTTGTGCCCCCCTCCGCCGGGTCGAAGATGTGGGCAACTCGTGGGTTCATCTTGAGGCGGAACTGGAGCTCGATCAGGCGGTTCGGCTCGTACGCCACAACCTCATCGGTTCCATCCGTCGCTCCCATGAACCTTGATGTCCAGTTGGAGGGTCGAACCGAGGCCGATCGGACCCTCGGAGGTCTTGGTCGCCTTGAGGAGGTCGAGGTCCCACTTCGGGATGTTCGCCGGGTCACGGACGTACTCGAAGACCTCCTCCACTCCCGCATTGATCATCACGCTCACCTCGACATCGACCATTGCGGCCTCCTTCCCGTTTCCAAGATCGAGGGTATCGGGCAGGGTCGTGAAGAGACAGCGCCGCGCGGCTCCCTTTCCGCCCTGGCTCAGGGCCTGAGGATCGTCAGCGTCGTCCCGTTGCTGTCGCCGTCGGGATCGTGGTTGGCGCTGGCAGTGTAGGGACGGCCCGGCGACGAGACCTCGCTCACCGAGAAGCGGACGCTGGCCCTTCGATTCGCGAACGTCGAGCTGATGGGCACGACCCGCCCGAGCCCGTCGTGCACGAGACCGAGCTGCCCCCACCCCACGCGCCGGTCACGACGGCGCCGGCGACCGGAACCTCGCCGGCATCGTGCACGGTGATCGTGGCCCTTGCGGTCCATCGCTTCTGGCTGGGCGACGAGGTTCCGTCGAGATCGCCGACGTGCACCGAACCTGAAGGTGGCGGCGGCGGCGGGCCGATGGGGCCGGAGAGCTCGAGGGCGAACGACCCGCCCTTGCCGTTGTTGGGATCACCTGCAAAGGGATAGACCTCGATCGTGTACGTCCCGACCGCCGGCGGCATCGTGTGCATGGTCTCCTGACGTCCGACCCCGCACTCTGCCCCGGCCGCGCACGTGCTCTGGGCGATGACGGCGCCGCTTGGACCCCTGAGGCGGACATCGAGGTCGGGACTCCACTCGATCCCGAGGCACAGGAACACACACGCGGCCTCCCCCTCGATCGTGAGCATGGCGGCGATGGGGGCCGAGAGGTTGCTGACCTGGAACGCATGGCTCCACAGGCCGTTGTTCGCGACGCTTCCCGTTACTCGGCCATAGGCCGGGAAGCTGGTCCGGGCCGTGGTTCCGTTTGCCGATGCGACGAAGCCGAGCACGTCGACGAGGCCGGCTCCGTCCTTCCCCGTCGGGCCGCGATCCTGTGCGGTGCCCTCGAGCGCGGCACGCACCTCGCCGGGACTCCACGACGGTCGCCCCTCCAGCCCGAGGGCGACCGCGCCCGCCACGAACGGCGTCGCCATCGACGTTCCGCTGTAGGCGACGTAGGTCGCCTGGCCGCCGGATTTCGCCGACGTGACCGAGGCGCCGGGAGCGGCGATGTCGGGCTTCACTCGCCCGTCCACCGTCGGCCCCCTGCTGGAGAAGTACGCCAGGTAGAGACCCTGGGCGGGGGCCGAGTACGAGGCCGCGGCTCCGACCGTGATGGCCCCGGCGGCGGCGCCGGGCGCACCGACCGTGGTTCGGTCGTCGCCGGAGTTGCCCGCTGCGACCACGACCGCCACGCCGCCGGCTGCCGCGCGGTTCACCGCCTGGCTCAGCGAGTCCTGCCCATCCGAGGCCGTCGAGGTGCCGAGGCTCATCGAGATCACGCGGACGCCGGGTTGCGCGGCGCACCACTCCACCCCGGCGATCACCTGGCTGTCCGAGCCACTCCCACCTCCACCGAGCACCTTGGCGCCGTAGAGCGCCGTCCCGCGGGCAACGCCGGCATACCGGTCTGCGCTCGACCCGCCGGTCCCGGCCCCGGCCGCGATGGCCGCGACATGGGTTCCATGCCCGTGGTCGTCGTACGGGTCGGGCCTGCCGTTGACGAGGTCTCGCCATCCGGCGATCTTGCCGGGGTCGTCGAGCTGCTCGTGGCCGGGGTCGAGGCCGGTGTCGGCGATACAGATCCCGACGCCCGATCCGGTCGCGCCGTAGGCGGCACGCGCCGCCTCGGCTCCGAAATCTGCCTTTGCCGCGTCCAGCGTCGCCAAGACGTTGAAGTCCTCGTCGACCCTGAAGACCTCGGAGCGGCGCGCGAGGGCCGGGCCTGCGCCGCAGTCATCGTCGCCGCGAATCCGTGGACGATCCGGAAGGTTCGCCGGAGAGTGAAGCCGCCCACGGCCGCCCGCGCGGATGCGGCATCGCCCGGCCCGTCGAACGTCACCACGACCCGGACGCGTTCAGCCGGGCCCGTCGAGGCGAGGCGCGCCTGGAGGTCGTCCGAGAGGCCGTCGTGGTCGCGGTCCGCCAGGAGTCCGGCAGGGGCGGGCGGGGCGGTTCCGGGAGCCGCCAGGGCCGCAGGTTGGATGAGCAGCAGCAGCGCCACCAGCGCGACGGTCTTGCGCACGACATCCCCCCTCTTCGTCGGAGAGTGTGCGGCCGCACGCGCATAGTGGTCAATACGCCGTCGGACTAGCGGGTCGCTTCGCTCCCCGGTACAGGTTGGAAAGGCATGGGGCCGGCTTCGCCGGCAGTCCTCTATGCCGGCAGGCCCTCGCTTCGCTCTGCCTGCCGGGCCTCGCTCGGCGAGCCGAGGCTTCGCCGGCAGTCCTCTATGCCGGCAGGCCCTCGCTTCGCTCTGTCTGCCGGGCCTCGCTCGGCGAGCCGAGCCTTCGCCGGCAGTCCCCTATGCCGACAGGGCCTCACTCCGTTCGGCGCCTGCCGGGCCCAGCTTGAGGTGCGCCCCGGTCGGTCTCGTCCCAAAACTTGACTCATTCGCACCAACTTCGGCGGCCCTCGAGCTGGGCTAGCCGAGCGACGCCAGAAGACCCTTGACGGCGAGGCAAAATGTCCGAGT
>JBOGWP010000154.1:0-11562 GCA_050693875.1 Actinomycetota bacterium
CGATCTCGGCCTCGTACCGCTCCCGCTCTGGATCGCCCACTGATCATGGGTTCTACCAGACCGCGCGCGAGAAGTGGTGGAAATTCGCGCGCTCCGCGCGAATTCCCTCGGGAGGCTGAGCAATTACTCCGACGGCCTCCGTCGCATCCAGCCGCCGAGTTGTTGCAGCTTCGATGACTTGTTTCATTGCCACTATTTCGGGACGATGGAGAATATCAATGATCCTGGCGGCCGGGCTCACCATTTCTATGCCCATGTTGACTCGTTCCGCACCGGGTGGTGGCGTCCATCCACCAGTGTAAAAGTCGACGGGCGTAGGGTTCCTTCGAAGCCAGCAACTCACGAAGGAGGGCTACGCCCGTGACCGCACGAGTATCACCCCCAGACCGCATCCGTGTCGGGATCGACGAGCTGTTCGCCTCCCGGGGTGACCTTGCGGACATCCTCGAGAAGGTGGCCCAGCTCGGTGCCCGGTGATCCTGAGGTCGGCCCTCGAGGCCGAGGTCACCGAGCTGGGCCGCAACCGCCACGAGCGCCGCCACGGCAACGACGACGTACGGCCCGGGATCGCGCAACGGCTACACCTCCATCACCATCAAGACGACCGCCGGCCCCGTCCTCGGGAGACCCAAGCTGCGGGGAACCACGGAGGCCTTCGCTTCCCGCCTGCTCGGCGCCAGCGTCACTGCACCAACGCCCTGGAGTCGCTCGTCATCGCCGGATTCGTTCGGGGGTCTGTCGGTGCGCGACGTCGAGGCCGCTCTCACCGAAGCCCTCGGCCCCGAAGCCACCGCGTCGAAGTCCACGGTGTCGAAGGTCTGCGAGGCGATCAAGTACGAGTTCGACGCCTGGAAGGAGCGCAGCCTGGCCGACGTCGAGCCCGACTATCTGTTCCTGACACACGGACCTCGGCACCTCAAGCTGGGCTACCCCGGTCCCCAGACTGCGCTCGGAACCGGACGCCCCTTCGGGAGCACTGGAGTTCTGAGCGCGAGCGATCGTAGTGTCCGCGGACATGGACAAGCTCAGCGGAGCGGTACGGGGATCTTCTGAGGGGCAGCTACGGCTCTTCAACGACCTCGGCATCGCCACAAACGCAAACCAAGCCGCATGACGACGTTTTGTCGATAGGGCTTCCGCAAGCGTCTAGGTGGGCGGCGGTCGACATTCATCGACACTCGG
The DNA here is from genome assembly GCA_050693875.1 of Actinomycetota bacterium. Lineage (GTDB taxonomy): Bacteria > Actinomycetota > CADDZG01 > JAHWKV01 > JBOGWP01 > JBOGWP01. Next base: position 1,183 of record JBOGWP010000154.1, read on the forward strand.
GTTGCGAGATCGCTGCATGAGGACGAACGAATGAGCCGCCGGCGCCGCCCCTTCTATCAGCCCCCGGCCCGCTCCCGCAGCAGCTTCCACAGCGCCCGCACGTCGTCCTCCGTCGTCTCGAGGTGCCCGATGGCGGCATGGATGGCGAGCCGGCCTCGGATCCTCGTCGTGGTTAGGAACGCCTCACCCGACTCGTTGACGGCATCGACGAGCCTTGCGTTCATCGTGTCCAGCTCCTCCTCTGACGCCCCCTGCCGGACAGCGCGGAAGTTCACCACCGAGAACGGCACCGGGACGAGCAGCTCGAAGCCCGCATCCTCCTGGATCCATGAAGCGAGCAGATTCGCCAGCCGGACGTGCTCACGCAGGGTCGCGGCGATTCGGTCGGTCCCCATCGATCGCAGCACGATCCACAGCTTCAGGGCCCGAAAGCGGCGGCCGAGCGCGACCCCGTAGTCCATCAGGTTTGGGGCATCCTCGTCGGTCTGGAGGTAGTCGGCGACGACCGAGAAGGCCTCGCGCACCGCGGAGGGCCGGCGGAGGAACAGCACGCTGCAGTCGATCGGCACGAAGAGCCACTTGTGCGGGTTCACGACCACGGAGTCGGCTCGCTCGATCCCGGCGATCGCCCACCGCAACTCGGGGACCGCGGCCGCGACGCCCGCGTACGACGCGTCGACATGCAGCCAGGCCCCGTAGCGCCGACACACCTCCTCGATCGCCGGCACCGGGTCGACACTCGTCGTGGAGGTCGTCCCGACGGTCGCCACGACGGCCGCGGGGCGGATCCCGTCCGAGACGTCGTCGGCCATCGCCCGGTCGAGCGCCCCCGGGTCCATCCGGAACTCGTCGTCGGTCGGGATCTTCCGCAGCGAGTCGAGGCCCATCCCAAGGGTCAGGACGGCCTTGTCGACCGAGGAATGGGCCTCCTCGGAGGCGTACATCGCGAGCGGGGAACCCGCCATTCCTCGCGCTCGCACCTCCGGTGCCGCAGCATGTCGGGCGGCGACGAGCGCGTGCAGCGTCGAGGTCGAGGCGGTGTCGTTGATCATGCCGAACCAGGCCGGGAGGCCGGTGAGCTGCGCGACCCAGCGCGCCGCCACGAGCTCCAGCTCGGTTGCTGCCGGGCATGAGCGCCAGACCATCGCGTTCACGTTGAACGCCGCCGAGAGCAGCTCGCCGGCGATGCCGGGAGCAGAGCCCGTCACCGCGAACCATCCGAAGAAGCGCGGGTGGTTCCAGTGCGTGACCGCCGGAAGGAGGATCCGGCCGACGTCGTCGAGGATCGCCTCGATCGTCTCGGGGGCAGAGGGAGGGGACGATGGAAGGGCCGCCTCGACCTCACCGGGCGTTGCACGGGCGAGGACCGGCAGATCGCGGACCGACTCGAGATAGCCGAGCGCCCAATCGAGGGTCTGCGAAAGAAGCGCCCGCGCCTCGTCGGGGTCGCTCATGAGCGGGTCAGTCGGGGTCGCGCAGCGCGAGCGTGCAGGTTGCGAAGGCGCACAGCCTGCCCTCGTCGTCGGTGATGCGGATCTCCCAGACCTGCAACCCCCGTCCGGCCCGCAGCGGCACGCCGGTGCCGGTGACCCATCCGCTGGAGAGCAGGCGGAGATGGTGCACGGTGATCTCGATGCCGAGGGCCAGCTTGGACGGGTCGGTGAGCCAGGCTCCGACCGAGGCGATGGTCTCGGCAAGCGCGGCCGACGCTCCTCCGTGCAGGACGCCGAAGGGCTGCTGGTTGCCCTCGACCGGGATCCGGCCGACGACGCGCTCGGCCCCGAGCTCCAGCCACTCGAGGCCCATCCTCTCCATGAGGGGCCCGCTCGAGGTGACCGAGCTGCTGATCTGCTCGTCGTCCGGCACGAGCAGGGAGGGTAGCGGCTGGCGGCGGGCCTGTCGAACCCGTCCGGGCCAGGTCACCCTCCGCCATCATCCGGCGTGGAGTGAGTAGGATTTTTCGGCATGGACCTGAGCCTGGAAGCATTCATCGTTGCCCGCAACCCCGATCGCGACAGTCGGCTCCCATACCTGCTCCGCCTGCCCATCGAAGGTGGCTTGATCCTCAAGGCTCGGGATCCCTGGCCTCGAGCGTCCCGGGTCTACTGTCACCCATACGAGGCACCCTGGGAGGACAATCTCGAGATCGTCGACCAGGCGCCGGTGGTCCTGTGCCAGCGGCGAGGCGCAGCGATCGACCTCGTGCTGGATCGCCGGCTCCTCGCCCGCTCGCAGTTCGTGTTCACCGAGGCACAGGGGCGCAGCGCAATCTTCTGGCAGACCCAGAAGGCGGCGAGGGCCGCAACCCCCGGCGCCCGGGTACCGAGGGGCAAGACGGTTGCGGGCCTCAACGTCGTCATCGACACTCGCGAACGGTATCCGTTCCGCTTCTCGGGGCGGAATGTCGTCGCCGAGCGGGCGGCGCTCCCGGCCGGTGATTACGCGGTCCTCGACGGCGAGCGGGTGATTGCCGCGGTGGAGCGCAAGACCCTCGAGGACCTGACGAACTCGCTCTCGGACGGGACGCTCGGTTTTCAGATGCAGCGCCTTGCGGAGCTGGCGCTGGGGGCGGTGGCGGTGGAGGGTGGCCTTCCCGATGTGTTCCGTGCCCATCCCGGACGCGGCGCCTGGCTGGCCGACACGCTCGCCCGCTTGGCCGTGCGCTACCCGGCCGTGCAGGTCGTGTTTGCGGGGTCGCGGAAGTTCGCCGAGGAGTGGACCTATCGATTCCTCTCCGCGGCCTTGTCGGATGCCCTCCGCATCCGCGATCCCTGAGCGCGGCGCACCGCCCGCGGATTCGACGGTCGGCGTCGGCCGAGGAGGCCAGCCCATCACAGCCGAGTCCGGCGGGCACTCCCGGCCCGGCGACTACGCCTTCGCCTCGACCGATCCCTCGTGGGCGCTTTCTATCCTCGCCACGTCGGCCTTCGGGGCGACCCGGAAGAAGTGCGGTGACTCCCGGTGCCAGTGTCCGAGGATCTGCTCGGCCCGAGCCGAGCCCGTCAGGGCCGCGTGCTCCTCGAGGAGGTCGCGCAGCGACGCCAGCATCTCGGCGGGCGGCCGGTGGATCGTGACCAGCTCGGGGTTCACCCGCGCCGGCAGGCGGAGGTCCGGGTCCCATATGTAGGACTCCCCTCCGGTCATCCCCGCCCCCAGGTTCCAGCCCGTCTCGCCCAGGATCACCGCGGTCCCCCCGGTCATGTACTCGCAGGCGTGGTCGCCGACTCCCTCGATCACGGTGACCGCCCCGGAGTTGCGCACGCAGAAGCGCTCGCCGGCCCTCCCGGCCACGAACAGCCGGCCGCCTGTCGCACCGTACAGAACGGTGTTGCCGACAAGGTAGGGGTCGCCGGCGTCGTCGTCGGGTGGGCGGATGACGATTCGCCCCCCACCCATCCCCTTGCCCACGTAGTCGTTGGCCTCGCCGACGAGGATGAAGGTCACGCCCTCGGCGAGGAAGGCCCCGAAGCTCTGGCCGGCCTCGCCTTCGAACCGCACGCGAACCTCGCCCGGAGGAGCCTTCTCCCCGAATGCTCGGCCGATCGCGCCGCCCAGACGGGCCCCGATGGTCCGGTCGGAGTTGTGGATGGGGTAGGAGAGCTCGAGTTGCCCCCCCTCGGTGAGCGTCGAGAAGGCCTCCTCGTGGAGCTTGTCGCCCAGCTCCGACCGGGGCTGCTGGATGGGATGCGCTTCCACGAAGTGGCGCGGCCCCTCCTCCTGGTGGAGCATCGGCAGGAGGTCGAGCATCTTGCCGCGGTCGGGGAGGTCGCTGCGAGGCTTCAGCAGATCGGTGCGGCCGATCGCCTCGTCAACCGTTCGAAGCCCGAGGGAGGCAAGGATCCGCCGCACCTCCTCGGCGACGAAGCGGATGTAGTTGGCGACCATCTCCGGAGTGCCGGCGAACTTCTCCCGAAGCTCGGGCCGCTGGGTTGCGATCCCGACCGGGCAGGTGTCCCGGTGGCACGCCCGCACCATGATGCAGCCCTCCGCCAGCAGGGCCGAGGTCCCGAAGGAGAACTCGTCGCAGCCGAGCAACGCCGCCATCACCACGTCGCGCCCCGACTTCATCCCGCCGTCGACCCGTACTCTCACGCGGTCGCGCAGCCCGTTCGCCATGAGCATCTGCTGGGTCTCGGCAACCCCGAGCTCCCAGGGCAGGCCGGCATTCTTGATCGACGAGAGCGGGCTCGCACCGGTGCCGCCGTCCCAGCCCGAGATTTGGACGACGTCGGCGAGGGCCTTGGCGACGCCGGCGGCGATCGTGCCGACCCCGGCCTCGGCGACGAGCTTCACCGAGACGTCGGCCCCGCCGCTCACCTGCTTGAGGTCGTAGATCAGCTGGGCGAGGTCCTCGATCGAGTAGATGTCGTGGTGCGGTGGGGGAGAGATGAGGGCGACCCCGGGTTGGGTGTGGCGCTGCCGTGCGATCTCGGGGGTCACCTTCTTGCCGGGGATCTGCCCGCCTTCACCGGGCTTTGAGCCCTGCGCCATCTTGATCTGCAGCTCCTCCGCCCAGGCGCAGTACTCGGGGGTGACGCCGAACCGTCCCGACGCGACCTGCTTGATCTTGCATTCGCGCTCCGTGCCGAAGCGCCCGGGATCCTCGCCTCCCTCACCGGAGTTGGCCCGGCCCCCGAGCCTGTTGAAGGCGATGGCGAGGGTCTCGTGGGCCTCCTTGCTGATCGCGCCGTGGCTGATCGCTCCGGTCGAGAACCGGCGGGCGATCTCCTCCACCGACTCGACCTCGTCGAGGGGCACGGGGCCGCCGGCTGGCACGAGCTCGAGCAGGTCGCGAGGCTCGGTGACGGGGCGGGCGTTGACCAGCTCGGCGAAGCGGTGGTAGTCGTCCCAGTTTCCCGTCTTGACCGCCTCCTGGATCGCGTCGACGACATCGGGGTTCGTGGCGTGGTACTCGCCCTTGGCGTGGTGCTTGAAGTAGCCGGGGTTCTCGAGCTTCGGCGCTCCTATGAATGCTGCCGAGTGACGCGCGAGCACGTCCTCGGCGATCTGCTGGAACCCGATCCCCGACAGTGGGGTGGCGGTCCCTGTGAAGCAGAGGTCGATCACCTCCGGGCCGATGCCGATCGCGTCGAAGATCTGGGCGCCGCGATACGAGTCGGTCATCGAGATCCCCATCTTCGACAGGATCTTGAGAACGCCCTCCTCCACCGCCGAGCGGTAGCGGATCAGCGCCTCCGCCACCGAGATGTCCTCGCCCAGGCGGTTGCGCCGCACGAGGTCGGCGAGGCTTGCGAGCACCAGGCGCGGGCAGATGGCCTCGGCCCCGTACCCGAGCAGGCAGGCGAAGTGGTGCACCTCGCGTGCCTCGTCGGTCTCGACGGTCAGGCTGACACGGGTGCGCTGGCCCGACTGGAGGAGCCGCTGGTGGACGGCCCCCACCGCGAGCAGCATCGGGATCGGCGCTCGCTCCTCGGAGATCTCGCGGTCGGAGACGACCAGGACCCCGCTGCCGAGACGCGCGGCGTGCTCCGCCTCCTGGGCCAGCCTCTCGATCGCCAGGCGGAGCCCGGCCGGACCGTCGGCGATCGGGAAGGACGCGTCGAGGTGGTATCCGCCGATGGGCTTGAAGAGCAGGAAGGTCTCGAGCTCGAGGAGCGCCGCGCCCTCCGGGCGTTCCCACAACACCGGGTCGTGCGGGCCGATGAGCGTCCGGATGCTCATGACGCCGCGTTCGCGCAGATGGTCGATCGGCGGGTTTGTGACCTGCGCGAAGCGCTGCTTGAAGTAGTTGAAGACCGAACGCTGCCGCTGCGCGATCACCGCCGGAGCGGTGTCGTCGCCCATCGAGGAGGTCGGCTCGTGGCCTGAGGTCGCCATCGGGCGGATGACGGTGGTGAACTCCTCCCTCGTGTACCCGTAGGTGACCTGGCGGGCGACGAGGTCGGAGGGCACCTCGGGATGGGGCTCGCCCAAGGGGGCCGGCTGGAGGTACCGAGCCACCCAGCGTCCGTACGGCCGGCGCCGGGCGATCCGACGGATCGGGTCTCGCTCGAACCCACCCTTGGCCGGGTCGACGCAGATCATCTGGCCGGGGCCGACCTTCCCCCGCTCGACCCTCCCGTGCCCGCGGGAGTAGACCGAGCCCGCCTCGGACGAGGCGTACACGAGCCCATCCTCGCACACGCCGTACCGAAGGGGCCGCAGCCCGTTGCGGTCGAGAGCGGCGCCGACCCGAATGCCGTCGGTGAAGACCACGCCGGCCGGTCCGTCCCACGCCTCCATCAGGCAGGCGTGGTAGCGGTAGAAGTCGCGGACCTCGTCCTCGATCTCGAGGCTCTCCCAGGCGGCGGGGATGAGCATCGCCATGCCATGGCGGACGTCGCGCCCCTCGGTGGTCAGCAGCTCGAGCACGTTGTCGAGCATCGCCGAGTCGGAGCCCGCCTCGTCGATCACCGGGCGGAGCAGCTCCTCCTCGAGGAGGTTGATCTTGCCGAGACGCCCCTCGCGGGCGCGCATCCGGTTGACGTTCCCCTGAATGGTGTTGATCTCCCCGTTGTGGCAGATCATCCGGAACGGCTGCGCACGCTGCCACGACGGGAGGGTGTTGGTCGAGAAGCGCTGGTGGAAGATCGCAAACGGGGCGGCCACGCGTTCGTCGGCAAGGTCGAGATAGAAGGCGGCCAGCTGGTCTGCCGCGCACAGGCCCTTGTAGGTGATGGTACGGAACGAGAACGACGGGAAGTAGAGGTTGACCCCCTTTTCCGAGGCGGCCTTCTCGGCCCGCTTGCGCGCCCGTACCGCGCGCCGCTCCGCCTCGCCGCCGTCGACTCCGACCGGCTTCAGCAGCAGCGCCTGCTCGATCAGCGGCATGGTTTCCTGACCCAGGCGGCCGAGCGCTTCGGGGTCGGTGGGAACGTCACGCCAGGTCACCACGTCGATGCCCTCGGCACGGCAGGCATCCTCGATCACGAGACGGTGCACGCCCCCGTCGGAATCCCACACGAATGCCATCGCGAGGCCGAGGAACTTCGGATCGGCCGGCGTGCCCAGACGCTCCGCCTCGGCGCGGAGGAAGGCGCGGGGAAGGGGAAGGAGGAGGCCGGCGCCGTCGCCGGTCTTGGCGTCGGCCGCCAGCGCGCCGCGGTGCCGGACCCGGCAGAGCGAATAGATCGCAGTCTCCACGATGGAGCGGCTCGCCCGCCCTTCGGCATCGGCCACGAAACCGATGCCGCAGGCATCCCGCTCTTGCCGGAGGTCTGCGAGCCTTCGTGGCGTGTCGCTCACAATGGCCCCCTCTCGCCGTTGTGGAAAAAGAAAACGCCCGCCGAACAGGCGAGCCACATTGCTCGGGCCGCTGCGGGCCGGAACTACATTCTCATACCCCGCCCGGGGGCTGTCAAAGCATCGGGAGGCCCGGAGCGGGCGCTGGGAGCGGGCGGGGGACGCTGCCCCCGGTGGGGGAGGGGAGTGGTGGCGCCCGGACGGGCGGGTCACGCCCGGTTCCCCCCGCTGCCCTTCCGGCCGGATCACCTGCGTTGCGGGCATCCTTTCCGGTGCTACGCAAGCTGTTTTGGCGTGCGCAATCCGGCGGCGGCAGTCCGGCATGAAACGCCCTCAGCGTGGAGGCAAGCCCTGTCCTGAAATGGCGCGCCTTTGCCGCCGCAATCGGCAACGTCACAGGGGAGATCGTCCGCCCCCCACTGCTGACATCGCGTTCAAGCCCAGTCTGCGGCCCCTTTCCCGCCGTGCCGGCCCTGTCCTGCGATTTCGCTGCTCACCAGGCCTGTGGCAGGGGGTGTAACAGGCGGTCAGGGGTCGTACCAGGGGTGGCGAACCAGGGTCGACCAGGGTGACCACGGGAGCGGGGACCCGACGACAATGCCTTGAAAGAGACAATTCCGGACGCGGAAGATCTGTGAAGAAAATGACACCGTTGGAGTACAGGGATGAAAAGATAAATCGCTGGAAAAAAGGGGTTGCTATGCGTGGCGGGAGGCTATAAATTCGCACTCGCCTCAACGTTCGTCATGAATTGAGCCTGTAGTTGGGGAGAGGGATGCAGTGAGCAGTACTTCGGTGCCAGGCGAGCTCGGCGGGGGGGAGATCCTCCCGCTCTGGCGCGCTCAGGGGGACCCAAGTTTGCGGGAGGTCCAGGAGTCCATCTTCGGGGTGCCGCGTGTGGCGCACCGGGGAACGGATCGGGCCGACGGCCACGAACGACGCCCCCGGCAACGCCCGGGTACCGACCTGCTCCCACCACTCGAATCAGCCCAGGACGATGCTCGACGGACGGTCGTCCGGTTGGGTAGGAGCGCGGCAAGCCGGTTCAGCGTGTGGACGGGCTCTGCTGCAAGCGCGTGCCGAACCGGAGCCGATGCATTGGTGCGGGCGACGAAGGCCGCGAGGCCGTCCCAAGCTTCCCCTTCGTCGGTTGTGACGCTGACCTGGGAGAGCCCCTATCGAGGAGATCTCCTTGCTCCCCCCAAGGGAGGAGAGGGACGTGCCGAAGCCGGGAGGCGAGTGCTCAACGACCTCACCGGACGCGTCGGCCAGCTGCCTTCTGCTGTGCGTGAGTCATCACTCGGCACCGCGGCGGTGACGGCCCTGAAGGGGTCCGTTCCGGCCGGCATCATGCTGCTCACCTTCGGAATGCAGCCTGCCGCGGCGATCGATGCCACGGCGGCCTTGCCTCCGGCATCGGCGAGCGCAGTCTCGTCCGCGATCTCGACGGCCCAGCAGCTCACGACGATTCCGGGTTCGGCGAGCGACGTGAATGTCGCCGGCGCCTCGGCGAGCAGCCAGTCGACATCGACTTCGGCCGCCGGGTCGGGAGGCGACTCCCAGTCGGCAGCGTGGTCGTCGTCTGGAGATTCGGGTCCAGCGACGGCCTCCCCCTCGACGGGGTCGCAGGCGGTTTCGGGCTCGAGCGGGCCCTCGGGTCCGGGCGGTCAGGCGGTCGCGACCGATCAGGCGCTGACCGGCGCGGGCGGTCCGACCGGAGACTCGGGCGCGACGGGCTCCAACAACGAGATCAATGGTGGGATCGTCGTGGGAGGCGGCGGCGGTGGGGCTGCGACCGGCGGCTCCGGCGACACCGGATCCTCCTCCTCCGGCGACGCCACCAACACGTCGATCACCTCGGGCGGCAACTCCGGCCCGACCGGCGACACCGGCGCGGCGTCCTCTCTTGCCGGCACCGAGGCCAACGCCACCTCGGGCGATTCCACCGGGGCAGGGACGTCCTCCTCGGGTGACGGAGGCGCGGGAGGAGCCGCAGGATCGAATGCAGGATCGACCGCAGCGGGTGGAGGCGGTGGAGGGGTCACCTCCGGCGCCGGCACCCTGACGGGCGGAGCGCCGAGCGGGCCTGCGGGTCCCGGCGCGGGCTATGTCGGCGGCGGATACCCGGTCGCGCTCGTGCCTCAGGTTCCCGGCAGCGCCACCTCCGCGGCCGGCGCGAGCGGCGGCGACGCGACCGCAGGGTCGAGCAGCACCGGCGCAGGCGGCGCGGGTGGCGGATCCCTCTCCGGGGCCAACGCCGCCGGTGGCGACACCGGACCGGCGACCGCCAGCCCGACGACCTCGTCGGCGGCGGCGTCGGGCACCTCTGGACCTTCCGGTCCCGGCGGCAGCGCAGCCTCGAACAACGTCGCGGCCACCGGAGCGGGCGGGCCGACGGGAAGCTCCGGCGACACGGGTGAGAACAACGCCTTGGTGCTCTGCGTGATCGCCCTCAATTGCCAGCCGGCAGTGGTCTCGGGTGGGTCCGGCGACACCGGCGCCTCGTACTCCGGAGGCTCGGGCGCCACCGGCGCCTCGTACTCCGGCGACGCCACCAACTCTTCTGCAACAGTGGGTGGAGGCTCGGGCCCCACCGGCAGCACCGGCCCGGCAACGTCCTCCGCCTCTACGGGTGCCAACGCCACCTCGGGCGACTCCACCGGCTCCGGCGGCTCCACCTCCGGCAACGGCGGTGCGGGCGGCAACGGTGCGGCCAACGCCGCCTCGACCGCCACCGGCGGCACGGGGGGCGGAGCGATCTCGGGCGCGGGCAGCCTCTCCGGTGGATACCCGATCGGGCTCGTGCCTCCGGTGGGCGGCAGCGCCAGCTCCACCCCGGCTGCCGGCGGGGGCGACGCCACCGCAGGATCGAGCAGCACCGCCGGCGGTGGCGAAGGCGGGGGCTCGGCCTCCAACGCCACCTCGGCTTCGGGCACCACCGGTCCCGCCACCGCCAGCCCCACCACCAGCTCGGCGGCGATGTCGGGCAACTCCGGACCCTCGGGCGCAGGCGGCTCGGCAGGCTCGAACAACGCCGCAGCCACCGGCCCCGGCGGATATACCGGAAGCTCGGGTGCCACCGGTGACAACAACGCCCTGGTGCTGTGCATCATCGTCTTCGACTGTGACCCGGCGGTG
>JBOGWP010000155.1:0-8470 GCA_050693875.1 Actinomycetota bacterium
CTCGACCGGCTGCCCGAGCAAGCGCACCTGCCAGGATCCGCCGCTGTCGCTCATCGAGATGCGGCATGACCACGGCGCAGACCTTGGCCAGTGCCCCTTCGGTGATCTCCACACACCGAGCCTACCGGATCACGACCGCTCACGCGCGGATTGTTCTGCGGAAACTCCTAACCGTTCAATTAACTTCCATCCAACAGGTGTGCACGGCCGCGATGCCTACGCCGGAGCGCTCGGCCGTTTCTACAGTTTCTACTTCAAGCGCCGGCCCTGGCGCGAGTCCTCGGCGGGCTCGTCTGGGCCTCGGATTTCGGACCCATGTATCGAAGCCTCGGCGCCGTGCGCGACCTGCCCGCCGGGGGACCGGACGTCGCCCTGCGGCGCCGGCTCGCCTTCCGATGGCTGGATCCGTCCAGGCGACTTCGCTACATCGGCGTCGACAGCTCCCCGTCGATGCTCGAGCGCGCGAGCCGCGTGGCGCGGCGCTGCGGGTTCTCCGGCGTGGAGCTCCACCTCGCCGAGGCCAGGTCGATGCCGCTCCCCGACGGCGTTGCCGACGTCGGTCTCCTCTACAACGCCCTGCATTGCGTCCGAGATTCGGTCGCGGTCCTCGACGAGGTGGTCCGTTGCCTCCGGCCGGGAGCGTGCTGCACTGCAGCATGCTGGTGCGCGGGGCCGTCGCCCGAGTCGACCGGCTCTTCGACGCGGACACCCAGAGCGCCATCATGGGCCCGGGAGGCACCGTCGAGGACCCGACGGGCTTGCTGCGGGCCCGTCTCACCCAGTCGAGGTCGGGCGCTTCGGGGCTCGGGCGCTCTTACGGGGAAGGGTGGGCGGGGAGCACGCGGGAACGGAGCTACGGACCATCGCCGCCGGGGACCGGCATCGGCTTCACGCCTGATCCGGTCAGCAACTCGTAGAGCCCCACGAGCCGGTGGATGTTGGCCTCGAAGGTGTACCTGGAGCGCACCGCGGCGACCCGCTCCCGCAGCGCCACGAGGTCGGCCGCTTCGAGCCGTGCCGGCAGATCGTCGAGGCCCTCGAGCGCAATCCCAACCCCCTCGTCCTCGACGAAGCGCGCCAGCGCCCGATGCCGGAGCGTCAGGACCGGAAGGCCGCATCCCAGGTACTCGAACAGCTTGTTCGGCAGCACGGTGTCGAGGTGCTCGCGGTTGAGCCCGTCGTTGAACCCCGCCCACCCCAGGTCGTAGCGGCCGAGCACGCCGAGCAGCCGATCGGGGGGGAGGCGGCGGTGAAGCCGAACCCCCGGCGCGAGGGTCCGGTATTCGGTCTGGGGACGTGAGGGATAGACGTCGAGGGCAAGACCCCGCCGGGCGACCGCGGCGAAGATCTCCCGCAGGTCGTAGTGACCGCCGTTCGTGGAGAGCGTCCCCTGGTAGACGAGCCGATACGGTGCCTGGTGACCCCGACGCCGGACGGCGGGAACCAGAGTGGGGAGGTCGCGGGCGAGCGCGTAGTTCGGGAACACCAGGGTCCGAGCCGGCAGCCGGTGACGAGCCTCGATCTCGGCCAGCAGTTCATCGGACACCGTCACGAGGGCATCGCACCCTTCCACCGCAAGCCTTTCGAGGGCGGCTGGGTCCGAGGGCTCCTCGAAGCCGTCCTCGTAGGGCGTGTGCCGCAGGCTCTGGAGGTCGTGCACGTCGTGGACGACGGGAATCGCCCCACCGGAGACCGACAACGCCGCGACCGTCAGGGCATCGGGCAGGTTGTGGCAGTGGATGAGCGCGGGGCCGAAGTCCGCCACGATGCGGGACAGGTCCGGCTCGGGGTCGGTCAGCCGCCACCACGCGTCGAACAGATCGTCGCCCCGCCCGTACCACTCGCCGAGGGTCCGCCCCCGATAGGCGAACCCCACGCGGATCCCCGGCTGCGCCTGCCGAAGGGCCGCGGCGTATTTGAGCGTGCGGATGCAGGGTTGCTGCTGGACGAACAGAACCCGCATCAGCGCCCGCCTCGGCGGTCCCGGATCACCTGCGCCGGGTTGCCGACCGCGATCGAGAAGGCCCCGAGATCCGTGGTGACGACGCTGCCGGCACCGACCACGCACCCTTCGCCCAGGGTGACGCCGGGCAGGATGCACACCCCCATGCCGATCCAGCATCCCGGGCCGATCTCGACGGGCCTCGCCTTCCATCCCTGCTCGTGGATGGGCCGGGCATGGTCGTCCATCCAGTGGTTGGCGGTGTGGATCATCGTGTAGGGACCCACGATCGTGTCGCTTCCGACCGTCAGTCCCCCATACCCGTTCACGTAGCAGCCGTAGTTGAACCCGACGCGGTCCCCGAGCTCGATCTTGTTGCCGTTCAGCCACACGATCTGGTCGAGGTAGAAGCAGCCCTCACCGACACGTGCGGCGTCGCCGGGGCGGAACGGGATGATCCGTTTGCTGGCTTCGGTGATCATCACTCGGGGCCTCCTCGGTTGCGTCCGGCGGGATTTCGCGGTTCGATTCGGATTCAAGCGAATCCCGGCCGCCGTTGGGGCGACGGCAGCGGGAATCTACCGGACCGAGGGGGGAGGCTTGGCACCGTCCGCCGATCGCGGTTGGCCGGCTAACGACGGGGCACCGGGCTCCGGCCCGATCGCGGTCGTGGGCTGCGGTCCCTGGGGGCTCAATCACGTGCGGGTCTGGAAGGACCTCGGGCTGCTCGGTGCGGTGTGCGAGACCGACGCGGCCCGGCTCGCTGCTGTCCGCTCTGCATGCCGGGACATCATCGCCACGCAGGACCTCCGAGAGATCCTCGCCGCGCCGTCGATCCAGGGCGTCGTCATCGCCACGCCCGCGCCGACCCACGCCGCGCTGGCACTTGCCGCCCTCGAGGCCGGGAAGGACGTGCTGGTCGAGAAGCCGCTGGCGCTCACGCTCGGGGACGGGCGCCTGCTCGCCGACACGGCCGCCCGGCTCGGTCGCATCCTCATGGTGGGCCACGTCCTCGAGTACCACCCGGCCGCCCGGGAGCTGCACCGTCTGGTCCGAGAGGGCGAGCTGGGCGAGCTCCGGTACGTCTCGTCGAATCGCCTGAACCTCGGCCGCATCCGCTCCGAGGAGAGCTCGCTGTGGAGCTTCGCCCCCCACGACATCGCCCTGATCCTGCGGCTCGTCGGCGAGATGCCCCAGGCCGTCTCCTGCCACGGCGCCGCCTACCTGAGGCAGGGCGTCGCCGACGTCACACTCACGGCATTGCAATTCGCGAACGGCGTGCTGGGCCATCTGTTCGTGAGCTGGCTGCAACCGCAGAAGGAGCAGCGCACGGTGGTGGTCGGGGGGCGCCAGATGGTCGTCTTCGACGACACCCGACCGTGGGAGGAGAAGCTAATGCGCTACCCCCACCGGGTCGAGATTGTGGGCAACGCCGGCGTGGTGCGCCGCGCGGAGGGCGTCCCGGTTGCCCTCGAGCGCATCGAGCCGCTCAGGAGCGAGTGTGAGGAGTTCATCGGCTGCATCCAGACGCGCCGCCGCCCGCTGAGCGACGCCGAGAGCGGCGTGCGGGTCCTCCGGGTGCTCGAGGCGGCGGAGGCCTCCCTGGAGGCCGGGGGCGCCGTCCGTCCGATGGATGCACCGTTCCTCGAGCCTGCCGAGGCCGGCGCCTTCGTCCACCCAACCGCCGTCGTCGATCCGGGGGCAGAGATCGGGGAGGAGACGCAGATCTGGCACTTCGGCCATGTGATGCCGGGGGCCTTGATTGGGACGGGCTGCGTACTCGGTCAGAACGTCTTCGTCGCCTCGGGGGTGCTCATCGGCGACGGCGTCCGGATCCAGAACAACGTGTCGGTCTACGAGGGGGTCGAGCTCGAGGACGACGTCTTCGTGGGCCCCTCGGCAACGTTCACGAACGTGCTTCGGCCCCGGGCCGCGATCGACCGGCGGGACCAGTTCCTCAAGACCATCGTGCGGCGCGGGGCGACGCTGGCCGCCAATTGCACCGTGGTGGCCGGCGTTGAAATCGGCCGCTACGCCTTCGTCGCCGCCGGAGCAGTCGTCACCCGGAACGTGCCCGATCACGCGCTCGTCGCCGGCGTCCCGGCACGCATGGTGGGGTGGGTCTGCGAGTGCGGTGGGCCGGTGCGAGTCGACCAGCCGCCCGTCGCCTGCGCCGCCTGCTCCCGGCCCTACCGGGTCATCCCGGGCGGGGGCATCGAGCCGGCGTGACGGAGCGCGCGACGCCGCGGGTCCCGTTCTGCGACCTGCGGCGACAGGCGGAGAACCTGCACGACGACCTGCTCGACGCCGCCCGGCGAGTTCTCCGATCGGGACGCTATATCGCGGGCCCCGAGGTCGCCGCGTTCGAGCAGGCGGCCGCGCAGTATCTCGGGGCTTCTGCGGCCGTGGGCGTGGCCTCGGGGACGGATGCGCTCATGCTGGCCCTTCGGGCGGCGGGAGTCGCCCCCGGGGACCTTGTCCTGACGAGCCCGTTCACGTTCTTCGCCACGGCCAGCGCGATCCTCGCCTGCGGAGCGCTGCCGGTGTTCGCGGACATCGATCCGCACACGTTCAACCTCGACCCGGCGCAGGTCGCCGCCGCACTCGAAGGACGCTCCGCGCCGCTCCGCAGGCTCGGCATCGATCCCGGAACGATCCGCGCCCTGATCCCGGTCCACCTCTACGGCCGCGCCGCCCCGATGGCCGAGCTGGTCGAGATCGCCGCCCAGCACCACCTCAGGGTCATCGAGGACGCCGCCCAGGCCATGGGGACGAGAGCAGGCGAGCAAGCCGCCGGCACGTGGGGTGCTGCGGCGTGCTTCAGCTTCTTCCCGTCGAAGAACCTCGGGGGCTACGGCGATGGGGGGCTGGTCGTGACGAACGATCCCGCCCTGGCCCGGCGGGTTCGCCTCCTCGCTCGCCATGGGGCCGTTCGCCCGCACGAGCACCTCATTGCCGGTACCAACAGCCGGCTGGACGAGCTGCAGGCGGCCCTGCTCTCGGTCAAGCTCCGGCGGCTCGACGCGTGGATCGAGGCACGGCGCCGAATCGCCGCGGCGTACCACGAAGGCCTTCGGGGCGCAAACGGCGTGACGCTGCCCGAGCCCGACCCGGGGTACGCCTATCACCAGTACACGGTCCGGGTGCCGGGAGGCCGGCGGGACACGATCCGCCGGAAGCTCCGCCAGCGCGGGATCGAGACCGCGATCTACTATCCGACTCCCCTGCATATGCAGCCCGCGCTGGCATCGTTGGGGTACGAGGCCGGATCGTTCCCGGCGGCCGAGGCCGCCGCCGCCGAGGTCCTCTCGCTGCCGATGTTCCCGGAGCTTCGGGCCGACGAGATCGAGGAGGTCGTCTCGACCCTGCGCTCGTCGCAGGCGCGCTGAGCGCAGCCCGCCTGGGCAGGCTCGGCCCGATCAAGGCCGGCCTGGGAGCGTAATCTTCGACCGGAGAAGCGTGGTCGCCCACCCGTCGGACGGCGGCCGGAGGATGTCCAGGGAACGCCAGGGCCGCGGGCAGCAAACCGCTCCCCGCCGGCGCCGCGTGCGCACCGGCCGGGAGCGGGATCGCGGCGCGCCCGTCCTCGTGGTCGAGATGGATCCCCTCGTCGCCTCGCTGATCGGATCGCAGCTCGAGCTGGCACGGGTGGGATCGGTGATCGCGTCCGGCGCCGCGGAGGGGCTCGAGGCCGTGGAACAAGGCCGTCAGCTGCGAGCAGCGATCATCGAGCTTCGCCTTCCCGAGCGCGACGGCTGGTGGCTCGTGGCGCGCATCCGCGAACTGGCGGCCGGCACGCCGATCGTGGTCATCACCGGCCTTGCCGATCCGCACGTGGTCGAGCGCGCCGCCGGCGCTCGGTGCGCGCTGCTCGTCAAGCCGTTCTCAGCCGGCGACCTGCTTCAAAAGCTCGCCGATGCGGCCCGCCTGATGGAGCGGCTGGGAACGCGCGTCGTGCCGGGGTTGCTCCTCGGAGCCTGAGGGCCTATCCCTCGGCCTGCTTGAGGGCGGTGTCGATCCCGACGCCCGATGCGAGCGCCAGAAGCCGGAGGGAACCCTCGACGCCGGGGGCGATCTCGACGAGGTAGTTGTCTGCGGTCGTGAACACCTCTCTCGCGACGCCACCCCACTTCTTGGTGACCCGCCCGATCTCGGCCCCGGCAGCGTCGGCGATCTGGAAGTTCCACGCCCGCCAGTTCTCCGCGTTGACGTAGCCGATGGGCTGCCCGTCGGGAGACTCCATCCGGAAGCGAACCTTGCCGAAGACGTTCTCCTGCACGAGGCGGCCAGCCGGCGCGCCCGTCGCGTCGGTCACCTCCACCCTTGACTTCCACGCGGTGGCGGGCCGGACGAGGCCGAGCACCTTCGCGCCGGAGGCATCGTGGAGCGAATAGGTGTGCGTGAGGAGCGAGTCGACCTTGGTGAGGAGGCGGAGCGCCTTCCGCCATGCCGACTGCCCCCCCTCGCGGAAGGTGGCGATCTGCCGGCCCTGCTCGTCGAAGACGCCGAACTCGTTGCTGAGCTCGATGAGCTTCGCCCGCTGGCGGACGAAGATCCGGTCGATCTCGAGCAGCGTGGTCATTCTGGGGTCCTCGCTCGTCGTTACTGTACGTCGGCAAAGCGGCTGCTTCCCCTTAGCGCCGCCCGCTCTCCTCGACCGGATCCATGGGCTGCCTGCGGGGCGCCCTTCCCCGACTCCACGACACCAAAGCGGCGACGAGACCTACGGCACCCAGCACGAGGAACGCCTGTTGAAAGGCGTGCTCGGCTCCGGCGGGTGCCGTCGCGTTGTGTTCGAGACCGGCGCGCCAGAGGCCGCCGGCGATGGCCACGCCGGCGGCCTCGCCGATGCGTGCGAAGGTGCCGAGGCTCGCCGCAGCGACCCCCGCCCGGTCGGGGGGAGCCGACCCCATCACGCCGCTGTTGTTGGGCGAGTGAAAGAAGGCCGCTCCCAGACCATAGAGCGCCAGCACCGACGCCACCGACCACAGCGACGACTCCCGGCCGAGCGCGGCCATCAACACGACCGCTGCGGCGACCATCCCCTCGCCGAAGGTGGCCGGTCCCCGAGACCCGTAGCGGTCGGTGGCGACCCCGGCGAGCGGGGCGAACACGGCGATCGCGACGGGGACCGCCATCATCACCAGCCCCGCCCGTGAGGGGGACTCGCCGAGGAGGTCCTGGAGGAAGAAAGGCATCAGGAACATGTTCGAGGCCATCGCGATGAAGTTGAGGAAGGAGGCCCCCAACCCGGCGGAAAAGCCGGGGACGTTGAACATCCGCAGGTCGAGGAGAGGGCGAGGCGCGCGCATCTCGGCGCGGACGAACACGGCGCCGAAGACGAGGATGACAACCATCAGGGCCGGCGACCGTATGTGCGGGAGGTCTGCCTCGCCGCTCCCGCTGATGAGCAGCACCAGACCGGCGAGGGCTCCCGCCAGCGAGGCCGCACCTATGAGGTCGAAGGCTCCCCGCGCCGCGGTGTCGCCGGAGTCGTTCGACCTCGCGGGAAGGCTCCGGACCATCAGCGCGGCGAGGAGCAGCGCCGGGGGGATGAGCATGGCCAGTCCCAACCGCCAGCCGGCCCCCTGGACGACGAGCCCGCCCAACCCCGGCCCGGCCGCCATCCCCAGGGCGTTGGCGGTGAGATGGGCGGAGAGGATTCGTCCGCGCTCGGTGGCCTCGAAGGTGCTCACGAGAAGGGCCGCGCCGCTCCCGACGCACATCGCCCACCCGAGTCCCGTCACGGCCTGCCCCGCGACGAGCCATCCGACCGAGGGGGCCACGGCATCGACCCCGTAGCCGGCGGCGAAGGCGACCAGCCCGGCAGCATAGACCGAACGCGCGCCCATGAGGTCGGCGAGGTGTCCGAAGGCCACCACCGTGGCCGTCGTCACCACGAGCCCGGCCATGCTCACCGCCTGCATCGCGGCGATCCCGGCGGATAGGTCACGCCGGATCGAGGGGAGTCCCACCCGCACCAGCCCTCCCGCGAGTGCGAGGAGCACCGACCCGCTCAGGACAAGAGCGGCGGTCCGGCGGCGGACGTCGGAGGCCTTCGTGACGGGCTCCATCGGCGCAATCCCGCCGCGAGTCTAGGAGACGGAGTCCGCTCCAAGGTCAAGCGTGCGCGGATGGATCGGAGAGGAAAGGGAGGGAGTCGCCGCCAAGATCGGCGACGGGGGGAGGGTCGAGACCGGCAGGAACCGGGCCGCTCAGCGGGTCCCGGGGGCGGTTGGGGCGCAAGATCCTTCGAGGATCATCCGGCCCGGCTCCCGCCGGTACTCGACCGCTCTACATCATCGTCGCTCGGCGCCGAACGCCATATGGCCCGTTGGGGCCATATTTCGCTGGTGCGAATGGGGGATGCGGGCCGGGACCGGCGTCCCCCTCCGTTTCGGAGAAAGGGGCTATCCCCTTTGATACAGGAGCCCCTAGATGTTGTGGTTGTGCTCCAATCGGGCAATCTTCGGATCCAAGGCTCCGCCCACGATGTGCTTGTAGGGCGCCGGCGACGTCCCGACGGCC
>JBOGWP010000156.1:0-18098 GCA_050693875.1 Actinomycetota bacterium
CGGCGCAGATCCACCCGTCGGGGACTGCTCTTCTACCGGCTCCTCGAGCAGGCCGTCGGGACGTCGCCGGCGCCCTACAAGCACATCGTGGGCGGAGCCTTGGATCCGAAGATTGCCCGATTGGAGCACAACCACAACATCTAGGGGCTCCTGTATCAAAGGGGATAGCCCCTTGCCAAGGATCGGCCGAGGCGACGGTGGGTTCAAGGACAAGATCTGGACTTTGTGGTCCGGATTTTGTACTTGATCGTTCGCCCCGCTGGTGCGAACCTGGGCGCATGAAGGGCTACGGGCAGTACTGCCCGGTGGCGCGCGCCTCGGAGGTGTTCGCCGAGCGGTGGACGCCGATCATCGTGCGCAACATCTCGTTGGATTGCCATTCCTTCAACGAGATCCTTCGAGGGGCGGGGGGCCTCTCGAAGACCCTGCTCGCAGACCGCCTGCGGACGCTCGGGCGGGCCGGGATCGTTCGTACGGTGCCGAATCCCCGCGGCCGCGGATCCCTGTACTACCTGACCCCGGCCGGCCAAGAGCTCGCCGAGGTGTGCAACGTGCTCGGAACGTGGGGCGCCCGGTGGATGGAGATGGAGCTCGAGCACATGGATCCGTTGGCGGTGCTGTGGGCCAAGAGCCGGCTGTGGGACGTCGACCTGCTTCCGAGGGAGCGGATCGTGATCCGCTTCGACATCACCGACTATCCGAAGGCGATATGGATCCTGGCGCGACGCACGGGCGTGGAGCTCTGCGTGAAGCACCCGGGATTTCCGGAGGACCTGGTGGTGACCGCCGACCGGGAGACCCTCACCCTCTGGCACAGTGGGAGGCTCCCCTACGGCCATGCGATCAGAAGCGGCCGCATGACGGTGGAGGGCCCCCGCGACCTGGTACGGACGTTCCCGACGTGGGTTCCGCTCAGCTTGTTCGCAGACGTCAAGCCGGCGGCATCCGCTCGACCGGAGGCCGTTGAGCGAGCGCTCTAGCCCCGCACCTCGAGCAGGAAGGAACGGATCTCGTCGTTGAGCTGCTCGGCGGCCTCGACGTTCATCATGTGACCGACTGCGGGCAGCACCGTCAGCTTCGATCCGGGAATGGCGGCGTGAAGATCCTCGCCCACCACCGGCGACGCCCGCACGTCAGCGTCGCCATACACCAGAAGCGTGGGGATCTCGATGCGCCCAAGCACGTCCCGCAGGTTCGTCTCGGCGGTGGACCAAGCCATCGCCCGGAACCCGCCGGGGTGAAACTCCGACATGATGCCGGCGAACTCGTCGACCCGGTCGGCGGGCGCCGACTCCGAGAAGAGCGTTGGGAGCATGGCCTCGGCGAACTGATCCCCGGGCAGCTCCGACACCTGCAGGCTGACCGCGAGGCGCCGCTCCCAGACCTCCGCGGGAAGCGATCCCGGCCACCCGGCGTACCCGCCCGCGATCACCAGCGTCGAGGGCACGGCGGGATGCCGGCGATACAGCTCGAGCGCCAGGGCTCCACCGAACGACAATCCGACCACGTTCGGGTGCTCCAGCCGGAGCGCCTCCACGAAGAGCGCAAGGCAGTCGGCGTAGTCCGGCATCCGGAACGACTCGGGCGGATCCGACGACCGGCCGGCGCCGGGCGCATCCCACGCCACGACCGTGAAGGCATCCGACAGGGCGTCGACCTGGCGGCGCCACTCCCGGCTGTCGCCGACGAAGCCGTGCAACAGGACGAGCGCCGGCCCCGCGCCGGCCCGCTCGTAGGCGATGGTGAGCCCCTCGACCTCGACTCGATCCAAGGCTCAGCGGCGCTCCTCGAGCGCGCCACTCGCGAACAGGTACGACGTCTCGAGGATCCGCCACACGACCTCGAGCTCGGCCTCCTCACGCGGCCCGAAGACCATCAGTGCGGTCGCCGGCGCATAGCCGAGACGCGCCGCGGGGTGCAGCTCCCCCCAGCCTCGTTCGATCACCGTGGCGGCCTCCTCGACCGGCAAGGCGAGATGAAGGCTCCCGTCGTAGGGGGGATGCAGGTGGGCGAATTCGGTTCCGAGCATGAAGGCCTCCGGCGGTCCGGCGGCCTGCCTGGGATCGAGGTGGAAGGCGCGGGCTCCCGGCACGGAGATCCCGCTGGGCCCGACGGTGACGCCGCGCAGGGCGGCGGCGCGTCCGAGCAAGGCCTCCTGGAGGTCGCCCGGGGCGTTCTGCGACGCCTGCTGGTGCGGCATCGAGGGGGTTGTCTCCGGAGGCGGACCGGAGCGAGGCGGAAGATCGTCCAGGGATGCCATGGAGTTCTACGATGCTCGTCGCTGGGCGGCGGCGCGGGTCAGCGCTCCAGGATCCGCTTGAGGTCCTTCAGGCGCTCGCCCCACAATGCCTTCATCTCCCTTGCCACCTCGGGGGACGAGAGCTTCTCGTGGGCGATCGCAACCTGGCTCTTGGCGTCGCCCTTGGGCGTGAATCCGACGGCGAGCCGGCTGCCGTCGTCAGCCCACTTGGCCCGCAACGACTTGGGAGCCTTCGACGTGGTGACGTCCAGCCTGCGGCCCGGCAGCCACCGCTCGCGCAGCCCCGGATCGTCGAAGGCCTCGAAGAGCTGCTCGACGGGGACAGCCACCGTCCTGCTGACGCCGACCGTGTACCTTCCGTCGGCGCCCTGGCCGGGAGCGCGGATCCCGCGAGCCTGTTCGTAGGCCACCGTGATGCTCTGCGCCCACCATCCGTCCACGCCGTGCTCTTCGGAAAGCCAGCGGGCGATCTGGCGGTGTTGGCGATCCGCGGCACCCCACTGATCGAGCAGTTCGAACCAGTCACTCCGGCCGCGCCCGGTTTTGGACCTGAAGGCCGCGTCGGACGTCCCGAGGGCATCGACTCCTGAGTCGACCGGGGCCGGCGGTCGGCCGACTGCCTCGTGGCCGGACCTTCGCCCGAGGCTCCCCGTGCGATCGGCTGACGACGCACGGCCGAGTTGCGTTCCTGGGTCTTTTCCCTGCGCGCCCGGACCTGGCGCTTGAAGGACGTTTGCTTGGTCATCTCGGCTCCCTTCGGCCAGCGCAACGTGCGCTCGTGGCTCCCGAGTGTTCCCCGATCACGCCTGCGATGGTACGCAGAACCTTTGAGGATACCTTTCAATTCGATGTCACTCTTGGAGTCTTGCCGCGAGCGGATCGAGCCCCCGTGAGAAGATCCGGCCGTAGCGAAGGGCTCTGTGCACGTGGCTCGCACGCAAACGCACCTCGGTTGGAGCCGCGACCATCCGGCTGTGCTGGCGGCCCCCTCGGGGAGCGAGGTGAGCTTCGAAGCCGCCGACGCGTCCGGCGGGCAGCTCGGTCCCGGTGCAACTGCGCAAACCGTGGCGGCGCTCCACTTCGGGAGAGTCAACCCCGTCTGCGGCCCGGTGTGTGTCGAAGGTGCCCGCCCCGGTGACGCCCTCCAGGTCGACATCCTTGCCATCGAGCCTGAATCCTACGGGTGGACTGCGGTGGTGCCCGGGCTCGGCCTCCTGGCCGATCAGTTCCCCGACCCGTGGCTGCACGTTTGGGAGTTCGACCGGGGGTCGGCGGTGTTCACCGACGGGATTCGCGTCCCATTCAGCCGTTCTGCGGGGTGCTCGGCGTGGCCCGGCCGAGCCCGGGCTCCACCGCGTCATCCCCCCGCGGCGGGTGGGCGGCAGCATGGACACGCGCCAGCTCGGGCCGGGCAGCTGTACCTGCCGGTCGAGGTCGAAGGCGCCCTGTTCGGGGCCGGCGACACGCATGCACCCCAGGGCGACGGCGAGGGTCTGCGGAACCGGCATCGAGGCGCCGATGACCGGCTCTCGGTCCCCCCCGACCTCGAGCTGGAGGGTCCTGAGTTCGATCTCACCCGCCCGCTCGAGCGAGCCAGCGCAGCCGCGGCTGGGTTCACGCCACAACGGGAATCGCCGGTGATCTTTTGACGGCAGCCCGCCAGAGTGTCGAGCGGATGATCCGCTACCTCGAGCGCTACTACGCGAGCTGAGCGCCGAGGAGGCCTACGCCCTGTGTTCGGTCGCAGTCGCCCTTCGGATCAGTGAAGTGGTCGATGCACCGAACTGGGTGGTCTCCGCGTTCCTGCCCAAGGATCTCTTCGTGGGGAGGTAGGCCGCCTGGCCTGTCGGCTAGAAGCGGAGGATGGCCGCCACACCCCCCAGCTCTCGGATCTCGTCGTCCTGATGCCGCACTGCGAGTGCCGTGGCGGACTGCTCGAGGGCCAGCTCCAGCGCGCGCTCGAGGATGTCGCCGCGGCGCTCGAGCTTCGTGCCGTCGAGGGGGCATCGTGAACCCGACACGCCCGCCCAGCCGTCGGAGGGGCACAGCACGCCGGGAGCGCGGAACCCCTTTGCCTGGAGGAAGATCTCGACCCGACGGTCGTTGAGCGCGGCGAGCACCGGCCCGATTCCCGCCACGGCCCGGCCCGTGCTGCCTATCCCCTCACGGACACGCTCGATCAGGTCCGCCTCCCGCTCCTTCTCGTAGGAGGCCGCGACTGCCTGCGCCTCGCGGCGGATCTCGTCGAGGGAGGCGTGCTCGATGTCCACATCGATGCGGCCGGCCAGGCGCTCGCGCAGGTAGGGATGCAGCGTCGACTCGACCTCGGGCCAGAGCTCTTTCGGAGAACCGACCATGAGAAGTCGGAACGGGCGCTCCTTGAAGAGCTCGAAGAGCACCTCACAGGAGTGCTTCACGTGATCCTGGATCTCCTTCTCGATGCCCCGCTGGTACCGCGCCTGCGACCACCCGCCCTGCTCATGCCACCCGTGCACGAGGTCGCGGACTTCCTCGGCCTCCTCGACTCGCTCTGGGATACCGAGGAAGATGCGACCCGTCCGGCGGTTCACGAGAAAGACGCACCAGCCATCGCTCGACATGGCCTCGTGGAGGGGCTCGACGAAGGGGGAGTCGTCGACGACGACCTCAGATGCGACCGGCCGGGACAGACGCACCACCTCGAACAGCGAGTTCGGGCCGGAGCAGAAGAGTGCGAGGCCGTGGGCTCCGTCGATCGTGTAGTGCTCGGCCTCGAAGTAGTCGCGGACGCCGGCAAGGTCGTCACGCAGGGCGACCTTCTGATCGTGCGTGAGGCGGCCGGCAGCCTTGAGGAAGCGACGCTCGGCGTCCCCGAGCAGCGAGTCGACCCCTGTGCGCCGGGACTGCGGGGTCGGGAAGACGGAGGGGTCGAGGTTCAGATAGAGGCTGAGGACCTTCGCCCCGCTCGAGCGCATCTCGGCGAGGCGGCGGATGGCGGCGTTTCCCCCGGCGGCGTCCGCCATCGTCACCGGGCGGCGCCGGCGAGGGTGCCGGCAACGCAGATCTCGATCAGGCTTCGCATGAACGCCGGAAGGTCGTCCGGCTGGCGGGAGCTCACCAGGTTGCCGTCGACGACCACCTCGGCGTCCTCCCAGATGGCTCCGGCGTTGCGGAGGTCGTCGGCAATCGACCGGTAGGAGGTGGCGCGC
Organism: Actinomycetota bacterium; assembly: GCA_050693875.1. GTDB lineage: Bacteria > Actinomycetota > CADDZG01 > JAHWKV01 > JBOGWP01 > JBOGWP01. The sequence goes on from JBOGWP010000156.1 coordinate 5,449, forward strand.
CGTCCGGGGAGGATGCCGGCCGAGGCGGGAATCCATCCTCCGTGGCAGATGAACGCAATGGGCTTGCCCTGCCGATGCATCTCCCGGACCAGGCTGAGCACGTCCTCGTTCGCCCGCAGCTTGTCGGGTCCGTACCCCCCCGGAAGCACCAGAATGTCCACCTCGTCGGCGGTGAGATCCGAGGCAGCCGCGTCCACGCGCAGCTCCTCGCCCTTCTTTCCTTTGACGATCTCGCCGGCCCTTGCTCCACCGATCGTCACATCGGCCCCGGCCTCCCGGAGCCTGTAGAGGGGATAGGTCGCCTCCACGTCCTCGAACATCGGGCCGACGAGCACCACCGCGCGCCTGCCCCGAAGCGGTTGTTCGGTGTGGCTGTGCATCCTCCATCACCTCCTCCGGCGAATCGTACCCCCTGAGTTCGCGGGCAATCGGCCCCGTTGGCCTTTCCGGAGGCGAGGTGGGAGGCTATGCCGCCGTGAGCTTTCTCGACGAGGGCGTTTCCGACTATCTCCGCCGGATCGGCGGGGAGCCTGGCGATCGGGTGCTCGGCGAGATGGAGGCTCGGGCGTCCGATCACGGCTTCCCGATCGTGGGGCCTGTCGTCGGGCGACTTCTCGAGCTGCTGACCCGTTCGATTGGCGGGCGGCGCGTCTTCGAGCTCGGATCGGGCTACGGCTACTCCGGCTATTGGTTCTCGAAGGCCGTCGGCGACGACGGCGAGGTGGTCCTGACCGACCTGGATCCTGAGAACGGACGGCTCGCGAAGGAGTACCTCCGCCGCGCTGGGTTGTGGAAGCGGTGCAGATTCGTGATCGACGACGCCATCTCGGCCCTGGGGGCCGCCGAAGGGGAGTTCGACGTCGTCTACTGCGACATCGACAAGGGCGACTACCCCAAGGCCTTCGAGGTCGCCCGCGAACGGGTACGGCCCGGCGGCTTTTATCTCGCCGACAACGTGCTCTGGTCGGGGCGCGTCGCCGCCAGCGACGACGACGAGTGGACGCAGGCGATCCGCCGCCACAACGAGATGGTCTACGCCGACGGCCGCTATCTGTCGTCGATCGTCCCGATCCGCGATGGCGTGATCGTGGCGCTGCGCGTCTCCTGAAGTCCCCGGCTATGCGGGTCGGAGCGCGACCATGATCCCGATGTTGTCTGCCGCCGAGGCAGCCGTTGCCGTGCGGGCCCCGGTCGAGCCCGTGCCGGCGAAGACCCCGTCCGACCCCTCGAAGCTCGGGTGGACGAACCGGGCGGCGCGCTCCGTGAAGCCCGCGGGAGGCGTGATGGTGTTGGGAGTTGGGCCTTCGATCGTGGCGAACATCACCAACCGGGTGTCGCACGTCGAGCCCACGTCGATCGACGGTGCCGTGATCGAGGTGCTCCCGTTCGCCGTCCCGCCGGAGTTGCCTGCGATTGGGCTGGTGGAGGAGACGCCGCGGTAGGCGAGGATGGCAGCGTTGGCATCGTTGTCGCCGACGGTGAGCGTGTATGAACTCGGTTCGGAACTGCCGACCACTTTGAAGTAGGTCCACATCCAGAGATCCCCCGGGCGTTGCGTCATCCGGATCAGGTCCCACCCGGGGGGCGCGGTGAGCGTGCCGACTTCGTGCTCGGCGACGCCGAGGACCAGCACATCCCCGGCCTGGGTCCCGGCGGGCCGGTCGATGGGAAGCTCGCTCACGTTGCCACCGCTGAGCCCGTTGACCGTGCTGCCGACGAAGGTGGGCGCGCCCGTGCACGGCGGCGGCGTGCCACCCCCGCTCGAGGTGGTGACGATCAGGCGCGGGGCGAAGTCGGGCGAGTACTCCCTCGCGCGGTACGCGGCCGCATCGGAAGAGGGAGAGGTGATCCGCAGGCTGTAGGTTGAGGCGCCGGCGTCGATGAAGGTTGGCGAGAGGGCCACCTCCGCCCAGGACCCGCTTGAGACGGATCCGAAGCTGCCGAGCACCCCGGCATCGTATGAGGGCGCAGTGTTCCAGCTCACCTGGAGCTCATTCCAGCCGTCGGCGGAACGGTGGACGTCGCCCCCGGCCGGCGAGGAGTCGGTGGTGAAGAGGCGGAGCCGCGCGGCAATCACTGTTCCGGTGAGGCCCGCCAGATCGAAGCGGAGCAACGTGTGCTTCCGCGGGCTTGCGTCGACCCGAAGTGTTGTGGCCCCGCCGCGCTTGGCGTTGGGCCGGTCCTCGCGAATCATGGCATCGGCGGTCGCCGCGAAGGTCTGCTCGGAGTCGGCCGGCCTCCCCGGGTCGGCGAGCACGACGACCAGGGAGGCCAGGGCCAGGACCATCATCGAGACCGAGATCAGCGACCGGGCAGGTCGGGGTGCGGACGAAGGGGGAAACGGCGCCCGGAGGGGGGCTGGCAGGATGTCGATCGGTGCCTCCTCGCTTGTTCCGGTGGGTATGTAGGGTTTGACCGGTGGGGATGCTACCCCGAGCGTCAAGCAGGACACAAGGAACGTGGGATCAGGCGACCAGCGAAATTCGAGGCGATTTGTCCCGCTGGACTTGAGACCGCCCGCTCCCCAGCCGATGGCTTGAGCAAGAGATCACTCGTGAGCGGGGCCCAGTTGGATGCGCGCGGTTTTCCAGGGCGTGGGAAGGATGACGCGCCGCGACCGAGGCCGCCCCGCCGACGGCGATGCCTCTCCCTCGGGTCCTCGGCCGTCATCCACGGGGGACTGGGGTCGCCTCGTGACGGTCGCGCTCGGGATGCTCGCCGGGGCCTACATGGTCTGGTCGTTCCTCCCGATCGGAAGCGAGAACGCCCGTACCGTCATCAGCGACGCGGCGGTGCCGTCGGTGATGCTGATCGGCGCCGCGCTTGCCCTCCGAGCGGGGGCGCATCGAGGGCTCGATCCTCGGACCCGGCGCGCCTGGGGTCGCATCGCCGTCGCCTACCTGTGCTGGTGGTCGGGCGAGGTTCTGTGGTTCTACTTCGAGGTCGTGCGGGGGAGCGAGCCGTTCCCGTCGCTCGCCGATGCCGGATACCTCGCGTTCTACCCCCTCCTGCTGTGGGGCCTCCTGTCGTTTCGTTCTGCCCCCCGCGCCCCGGCGGAGCGGACTCGGCTGATCCTGGACGCGGCCACCGTGGTCTTGGGCGGCACGATGATCGTCTGGTATCTCGTCATCGGGCCCACCGTTCGCAGCGGTGAGAAGCCGCTGACCGCGGCGCTTCTCACGGCCTATCCTGTCGGCGACCTGCTGCTGCTCTTCGGGGTCAGCCTCGTCCTCCTCCGCAACCCGGGTTCGGCCAGTGCCGCGGCGCTGCGGACGCTCGTCGCCGGGACCGCCCTCTTCGTGGTGGCCGACGTCGTCTACGCCCGCCTCAACCTCACCGGCGCTTATCAGGGCGGCGGAGTGCCGGACGCGGCGTGGATGGGGGCGCAGTTCCTGCTGGTGCTGGGTGCCCAGCGTCAGCACCGCCTCGCCCCGCGCCAGCCCGACGACGAGCCCTCCGTCCGACGCCCGGGATCGGTCAGCCTGCTGCCCTACCTGGGGTTGGCGGTCGGCTACATGGTGCTCGCCTTCGTCGGGGCCCGACAGGCCAGCTATCCGCTGGGAGGCCTCCTATTCGGCGGCGTCGCCCTCACCGCGGTCGTGGTGGTCCGGCAGATCACTGCGGTTCGAGAGAACGAGCGCCTCCTCCGGGAGGTTCGCAATCTGGCCGTCACCGACAGCCTGACCGGCCTGCAGAACCGGCGGAGCTGCTTCCAGGACGCCGAGCGAGAGTTCGTCCGGGCCACCCGGCGGCCGGCGGCGCTCATGATGCTCGACATCGACCACTTCAAGGCGGTCAACGACCGGCTCGGCCACCAGGCCGGGGACGAGGTCCTCGTCGAGGTGGGCCGCCGGGCTTCCGCGCAGATCCGCACCCAGGTGGATATCCTCGGGCGCTACGGAGGCGAGGAGTTCGCGCTGCTGCTCCCGGAGACGGGGCCGGCCGGGGCGGGGGTGGTCGCCGAGCGGATCCGCCGGTCGGTCATCGACCGGCCCTTCTACCAACGCGGCGTTCCGATCAGCCTGTCGGTCTCCATCGGGGTCGCGGCATTCCCGGCCGACGGGGAGACACTCGAGGAGCTGCTGCGCTCGGCCGACCGGGCGGTCTACGCCGCCAAGGCCGGGGGCCGGAACCGGGTGGCGACGGCAGACGCAACCGACCGCGCCCGGGTGTGACACCGCCGGGTCGGGCCTGCCGGCAGAGGGCACTTCGGGTCCATGCGACTCGGCGGCTGCGGTAACCTTGCATCGTCGGGCGCGTAGCTCAGGGGGAGAGCGCTACTCTCACACAGTAGAGGCCGCTGGTTCGATCCCAGCCGCGCCCACCGGGTCACACGTACCGGCGGCCTTCCTGCCCTCAAGGCCGGCTCGAACTCTCCGGAAGCTCAGGGCCTTTCAGCCGGGCCACACCCTGATGCCGGCGCGCTTGGCGTCGCCATATCCGGGGATCGTGTGCGACTGAAGTCACTGCGGTCGATGCGAGGGATCGGACCGCTCAGCGGCACCGCCTGGTGCTCCGTGCGCCCCCTGTCGCTCCGCGGCCACGCTGGAGATCCCGCCCGCTCACCACGGAAATCGCGCCCGCACAGGGCTAACGGCGGAGAGCGAACCCAGCGCGCACAATACACGAAGTTGACAAACGGCCCGGCGCTGCCATAGGTTACCCCCGCCTATTCCTGGGGGGGACAGCTTGAGAATCGCCGTGGTCGGCACGGCTTGAGGCTCGAGTCAATGCATCTTCGAAAGAAGGGATTGGCCCGCGTCGTTCTGGTCGCGGGCACTGCACTCTTCCTGCTGGTGCCGATGATCCTTTCGCTTCCGGCCGACGCAACGCATATCTCGAGAAACCAGGCGATCTTCTCTGTCCGTTGCCCGATCTCTCATGCCTTGCCCGACGATCCCATCGTCTATCCCGGCACTCCGGGCGCCTCACATCTTCACGACTTCTACTCCAACAAGTCGACCAACGCCTTTTCCACGACCGGGTCGATGGCGCAGAGCACGTCGACCTGCATGTTCGGGTTCGACAAGGACGACCTTTCGCCCTACTGGGTGCCCGCTCTCCTGAACCCACAAGGTCAGCGTGTGAGCGGGACGGCGAACGAGCACCTCATGGACGTCTACTACGACCTCGACCGCAAGGACCCCCCCATACAGGTGTTCCCCTTCGGCCTGCGCATGATCGCCGGGGATAGTCATGCGACGGCGCCCCAGCCGATCAAGAACATCTCCTTCCACTGCTTCAAGCCCTCGGGAAGCGGGGGGAGTTCTACCGCCGATGTGGCGAACATCCCAAGCTGTCCCTCGGGCTACTACCTGATGGCGAAGATCAACTTCCCGAGCTGTTGGAACGGACAGAATCTCGACGTCGCCGATCACAAGTCGCACATGGCCTACCCGAAGAAGGGGGTGTGCCCGGCTGCCCATCCGGTGAAGCTGCCCCGGGTCGCCTATCACGTCAGATGGAAGAACGCGGTGGGGGGGCCGGGGTATTCGTTGGCGAGCGGCGGTCAATATTCCCTTCACGGGGACTTCTGGAATGTGTGGAACCCCACCGTCCTGGGTTGGCTGGTCGACAATTGCCTCAACAAGCCGAAGGATTGCCAGAAGATCTCGAGGTCGGGCATCCCGGTGGCGTCCGGCCCGTTCCCCTCGTCCCCCTGACGAGACAGCCTCCCTCACATTCAGGCAGGTTGCTTCCCAACCTTGCCAACTTCGGCGGCAGGGTGACGAAAACCCCTACGACCAACGCGGCAGGGCCGCCGGCGTCCGGCGGCCCTGAAACGCCCGGCTCGCCGGGTTACGCCGCTTCCTTCTCCATCTCGGACGTGTAGTCGCCCTGGCTCGCCAGGCTCACCAGCTTCGTCCGGGCGTAGAACGCCTTCTGCGCCTCGTCCTCCTTCGACGCATCGCCCTTCCAGATCTTCATCGGGGCGTCCTGGAGAGCTCGGGCGTAGGAGAAGGTGACCTGCCACGGGTGCGGACCCAGCTTGTTCATCGCGTTGAGGTGGGCCGTCGACTGCTGGGGGGTCTGGCCGCCGGAGAGGAAGGCGACGCCGGGGACCGCGCCTGGAACGATGCGGGTCAGCACACGGATCGTCCACTCGGCGACTTCGTCGACGCTCGACTGCTTGGCGGCCTGCTTGCCGGCGATGACCATGCTCGGCTTGAGCACGATGCCCTCCAGCATCACGTTCTGAGCCGCCAGCTCGGCAAATACGGCTCGGAGGGTCTTCTCGGTGACCTCGTAGCTGCGCTCGAGGGAGTGGTCGCCGTCGATCAGGCACTCGGGCTCCACGATCGGCACCAACCCGCCCTCCTGGCAGAGCGCGGCGTACCGCGCCAGGGCGTGGGCGTTGGTGTGGATGCAGTAGTCGGTGGGCATCCCCTGGCCGTGTGTGATGACCGCGCGCCACTTGGCGAACCGGGCACCCATCTGGACGTATTCGGCGATGCGCTCCCGCAGCCCGTCGAGGCCCTCGGTGACCTTCTCGTCGGGCGAGTTTGCAAGCACCTTCGCCCCCGTGTCGACCTTGATGCCGGGGATGATGCCGTGCTTCTCGACCATCTCGGGGAAGGGCGAGCCGTCGCGGGCCTGCTGGCGAATGGTCTCGTCGTAGAGGATGACGCCGCTTATGAAGTCGGAGATTCCCGGCGTTGCGAGCAGCAGCTCCCGGTAGTCGCGCCGCGTCTCGTCCGTCGACTCGACACCCACGCCGCTGAATCTCTTGGTGATCGTCCCGGTGCTTTCGTCGGCTGCGAGGAGGCCCCTGGGATCCGCAACCATCGCTTGAGCCGTTTCGATCAGCGCCTGCGCATTCATCCTCTCGTCCTCCTCACTCGACCGCCTTCCTCTTGCCTGTCGCGCCCCGGCCGTCCTAAAGCTAGTTCCCCCGTCGCAAGCAAGCAAACCGGCTCGCTCGTCAAAGCACAGGGGGGGCCGCACCGGAGGCGGCAAGGAGAGCGAGCATATCGCCAAGTCCGGGTGCGGTCAGGCTGGCCAGGCGGCTGCGCTCGGCGAGTAGCGCGAGCGCCTCGCCATGCAGCCCCGACGCCCGCGCCGCGCCCTCGGCCGCGTGCAGCTCCTCGGCCGCCCCCGCGACTCCGAGGGCGGCGAGAAAGTCCCGCTGGGGCGCGAGCCGCTGCACCTGCATCCCTGCGGCCGCGACCGCCCGCTCGAGGGCGGAGAAGTTCACATGGGCAGTGATGTCCCCCAGCCCCGGGTGGGCGAGGAGGTCGAAGCCGATCTGCTCCTCCCGATAGGTGACGAGCGTGCCGGCCGGGCGTCGCGTCCAGATCCCGGGCTCGCTGTCGCCGTAGTCGATGACGAGCAGGTACCCGCGCGCCAACGCTCCGGCCGCCTCTGCGGCCCACGCGTGGAACCCCAGGCACACCTCGAACCGGGCTCCATCATCGAGCAGGGCCAGCGGCGTTGTGGCCGCCTCCTCGAGGGCCGGGCTGAAGACGGGCCGGGGTGACTCGACGAGCCGCCCGTCCTCGAGCGCGACGCAGATCTCACGGGCGCGTCCCGACTCGACCTCGAGCAGATGCACCGGAAGGTTGTCGAGGACCTCGTTGGCGAGGACACAGCCTTCGACCGCAGCGAGGTCGCGCAGGCTTCGCGACCACGCGACGGAGTGGGCGACCCGCTGCAGGCGCTGGCGCTGGAGCCGCTCGACTGCGGGGAAGGGCTCAACGAGGTGCCAGCGGAGCGCGCTCGCAAACGGCTCCTCGGCAGAGTCGATCGCGGTTGCGGCGAGGTCGGCCGCTCCGGCCCCCACCTCGACCACGGTGAACAGGGAGGGCTTGCCCAGTGCCCGCCACATCCGGTCGAAGGCCCGGGCCAGCAGGCGACCGAACCACGGGCCGAGCGACGGAGAGGTGCGGTAGCCGGTCCCGGCACCCGGCGCCCGCGAGGCGTAGTAGCCGAGATCGGGATGGTAGAGCGCGAGCTCCATGAAGGTGTCGAACGTCAGGGGCCCGTTTCGGGTGATGTGTTCTCGGATCAGCTCGACGAGGGGCGCCGTCACGAAGAGCGCGGCCGCGGCGCGGGGAGCGCCTCGAGCGCGCGGCTTGCCTCGTCGATGCGAGCCTCGTACCACTCCCGCTTCGCCGGGTAGGTGCGCACGCACGCCAGCGACGCCTCGGCGACACGGATCACCTCCCGGTGCATTCCCCGGCCTTGGTAGATGAAGATCAGGCGATCGTAGGGGCCCGCGGCGTCGAAGCGACCGGCCACCGCCCGCTCGTAGAGCTCTGCCGCCGCGTCGATGCGTCCGAGCTGCTCGAGGTTCTGGCCGCGCAGGAAATCGCGGACGAGCTGTTCCATCAGCCTAGGGTAGCCTGGAGCGAAGGTGCCCTCCCAGTTCCGGCTGCGAGCCGGCATCGTGGTCGTGGCGGTGCTCTCGCTCCTCACTCCGGCCACGTCCGCCCAGACGCCCCCCGACGGCGAGGCGCGCAGCCGCGAGATCCAGGAGCTGCTCGACCGACGCAGCGCCGCGGTGCGAGCGCACGACCGCAACGGGTTCGTCGACACGCTCGATCCTTCGGCCCCCACGTTTCGCGAGGCGCAGCTTCGCTGGTTCGACGGCGCCCAGGCGATCCCGCTCGCTGCCTTCGAGCTCACGCTCGACCTGGACCGGCTCGGGGAGCTGACCCGGGAGGTGGACCGGAAGCGCTACGGAGCGCCGGTGGTCGTCGGACATGTCGAGCAGCGGATGGGCATCGAGGGGTTCGATGTGCGCCCTGCTCTCGACGACCTCTACTACTCCTTCGTCCAGCGCGACGGCCGCTGGCGGATCGCCTCCGACACCGACGTGGAGGACGTCGGCCTCCGCACGGCCCGCCAGCCGTGGGAGTTCGGCCCGGTCGAGCTCCGGCGCAGCGCTCATTTCCTGATGCTGGTCCATCCCGCCGAGGCGAGGCTCGCCGACGGGCTCCTGCGGCTTGCCGAGTCGGCGCTGCCGGCGGTCGACCGGACGTGGACCAGTGCCTGGCCGGGCAAGGTTCCGATCTTTGTCCCCTCGAGCGGCGCAGAGCTCGAGCGGCTGCTCGGCGCCCCGATCGACGTCACCCATTTCGTTGCGTTCGCCTCGGCGATGATCGACCGCTCCGGCGGATGGGATCTGACGGGCGTGCGGGTTTTGCTCAACCCCTCGACGTTTCTCACCTACGGTCCCGACGGGCGGCGGAGCATCTTCACTCACGAGCTGTTCCACGTCGCCACGCGAGGAGCGGCAGGTCCCTTCATCCCGGCGTTTCTCGAGGAAGGGTTCGCGCAGTTGGCGGAGGTTGCCGGCTCGTCGCAGCTCGCCCGGCTGACGGTCGGCTCGGCTCGCATCGAGGCCAGGTTGCCCGAGGACGAGGAGTTCAGTTCCGGCGACGGCCAGGAGATCAGTTCGGCCTATCGCCGTTCGCTGTCGGCGATCCTGTATCTGCGGGACCGGTTCGGGGTCGAGGGCGTGAACCGCTTCTACCAACGCTACGGGGCCGCGCGGGTCGAGCCGGGCACCGCCGAGCATCACCTCGAGCGGGCGCTCGCCGAGGCGCTCGGCATCACCCGGGCGCAGTTCGAGGAAGGGTGGAGAGCCACCGCGACCGCGCGCGCCTCCTGATACCCTCGGCCGATGTCTCCCGACGACGCCGCGGCGGCGTGCTATCAGCTCCCCGACGGGACGCTCGTCGACCTCGGGTCGGCTCCTCCGGCGCCCGATGCGCGGCTCGTGCGCCAGGACGAGGAGCTCGGCCGATCGGTGCTGCGCCACTCGGCCGCGCACGTGATGGCGCAAGCGGTGCTGTCGCTGTGGCCCGGCGCCAAGTACGCGATCGGTCCCCCGATCGACGGCGGCTTCTACTACGACTTCGAGGTGCCCCGGCCTTTCACCCATGACGACCTGGAGCGGGTCGAGGCGAAGATGTCGGAGATTGTCGGCCAGAAGCAGCCCTTCCTCCGCGAGGAGGTGTCGATGGGCGAGGCGGCGAAGGTCTTCGAGGACCAGCCGTACAAACTGGAGATCATCCAGGGGATCGGCGACGCCTCCTCCGAGCAGGGGGTGGAGGGGGAGACCGTCTCGCTGTACCGCAACAACGGGGCGTTCGTCGATCTGTGCCGGGGGCCGCACCTGCCCTCCACCGGCGAGATCCGCGCCTTCAAGCTCCTGCGCTCCTCCGGCGCGTACTGGCGGGGCGACGAGCACCGTCCGATGCTGCAACGGATCTACGGGACCGCGTGGGAGTCGAAGGAGGCGCTCGACGGCTACCTCCACCGGCTCGAGGAGGCGGAGCGGCGCGACCACGTGAAGCTCGGCCGCGAGCTCGAGCTGTTCCTGTCCAGCGACCTGCTTCCCTCCGGCATGCCGGTCTGGCTTCCGAAGGGGGCCACGGTGCGGCGCGTGCTGGAGAACTACATCCTGGCGGAGGAGCGGAGGGCCGGCTACCAGCACGTCTACACCCCGCACCTCGGCAAGAAGCACCTCTACGAGGTCTCGGGCCACTGGGAGCACTACCAGGAGAGCATGTATCCGCCGATCCCCCTCGAGAACGAGGAGATCGTGCTCCGCCCGATGAACTGCCCCCACCACATCCTCATCTACGAGGCGAAGCGGCGGAGCTACCGGGAGCTGCCGCTGCGCATCGCCGAGCTGGGCGGGATGTACCGGTACGAGCGGTCGGGGGTGGTGAGGGGGCTCTCGCGGGTGCGCTTCATGACCCTCAACGACGCCCACATCTTCTGCCGGCCGGATCAGATCAAGGAGGAGTTCTCGACCGTGATGCGGATGGTCGAGAAGGCCTACGCCGCGCTCGGGATCACCCGCTACCGCTACCGCCTGTCGCTGCGCGACCCGAAGGACACCGAGAAGTTCGTCGACAACACCGCGAAGTGGGACACCGGGGAGCAGGTGCTGCGGGAGGCGATGCAGGACCTGGGGCTCCCGTTCGAGGAGGCGGTGGGCGAGGCGGCCTTCTACGGTCCCAAGCTCGACATCCAGCTCGCCGACGTGCTCGGCCGGGAGGAGACCTACTCGACGATCCAGCTCGACTTCTATCTCCCGGAGCGGTTCGGACTCGTCTACATCGGCAGCGACGGCGGCGAGCACCGCCCCGTGATGATCCATCGGGGGGTCCTCTCCACGATGGATCGCATGGTCGCCTACCTCATCGAGCTCTACGGGGGCGCCTTCCCGACCTGGCTTGCGCCGGTTCAGGCGGTCGTCGTCCCCATCGCCGACCGCCACGCCGCGTACGCCGGCGAGGTCGCCGACCAACTCCGCGCTGCTGGGATCCGCCTCGAGGTGAGCGGAGGGGACGAATCCCTGGGGAGCCGGGTTCGCAAGGCGCAGCTGCAGAAGATCCCCTACACGCTCGTGGTCGGAGATCGCGAGGCGGAGGCGGTCGCGGTGGCGGTCCGGCCGAGGGGTGGGAAGGAGCGGCGCGGTGTGCCGCTGCGGGAATTCCTGTTCGACATCACCCAGGAGATCGCCCAGCGCACATCACCGGAGGGACGCCGAGACGAGCAGGGTGCTGCCCCCGAGGGCGCCTGAGCGACCGTGGAGCGACTGTTCCGGCCCTGGCGCGCGGCCTACGTGACGGGGCCCAAGGACGAGGGCTGCTTCCTCTGCGAGGCGTTCTCGGCCGGCGACGACCGCGCCTACCTGGTCGTGGCTCGGGGAGTCGCCGCCGCCACGGTCCTCAACAAGTACCCGTACAACAACGGGCATCTGATGGTGGCGCCTCTGCGCCACCTCGATGACATGGGTGAGCTCAGCATCGAGGAGCGGGCCGAGGTCATGGATCTCGTGGTGCGGTCCATCGACGCGCTCCGGGCGTCGATGGACCCCGACGGGTTCAATGTCGGGGCAAACCTGGGGCGGGTGGCCGGGGCGGGGCTGCCCGGGCACCTGCACCTCCACGTCGTCCCGCGCTGGGGCGGAGACACGAACTTCATGCCGGTGATCGGCGACACGAAGGTGCTCCCGGAGAGCCTCGAGGAGACCTACGAGCGGCTCCGCGAACGGTTCGGCTCGTAGTCACGCCCGGAGCCTGGCTTCCGACGCCTGGCCGCGGCCGGCGCCGAGGTAGGCGGGTACCCAGGCCAGCACGGGAAGCCAGTACGAGGTCAGGCGGTAGGCAGCACCGCCACCACGGCGATGCTCCCGGGAACCCCGAAGGCGGTGTAGGTCCCTGCCAGCCCCGCTTCCACTACCCCGACCCCCGGGGTGACGGGCAGGGCCACGAGAAGGTTGGCGACCCGGTAGCCGAGAATGCCGACGTGCATCCGATACCCGAACCCCAAGAACACCAGCCGGAGCGGCCAGATCTACCGGCCGCCGGGGGCTCGCCAGGCCTCGTAGCCCAAACCGAGCCAACATTTCTTCCCGGCTTCGGCGGGATTCCTCCGAGGTCTGTTCTGTTCAGTCATGACCTATTCCTCGAAGGGGCTATCCATTTAGGTGGACTAGACTCAACATGTCCCAAAGGCCCCAATCCTGTCGTTGGCCGATTATCCGGGTACCTGGCGAGAGTTCCTCGCGTGGTTCCCCGACGAGCGGGCGTGCCTGTCGTACCTGGAGCACCTGAGGTGGCCGAAGGGCTTCGTCTGCCCTCGGTGCTCGGCCACCGAGGCCTGGTTGGTCGCAGGCCCGCGCTGGAAGT
>JBOGWP010000157.1:0-2016 GCA_050693875.1 Actinomycetota bacterium
CACCGACACCATGGCTGACCGGGGGAACTTCGACGAGATGGTCAGCGAGAGGCGGGGACTTCTACATGGCCACCAGTGGGTACCTCGTTGTGGCCACCACTGGATACTTTTTCATGGCCACGGACACATAGACGACTGCCGGCGAAGCCGGCCCCATGCCTTTCCAACCTGTACCGGGGAGCGAAGCGACCCGCCAGGTATGGTCGGCAACGGTTCGGGCCGCGAACGCCGCTGCACCCGCGGGGTGCATCCGTCCCTCTTCGATCAGCTCCAGAGCTCGCCGGACGTTGACGTCGCTCCAGCGGCGCGGCTCCCGCGCCTTCGGGGTGTGAACCGGTTGGTGCAGCGCTCGGCGTCGACACGCCGGCGCACGCCGTCGATCCAGCCGAAGCAGAGGGTCGTCGACCGACTCGGCCCACGTCATCGGAGGCCGGCCGGTTGCCACCCGGTGGTAGCCGACCCAGAGCTCGCCGGCGATGGCGTGATTCGTCTGGAGCCAGGCGCGGAACTCGAGATGAAAAAACTCGGCGGGTGACGCGACGTAGACGATCCCCATCCCGGCGAGGCTACCCGTCGGGCGCTCGGGTACGCTGCCCTTCACCGACTCGAGGAGCCAGCGTGGGTCCGGACCAGCTGCGTCTTCTCTGCCTCTCGAAGCCCGGGGCGAACGAAGAGTTCCCCTTCGGCGACGAGGTCTCTGTGTTCAAGGTCGGGGGCAAGGTTTTCGCCATCTCGTCCCTGCAAGGATCGCCCCTCGAAGTCAGCCTCAAATGCGATCCGGACCTTGCGGCAGCCCTGCGCACCCGGTTCCCCGCGGTCCGGCCCGGCTATCACCTGCACAAGCGTCATTGGAACACCGTGACCCTCGACGGATCGATCCCGGAGGCGGAGATCGCGGGGATGGTCGACGACTCGTACGATCTCGTCGTCGCGAGCTTGCCGAAGAGGCAGCGCGACGTCATCGACTCCCCGCCGTCGATCGAGAGAGGAGGGTCGTGATGCACCAGCAGCCGGCGCCGAGGAGCCGGCCCGGGGCCGCCGGCGCAACAACTCATGACCCCGTCTGGCCGGCCTCGACCTCTGCCTGAGAGGCTCCGCGAGACGATCGGCCGAGCCGGCGCAGCTCTGGGGAACGAATGACGCGATGGACGAGGCGTGGGGACCGATCGGAGCCCTCGCCGGCCTCTTTGCGCTGGCGAGGTTCCTCCTGTGGCGGGGCGTCTATGCCGCGGGCGCCCATGCCCGCCTCGCCGCCAAGAGCCACGACGTCGAGGGGACGCGACGACTCCGCGTGTTCGTCCGGTGGTTCCTCGCCGGGGGTGTCGTCGTATGGCTCGTCGCCCTGGCAGTCTTCCGGGCACGCCTCGAGGTGGCGGTCCTGGGCGGGCTCCCCCTCCTGTGGGCCGGAGCGGGATTGGGGCTGCGCCTGCTGGCAAGGCAAGGGCGCATCAGCCTATGGGTCTACGTCCTGGCACGGGTGCTCCTTCCCCCGCTGATCTTCCTCCCCTTCGTCGCTTTCGCCGTGGGACGCGGGTAGACATCAGTCGCTCTCGAGCAGCGCCACCGGGAACGAGGCCAGGGCCTCGCCCACCGCGATCGTGCCCGGCCCTCCCCCGCCCGCCTGCACCGGCTCGCCGGTCAGGACGTTGCGCCACGACCGGGGCGCGCGAGCCGGCAGCGCCAGAGCCGTCCGGCCCCAGAAGGGACCCAGTGGAAGCTCGCCCGCACTCGCCACCTCGGCGAGCAGCCGCGGGACAAGCGCCACCACCCACCTGCGGCCCTTCCGCCGGGCAAATGCGCACACGCTGGTGCGAAGGTGGCCGGTCGCGTCGAGGGGCACGTAGGCCCCGGATGCGAACACGTCGGGATTCGAGCGCCGGAGGGTTAGACCGAAGTTACGTCCCCAGAGACGAGCGAACCCCCTGACGACCAGGGGGTTCGTGGTTTGGGGGCCCTGGCGTTCTGACTACATCACCGCAGGGCCAAGGGGATGGTGGTGCCGATGAGCTCGAACGC
>JBOGWP010000158.1:0-15883 GCA_050693875.1 Actinomycetota bacterium
CCACCAGCCAGTAGCCCAGTCCCGAGGGGGTCGGGGCCATTCCCACGATCGGACGGTTGAGCGGAACGCCGCCCGTCGACCCCAGGAAGGCGGCATCGCCGAAGGCGAAGATCCCGCCATCCGACGCTACCAGCCAGTAGCCCTCGCCGGATTGCGTGGAGGCCATGCAAGCGATGGGGCGCGCAAGCCCGACGCTACCCGAAGAGCCGAAGAAACGCGCCCCGCCGAAGGCCGAGACGATGCCGTCGTTCGACAGGAGCCAGTAGCCGGTGGCCTCCGGCCTTGCGGTGATTGGCGGTGCAGCACTCGAGGCAGAGTGGGCAAGCAGACTCGCCGCAAAGGCGAACGTGAGGAGTTGGACGTGCCCTCGCCGACCCACAATGGATGAGCATAGGCGAATCGGACGAGTCGAAGAGCTCGCGTTATAATCCGATGGTGCCTGCCGGGGGGCAAGGGAGGGGCTTTCCTCGCTTGCCGGAAGGTCCGGAAGGCCCCGGACCTGAGATCGTGAGCCCGAGCGCGGCCCCCCGGCGATGACCACGGCAAGCACGCCGCCCCCCGAGCAGCCCGGCCGGGACTTCCACTGGCTCATGAGCATCACCGTGGTGGCTGGTCGGCGGTCTGCTTCTGTCGGGTGGGCGCATACAGCGGACCCACCGATCAGTCGTGCATCACGGCCTGGCACGGCCTCTGCCCGGGCTTCGCGGCGGCCGCCGCATCGCTCATGATTGGCTTACTCGCGGCGTCCGGGGGGACCGCCCCGCCGCACGGCGCTGCCTTCGGATAATGGTCTCGGCGTCGCCGGCGTCGCGGTCTTCATGGCCGGCGGCGGCCAGGCCGGCACCAAACAATCGCCGGCGCCGCCGGCTGGGAGCGGGCGTGGTCGCAACCTCGCCGCCGATTTGGTCGGAGGGCAGGGGCTCCCCCGGTGGCGCTTCGGTGGCCTCCCCGATCTCGACGCGATCACTGCGCCCGTTGGGGACGCCGACGACGCGAGGGCATTCTCCCGCTCCCAGCCTTCCACGGCCTGCGCGAGCAAGCCGTATAGGGCTGTCAATGGCCAAGTTCGGGTCCCCACTGGTGGCCAACTAAAAGTCCCCACCTCGCGAGCTTCTGAGGGCTGATTTCCTAGCTGGCGATCACCTCCTTCAGAGTGGCTTGACTCTTGTCCCGCCTGGCCTTGGACTCCCGCATGCGATACGACTCTCCCTGGGTGTGAGGTTGACACAGAGGGGGGCCGCTCGCCTCAACAGGCCGCGCTCATGAACTCGACACTGTGCTGACCGCTGACGACCGCGCCCAGAAAGGCCGTGGCTGCGTCGCGGTGCACGCGCGCGCCCGCAACAGCTGATCGACCTCGACGATTACCGGATCGAGGACAACGAGGTCGCGTCCGAGCAGGGTGACGAGCTCAGCCGCGAGGCCATGAGCACGGTCGCGCCGATTTGCCGCCGCGACCAGGGGCCCGGTATCCGCCAGGACCCTCAACCGCTTGAGACCAGGTACCGGAGGTAGACCTCGGCCTTGCGCCCGAGGTCTCGGGGACCGTCTCCCGAGCCAACGTAGCTCGGGACTCGCTTTCGCCTGACCGAGGCCGCGCCGGCCTCGATGAGCCTCGTGACCATGGCGGAGAAGGACTCCTTGTGACTGGTGGAGCTGATTGATCGGTGCGCGAACCGCCACCATCTGGATGTCGTCGTCGCCCTGACGCCCTTGCTCTATCGTTTGGGTAAGGGGAACGTCGGTCCCTCCCGCCTAACTCGACCGGTGCGTCATCCACGCCCTGGTTGCCAGGCCGGTCAGGCAGGTGCCTTCGGGATCGATGCTCTCGAAGGCGAAGGCGCGAGTGATCGGCTCGAGGCTCCGCGAGCGTCGGGGTGACAGGGGGGCGAGTTGAGAGAGTGCACCCGCGCCCTCCGACCAAGCGGCCTTGGCCGGAGGCATGGGCCGACGTGGAACCGGGGGGCGATCGGGCGCGGTGATCGTTGGGGATGCCGCCACCGCTCACGCGCAGATCGACGGGCGCGGGAAAAGTGATGGGTGCGCGGCGAGGGATCGGGGCGACCGACCTCGTCGGAGAGATCGGAACGGGCGGACGATTACGGGGGTGAGGGCAGCCTTGCGGCGGCTGAGGGGAGCGGGTCAGGGAGCGCGTGTCGGCGCAGGTGGAGTCGGGTTCCCGCAGGGCCGCACTGACCCGGCCCCGAGGTTCCGGGCCGGGACAGAGAGCGGCAGCGCGTCGGGCAGGGGGGGAGGGCGCGGTTCGGCCGAACGTCTCGGCTCAGGGCAACGCGACGAGCTATCCAGCGTGTCGGGAGGCGAGGGTGTGGGGCCCGAAGCCGCTATTCGGCCGCCGCAGCTTCCTCCGGCGAGACCTTCGTGGCCGCGGAGTCGGGGGCGCGCGACTCCACGTCGCCTTCCTTGAGGCCCTTCTTGAACTCGCCCTTCGCCTTGCCGAGCGAGCGGGCGATTTCGGGGAACTTCTTCGCTCCGAAGAGCAGCGCGATCGCGCCGACGACCAGCAGGATCTCGGGTGGTCCGAAGTTCATGTGCGGCTCCTTTCTCGTCTCGATGCACCATTTCGTGGCGACGACCTCACTCCGTCTTCGCGGCTTCCTCCGACCCGACCTCTGCGTCGGCAGGCTCCGGCGCGTGGGCCTCCGCGTCGCCTTCCTTGAGGCCCTTCTTGAACTCGCCCTTCGCCTTGCCGAGCGAGCGGGCGACCTCGGGGAACTTCTTCGCTCCGAAGAGCAGCGCGATCGCGCCGACGACCAGCAGGATCTCGGGTGGTCCGAAGTTCATGTACGGCTCCTTTCTCGTGTCGACAAGCCAACGGTCATAATGCTGCGTTTCGTCCTCGGGTCGCTCGCGGGAGAGGGCTCACCGCTTCATGGCCCGGGAAAGGAGGATCGCCCCTTCGTACATGAGCGCGATCGGCACTGCCATGAGCATCAGCGTGTAGGGGTCGACGGTGGGGGTAATGATGGCCGACATGATCAGGATGAGCACCCACGCGATTCTTCGACCCTTTCGCAGCGTCATGCTGCTGATCACGCCGACGAACGCCAGCCCGGTGAGGGCGAGCGGGACCTGGAAGCTCAGCCCGAAGCCGATGATCATCATCAGGAGGAAGGAAAGGTACTCGGATGCCTTCGGAAGCAGGACCGTGTTGGATCCCGCGAACCCGAGGAGGACTCGAAGGGCTTGCGGGAGCATCTGGGCGGCGAACCAGGCCCCTCCGACGAACAGCAGCGTGGCGAGCCCGATGAACGGTATGGCGAGCCGGCGCTCGCGCGCGTGCAGCCCCGGTGCGACGAAGCGCCAGATCTGCCAGAGGATCAGCGGGAAGGCGATGACGAGGCCGGCGAAGGCGGTCACCTTCAGCCGGAGGAAGAAGGCCTCCTGTGGGGCGGTGAGCACGAGCTTGCCCCCGGCCAGGATCTGGTCGGAGTTGGGCAACTTTCTGAGAGGCTCGAGCAGCAGGACGAGGATGCGCTCGTAGAGGAACCAGCCGGCCACCGATCCGGCCGCGAACGCGGCCACCGCCTTCAGCAGACGCCCCCGCAGCTCCTCGAGGTGCTGCATGAGCGTCATCGTCCGAAGCTCCGGGTCCTGCCGGGTGCTGGAAGGCTTGCCGTTCGGACTCTCTGCCTCGGCGCCATGGGTGCTGGCTTTGCGCAGCATCGTGGTTCCTCCTCTGGGGGGGCGTTTCACGGTGGCGGCGGGGACCGCCGAGCTACCTGGAAGGGTCCCGGCGATTTCTCGCCGAGAGGGTTGCGGAGCGATGCCCCCGGTCAGGCATGGGAGCGCTGTCCAGCAGTCATGATCCGGAAGCGATGGATGCGTCGGATCGCCTCGGCCACCGCCAGAACCTCGTCATCGTCCATGTCCGACCATAGCGGTAGCGTGAGCACGCGAGCCGCAACCTGTTCGGTGACGGGTAGGGCATCGGCGCGCCCCGCGTGCCGGTAGGCGCGCATCCTATGAAGGGGAGGCGTGTAGTACCGGCGGGTGTCGACTCCTTCCGCGGCGAGGGCGGAGGCGAGCGCGTCGGCCGAGTACCCGAATTCCTCCGGTTCGACGAGCACGGTCAGATCCTTGTAGGTGCTGCGATCCCCCTCGGGCACAGTGGGAAAGCTCAGGCCGGGGACTCCCGCGAGAGACTCTCGGTAGAGCCGAGCGAGTTCGTTGCGACGAAAAAGCCTCGCCTCCAGCCCGTCGAGCGAGCGGAGCGCGGTGGCGGCGTGGATCTCGGACATGCGCGCGTTCAGCCCCACGAACCGGCAGTCATAGTCGCCCGGGTTCCCGTAATCCCTCCCGATCCGGCACCGCTCGGCGAGGAGGTCCTGATTCGTGGCGATGATCCCACCCTCGCCCGCCACCACCACCTTCGTCGGCGAGAGCGAGAAGACCTCTCCGTCTCCGAAGCCTCCCACTGGCAAGCCGCCGTGGAGGGATCCGAAGGCGTGCGCGGCGTCGAAGAACAGCCGCAATCCCGCGGATGCGGCCAGCTCGGTCAGCCCTTCGATGTCGCAGGGGGTCCCGAACGTGTGGGTTGCAAGGATCGCCGAGGACCTGAGCCGCGCCGCGTTCCGGGCCGCCGAGGCCGAGAGAGTGAGCGTAGCAGGATCGATGTCGCAGAAGACCGGGCGAAGCCCGTTCCACGTCGGCGCGTGTGCGGTTGCGGCGAACGTAAACGATGGAACGATCACCTCCCCGGAGAGGTCCGCCGCACGAAGAAGAAGCATCAGGCCGGTGGTGCACGAGGAGACCGCG
This sequence comes from Actinomycetota bacterium, assembly GCA_050693875.1. Lineage (GTDB taxonomy): Bacteria > Actinomycetota > CADDZG01 > JAHWKV01 > JBOGWP01 > JBOGWP01. The sequence goes on from JBOGWP010000158.1 coordinate 4,777, forward strand.
ATGCAGTGTCGAACCCCGAGCTCCACAGCGGCACGCCGCTCGAGCTCGCGCACATACGGCCCGTTGGTCAGGACTCGGCTTTCGACGATCGTCCGGAGGTCGTCGGCAAGCAGCTCGGGATCGGGCAGGGCGGGGCGGACCAGCGGCAGACCGGCCGGGAAGGCCGGGCGCCCGCCGAGGAGCGCGGGCAGCCCGTCGGTGGAGTGGGGAAGCGTCATCGAAGATCTCCTCGTTCGGTCGGTGCGATCGACGCCGGGCGGGGCGCCTTACGCGTGGTCGGGTGAACGCGCCGGTAGCGGATGGCGGGCAAACCACCCCGCCGTCCTCGCCAGCCCCTCCCGCAGCGTGACGGAAGGCCGGTAGCAGAGGAGCTGCCGCGCCTTGGAGGTGGATGCGGCCGAGTGCCGTACGTCGCCGGCTCGGGGGGGCAGGAACACCGGGCGGAGGTCGGCGCCGAGAATTTCGTTGAGCAGCTCGATCAGCTCCAGCAGCGAGCTCCTCTGCCCGCAGCCGACGTTGAAGGCCTCCCCGACGGCGGCGGGTCCCGCCTCCGCCGCGATCCTGCAGGCCTCGACCACGTTGTCGACGTAGGTGAAGTCGCGGGTCTGGACTCCGTCGCCGAACACCTGCGGTGGCTCGCCACTCATCATCGCCGTGATGAACCGAGGAACCACCGCGGCGTACTCGGAGCGGGGGTCCTGGCGTGGGCCGAAGACGTTGAAGAAGCGGAGACAGACCACCTCCAGTCGGTAGGCCCCCCAGAAGGCCCGGCAATAGGCTTCGCCGGCGAGCTTCGACGCCGCGTAGGGCGACATGGGTCGAGGCGCCATCTCCTCGCGCTTCGGGAGCATCGGCGCGTCCCCGTAGACCGACGAGGAGGAGGCATATACGACCCGGCGCACCCCCGCGGCGCAGGCGGCCATCAGAACCTCCACCGTCCCCCCGGCGTTCACACCATGGGAGGAGATCGGGTCCGCCACCGATCGGGCGACGGAGGGAAGGGCGGCGAGGTGGTAGACGACGTCGACCCCCGAGATCGCCTCGAGGACGGCGTCAGGATCGCGCACGTCGCCTACGATCATCTGGACCTCGTCCCGGACGCCGACGAGGTTCTCGACAGTCCCGGTCGAGAGGTCGTCGAGAACTCGGACCCGATGCCCCGAGGTGGCCAGGGCCGACACCAGGTTCGATCCGATGAAGCCCGCACCGCCGGTCACAAGGACATTCACGTCGTCTCCCTACGAGCATTCGGTCCCGCTGCCCCAACCTGGTCCGGCGGTCGGACGAGCCGCTCGACCTGCCGGACCGCGTCGGCCACGTCGCCGTACCGGAGCCGGTAACAGCGGGCCCCTCGCACGAAGTCGCCAAGCACGATGAGCGCCCGCCGGCCGAAGCTCTCGAGGTTGAAGGCGTGGGAGGCCAGCATCGCCACCGCCTGGGACGAGGAGACCTCCTCCAGGCGAGTCTCGCTGCCCGACTCGTAGCTCGGCGAGATCACGAGCTGCGGAGTCCCAGCCGTGCCGACGCCGCCCGGCCTCAACGCCTCCGGCGGAACCATCACTCCTGCATCTTTGGCCGACATCCGGAGGCCCGCGGGCAGCTCGATCAGCTCGAGCATCCCCGGGCGCACCGAGAGCGCCCGCGGGAACGGCCGCACGAGCCCGGCCGCCGGGTCGAGAACGGCGATCTCATCCGACAGGAATCGGTAGCCGGCCCCGACGAGGCGGGCCACCAGGGTGGTCTTGCCGCATCCCGACGGTCCGGGCAGAAGGACGACCCCGTCCGCCCCCCCGACGACGCCCGCATGGATCAGGAGCTGGTTGGGGGTGGTCTCGATGGCGCTCCGCATCACATGCCAGAGCAGGTGCTCCGCTGCCCCAGCGGTGCTCTGGCTCGATCGGAGCTGCCTTCCGTCGATCAGCAGCCGGAAACGCGGGGCCCGCCTTCCTCGCACGAGCCGGTAGGTCGAGGCAACCTCCGCATCGTCCGCGGCGAAGCCCGCCAGCGTCCGCTCCACCGCCCGGGCGAACGCGTCCACGCTCGTCCTGACCAGAAAACCATAGGAAAGGACCTGATACGTGCCCTCGAACAAGACGTTCCTCCGTACCTTGCGTGAAGCGGCCCGCCTGTCGGCGGCCCCGACGACGACGCGACAAGGAAATGAATCAAGACGATCCGAGAGGGGAGCTGCGGCGGGCCGACCCTACGCCGCCGGGCAGGTGCAGCCCTGGCCGGTCACCTCGGCGTGGCTCACGATCAGATCGACCCCGCCGAGCAGCGGGGAGCTGACGTGGAGGGCGTTGCGCTCAAGGGTTCCGTCTACGCAACGCTCCTCGTTGATGATGATGCTCAGCCCTAGAGCGGAAACCTGCTGGTTCGGAGCTCCGGTCACCTGCACCTCAACCAAGGTTATGCCCTGCCCGATCCGGAGCTTGACCACCTCGCCGCTCGAGGCAAACTCGCAGCCCGGGCAGGTCACGCTGACCTCCGAGGTGAGGACATCCGCGCGGATCCGGGGTAGCGCGACGAGCCCTACGGTGACTCGGACGTCGAGGCTCGTTACGGTTGCTTGCGCCGTGCACGTGCCGTTCTCGGTCGAGGTGCCGCAGACGAGGACTCCCGTAACCCGGACATTCGTGGGGCCCGGGGGGTCGTTGACGATGTTGATCTGGGAGAGGCAGTCGACCGTGGTGGCGATGTTCAGGTCGGGAATTCGCAGGAACAGGCCGTAGGCGTGGGCGGTGCACTCGCAGGGCGTCGGGTACTGCTGCGCCCACGCCCGTCCGCCCGAGAGGGTAGTGATGGCCGGGGCCGCCCAGGTCACCGCGCCGGCGACGGCGCTCTTCTTGAGGAACTCGCGACGCGACTGCCTGCCGTGGTCGTCCATCAGTACCTCGTGCTCTCACGGCTCCCGCCGCCGGCTGGAGCGATCATGCTGGAGCGATCATAGGGAGGCCGGCGTTGCGGGGAATGGGCAAGTCGCGGTAATTCCCGTACCGCGGCCCCCCTTGCCGGCGGTACCCCCGCTCGATCCCGGGATGCCGCGGGAAGTACTCGGGCTACGCATCCGCCTCCATGTCCTGCCCCGCGACGACGTCCGAGGCTTTCTCGGGAACGATCCGGATCTGGATCCTGTGCCGTGCCCCGTTCCTGACCAGATAGGCCGCCTCCCCGATCCGGTCGGTGGTGAGAGCGCGAAGCCGGTCGATCACCTCCCCCACCTTCATGACCGCGTCCGGATCGAGACGCTGTACCTCCGGCCTGAAGAGGTCTTCCTTGCGGTGGGCCGTCCCCCCGGCGTCCGGCTGCGGCTCGGCGCGCACCCCCTCGCAGCGCTCCAGGGTCGGCCACGCCTCCCGGAACACCTCGACCTCGAGTGACTTCACCCGCCGATAGAGGGTGTCGGCGGTGTCGTCGGGACGGACCTCGAGGGCCTTTCGAAGCACGACGGGTCCGGCATCCACCTCCTCGCTCATGAGGTGGAGGCTTGCCCCGTACGGCGTGCCCTCGAGGATCGCCCAGCTCGGGGTGTGCCACCCGCGGTTGTACGGAAGGTAGGCCGGGTGCAGGTTCAGGACGCCGTGCCTCGGAATTCGCAGCACCTCGGGCGGGACGATGAGGGGAAAGTGGACGCAGACCAGGTAGTCGAGTTGGAGCGCCTCGAGGAGAGCGACGGCTGCGGGTTCGCGGAACCGCCTTCCCACCATCACGTGGCGCGGGTCGAGGTGGGAACAGATGTGCGCAAGCTGGTCGGCGTGTGACACTCCCTTTGCCGGGACCAGCAGCGCCAGCGGGCGCACTCCCCGGCCCAGGATGAACTTCAGGACCCGAACGGCGACGTCGCGGTCCCCGGCAAAGGCCAGTCGCAACACTGCTCCCCCTCCCCGGGGTCAGCTCTTCGGAACGCTGCCCCGGAAGTACTCAACGGTGGCATGCCCGGGCTGGGACACGCCGTCACCGGTGACGATCTTCCACGCCGCCGCCGCCATGATCTTCAAGTCGATCCACAGCGACGAGTTGTCGACGTACCAGACGTCGAGCCGGAACTTCTCCTCCCAGCTCAGAGCGTTGCGGCCCTTGACGGCCACCGGACCGACCACGCCGGGCAGCACCTCGTGCCGGCGCCACTGCTCCGGGGTGTAGAGGTCGCGGTACTCGACGAGCAGCGGGCGTGGCCCCACGAGACTCATCTCGCCGCGCAGCACGTTTACGAGCTGGGGTAGCTCGTCGAGCGACGTCCGCCTGAGAAGCCTTCCGAGGCGCGTGAGGCGCCGCTCGTCCGGCAGGGTGCGCCCGTGCCTGTCGGCTGCCTGCCGCATCGTTCGGACCTTGAGCAGGACGAAGCGCCGCCCTTGATGGCCCAGCCGCTCCTGCCGGAACAGTACGGGTCTTCCCATCATCACGAGGATCAGGACGGCGATTGCCGCCATGAGGGGCGAGAGGGCGATCAACAGGCCGGCCGAGATGCACACGTCGAGAAGCCGCTTCACTGCCCGTTTCCGCCTTCCGGGCCGCCCCGAACCGGGCCCTTCACCCATGACCGAGAAGCGAGTCGACCGGACGAACGGGAGGAGACGCGATTCCCTTCGCCTGGAGCAACCGGCGATAGGCCTCCTCGACCTTCTCGGCGACCTTCCGCTCGTCGAAGCGTTCGAGAGCGCGCGCCTGGGCAGCGCGACCGAAGCGAGCGGCCAGGGCACGATCGCCGAGCATGGTCAAGATCGCCCCCGCCAGGCGGGTGGGGTTCCGGGGGGGTATGAGCAACCCCTCCTTCCCGTCACGGACCACTTCGCGACATCCCCTGATGTCGGTCAGCACCATCGCCCTCCCCATCGCCGCCGCCTCGATCGCAGAACGGGGAAGGCCTTCCCTCCACGAGGGGAGAACGAAGACATCCATCAGACCGAGGAGATCCCTGATGTCGGTCCGCCAGCCGGGGAGGCGGAGATGGCTCCGGCCGGCCAGCTCCTCGGGGCGAATCGAGTCGACCTTTTCCGGGTCGGGGTCGCCGAGGCACAGGAAGATCGCGTCGGGGATCACACGTCTCACCTCCTCGGCTGCAGCGAACAGCTCCAGGTAGCCCTTCTCCGCGACGAGCCGGCCGACCATGCCAACCACCCGCGAGCCATCGGGGATGGCGAGCTCGGCGCGGAGCGAGCGCACGCGAGCCGGAGCCACCCGTGCGGGATCGAACGCCGAGAGGTCGATTCCGTTTCCCAGGTACAGGCTCTTTTGGCGCGACACCACCCGCCTCCGGCGGGCCCACTCCAGGTCCTCCTCGCTCTGGAACATCTCGAGGTCGGAACAACGGGCGGCCGCTCCCTCCAGCCCGAGAACTGCGAAGCGCTTGCCGAGCCGGTCCTCCGGGGTTGCGTAAAGTCCGTGCACCGTGTTGACGATGCACGGGACGCCGGCGACTCGGGCTGCGACCCTTCCCATCACGCCGGGCTTCGGGTTGTGGGTGTGAACGACGTCGAACCGCTCGCGGCGCAGGATGCCGAGCAGCTCGCGGAAGGACCGGATATCCGCCGCGGGGTTCCAGGAGCGCGTGGCCGAGGGCCAGGGGATGTGCCGGATGCCCTCACGCTCGAGGTCCGACCCCCAGCGACCCGGCGCGCTGATCGTGCTCACCTCGAACCCGCTCTCGCGCAGATGGCGCAGCTGGCCGAGGAGCAGAAAGCGCAGCGTGAGGTCGACGGTGGTGATGTGGGCTAGGCGAATTCCCGTCATCTCGCTTTCTCCTCCCGACGGACGGGTGGGACGGATAGAAGGACGAGGAAGAGAGGCAACATCTGCACCCGTTGACGCACGAGCAGCCCGAAATTGGCCATGCTCGAGAAGGCGATCACGAACATCCCGACATAGGCCGCGGCGAAGGCAACGTAGGGCTGACGTCGCACGCTCCGCAGCGCGGTCGTGATCCAGCGAAACCGCACAATGGTCAGCCCGATAAGAAGCGATCCCTCCACGCCAGCAATGAGCGCCGGGAGGTTGTCCACCTCGTGGGGGAGCGGGCGGAACAGGACGGTGAACGCCGCCCCCGGGATCTGAAGGGGCGAGCGAGGAATCGACGGCGCGAACGCAGACCCGCCGAAGTTCCCCCCTCGGCTCGCCTCCTCGAGCGTATTCGACAGGCCCTTCTGGGTCTCGATCCCGGACTTCTCGAGGTATTGCTGGGTCTCGCCCACGAGAAACAGGGCAGCGACGCCCAGCGCGAGCATCCCCAATGTCTTCGCCACCGGCGCCAGGGAGCCGAGCCGGGCAGGACGCCGGCCAGCCAAGAACCCGGCGACGAGGGCGACGCCGAGCATCCCCCCCACGTGGGGCCGAATGAGCATCGTCATCCAGATCCCGAGTCCGGCGTTGACCGCGCCCCGCCACGTCTGGCCGCTGAACACGCGCGCGGCGCCGTAGGCGGCGATCCCGACCCCGAGCAGCATCCAGGGGTCCTTGCCCATAAGCGAGGACCAGAAGACCGACGAAGGAAGGAAGAAGACCAGCCTTCCGTACGTGCGGACCTTGCCCTCGGGAACCGCAAGGACGAAGGCCCGGTAGAGGAAGAAGAGCCCGAGGAAGCCGAACCACGCATGCACCATGAAGCCGCCGAGCTTCGTAGGGCCGATCAGAAAGTAGATGATCCCGTTGAGGAGGATCGGGAACGAGGTCCCCGTGACCGTTTCCATCCCGGTGGAGAAGTCACCAGAGAGGAAGCGGCGGGCCAGTAGCAGTCCCCGGTTGTGATACCGATTGAGGTCCACTACCCCCTGATAGACGTCAAACGCAACGAAGTGTGCCGCCACGGCGGCGCCCAATTTGAGAAGCAACGCCGCTACGAACAGCCCGAGGAGACGCGAATTGCCTTCACGTGCGGCCTGCCGAGCGAGGCCGGGGAGCGTGACCGCGACCAACACGGGGCCGACCAGCAGGGCTCCCCAGACATCAAAGGAGGTCCAGTTCATGAACTGTACGAGCAGCGCCGAGTAGCCGGCGATGAGGAGTACGCCGGCCGCGACCATCGTTCCCGCCGGGCGACGCGCGGTCAGCCGTTCGCTCGCTAGATGCATCCCGGTCATCCAAGCAACTCCTCGTAGACCTTTTCGCTCCTCTCGACGGCATGACAGATGTCGAATTGGGCAGCGCGTCGCCTCGCCTCCATTCCCATTCGGGATCGGAGTCCGGGATCGTCGAGAAGCCGAAGGATCGCGTCGGCAAGCCGCTTCGGGTCCCGCGGGGGCACGACGACGCCGTGGCGGCCGTCTTCAACCACCTCCGGCATTCCCCCGACATTCGTGACCACCACAGGGCATCCCATCGCCATGGCCTCGAGGAGGGCGATGGCGAGACCTTCTTGGAGCGACGCCAGCACGAAGAGGTCCGACGCGCCGGCGATCCGGGCTGCATCGGCACGGGTGCCAGTGAACTTGACTGTTCCCATCAAGCCCAACCTCCCCGCGAGAGTGCGCACGTTTTTCTCTAGCCGTCCTCCTCCGACGAGGACAAGTTGAATTTCGGGGTCTACCCTTCGGCAGATAGCGAGGGCCTCGAGCAAATACCGATGCCCCTTTTCTCGTCGGAAGTTAGCCACGCAGGAAACAAGAGGTGCGTGGGGAGGGATGCCTAGTTCGTCTCTCACCCCGTCGGGCTGCTTCCATGTTGTGACGACCGAGGGGTCGATGCCGTGGTAAAGCGTCTCCACCCTGGGCATGGGCAGCACCCGCAGCAGAGAAGGGTAACGGATCGAATCCCGCACGTGATGCGAGACGGCGAACACGTACTTATTGCGTGGGAAAGTAAGGGCGTTGCCCCAATAAGTGGGAAACCGATAGGCCGACCAAACGTTGTGTTCGGTGTTGACAAGCCGCGGCCGTTCCCCCCACAGGACCATCCGGGCGAAGGTCGCCGCGTAGGGAGAGTGGGTGTGGACGATATCGAATCGTCTCTGCTTGACTAGCAGCCGAAGTCTCCTGATCCAATCGAGTGCCCATTTGCCCTCGAGGCAGTGGACCGGAAGACCGATGTCTCGCAGCTCCCCGGCCAGAACATCCCCCTGACGAAGGAGGTAGGCGACCTCGTAGTCGAAGCGGGACCGGACGAAGTGGGGCCCCGCGTTGACCAAGAGCTGCTCGGCGCCGCCGCGGTCAAGAGCCTTGATCAAATGGAGGACGCGCGGCATCAGAGTCTATCCCCTTTATGCCTGGCCTCCAGTTCAACCGGGAGCGGGACGATTCCGAGCTGGGGGGCCACCCTGCGCTGCCGCGCGTCCCGGCAAAGATCCTGGTAGAGGTCGAGATACAGATGGGCAATCCGCCGTATCTCGTACCGGCGGAGACACCACTCTTGGGCCGCTGAGCCCATCTCGCGCAGGGCATCCTCGTGCCGGAGCAGCTCGATAAGTGCCGCAGCAAGCCGAGGGATGTCACCGGGAGGGACGAGGATGCCGTTGCGACCCGGGATAACGACCTCGGACACCCCGGCGACATCGAAGCCGACCGTGGGAACTCCCGACAGCGCGGCTTCGATCACGATGCCGGGCAGCCCCTCCATCCCGTCGGAGCGGCTCGCAAGAAGCAGGACATCGGCTGCAGCGAGCAGGTCCGGCAAGTCGGAGCGAACTCCCAGCAGCCGAACGTGCCCGTCCAGGCCCGCCCTCCGAACAGCTGCATCCACCTCGCTTCGCATCGGGCCTTCGCCAACAAAGAGGTGGCGAACCTTCGGCACGGTTGCAAAGACGTGACGAATGGCCTCGATATGCGCGAGCGGATCCTTCTCCCACGTCAACGCCGCCACAGAAAGAACGATCGGATCGTCCCGGGCAATACCCAGGACGTCCCGCATCTCCTCCCGCGTCTTTGACGGGCGCATTCGGCTCAATGCGACCGCGTTCGGAATGGTGACCACGCTTTCACCCAGCCGGAAGACCTTGGCCAGCTCACCCGCGACCGCCTCGGCCACGGCAGCCACGGCCTGGGCTCGCCTCATCAGCAGGCTGTAGACCAACCGTCGCGGACCCCTCCGTAGCCATCTGGGCGCCATTCCGATGGCCCGGTGGACGATGGGGATTCCCGTCCCGGCCGCGGCCATGACGGCATACTTGAGAGTGTCACCGCCGTGCCCCTGCACGATGTCGGGACGCCATTGCCGAAGGAGACTTCGAATCCCTCGCACCACGCCTACGTCGATCCGCAGCCCAGGCACCAGGCGATGAGGCCTCGGAAGCACGGCGACCGCGGCATTGAAAGCAACCAGTGGCGCCTCAGGGTCGAGGACGGCCACCAGCTGCGAAACGTTCGCGGACTGGAGCGCCCCCACGAGATCCGCCGCAAACATCTCCGCCCCTCTGCGCTTCGCCGATGAGACCACGTGGAGAATTCGTAGCGGTCGGTGCGGGAGGTCTCGCGACCGATTTGGCAGGGAGCGCTCGCCGGCGAAAAACCCGTCCACTGTTTTCATCATGCGCTCTCGCTTTTCAGGCTCTTGGAACCAATCAAGGCAAGAAACAACGACCACGAGAACTCTCATCCTCGCGTTGGATCGGCCACGCACGGCGGCGCCAAACTGGTGCTTGGCGCACGGCACGCGCAACCTTCAAGCCGGGCCTTCCTTGTCAGCGTGAAATCGCGTCAGCTACGCCGACCAGGCCGAAATGCTACGACCGAGCCACGACGAGAGCGCCGCGTTGTCGTTGGCGAACTCTTCCGTCAGCCTGCGGCGCAGGTGCTGATCGAGGGGAGGATATTCAAAGGGACGGGCATTCAGGCGAGCAACTATTCTGTTTGGCATTGTGGGCAAGGCCTTGGATACGCGCCGTAGCGCCTGGGACCGATAGGTGACCGCACCATTCACCCGCCGACCAGCCCTCGGGAGTGCCAGTCTCTCGTCGATGCCCAGGAACTGGCAGGTCTGTCGATACACTGCCTCAGGATCCCGGACGAGATCCTCGAATATCAGAACTCGGAGCGCCCCCTTCGGAAAGCGCGCGCAGACCTCCTCAAGATAGCGGTGATAACGCCCACTGTCGACATACGCGAGCGGGGAGCCGGGCGGTCGCAAGCCCGCTTCCTCTTCGTCAAGGGCTTCCTCGAATTCTTGAGACTCCATCCCGAGGGAGCGCATCATCCAGTAATGCGAGTAGGCGCGGTCGACAGGAGCCCGCAGTATTGCGAGCAACCTGGCTTCTGGGATGACCTCAGCCATCCTGGCCACGGCCGTTGGGTTGTACATGTACGTCGGCGTGGCCTCGCCGACCACCTTTCGATGGCGGCCATCGGCGAAGCGGCGCATGTACCAGTCAACACCGAGGCGGTAGCGCTGATCGAAGAAGCGAACCTCCTTCTCTTTGGCAAGGAAAAGGTCGGGGTGCGCTCGAAGGTACCAAGCGAGAGCGGTCGTCCCGGAGCGCGGGGCCCCAATCACAACGAAGTCAGGTAGTCGACCGGTCATACCCGCAACCTTCCCTGTCACACGAGAAGTCGAGTGGATTGGAATAGCTCCAACTCTCCGCTGGACAGCCGGCCCTGCGGGCTGCACGCCGGGGGCCCGTCCGGTCGCTGCGGCTGGCACCTGCTTTCTCAGGTGAACTCCCGCCGTCCCCAAAGTTAGACTTCGACGGGTGCTCGGCGCGATATGAGAAGAGCTCGAGAAGCCATGCAAGTCCTCTTGCTCGTCGCCTTTGTCGGCGGGGTCGCCGTCACTCCTTGGGCGCTTACCCGATGGGGGAAGGGTCTGTCCGACCAGCGAGCGCCCTCAGGCGCCGGTACGCACGTGCCCGATCGGCAACGCTCCTCATCGCCCGCGTCACCCTCCCCCACCGTTCATGTCGCTCGTCGCCCGACAGCCGTTGGAGAGGAACCACCGGCAATGGAGCCTCCCCCCTCCATCGCCGGCAACTGCTCTCGCGACGTCACCGCCGATCTGCTCTCCTGGATTTCCTCGGTGCCCAACGGATCCGTGCTCTCGTTCGCCCGCGGGGCGTGCTATCGCATCGACGGCTCGCTCAAGCTCCTCGACAGGCGCGACCTCACGTTCGAGGGAAACGGCGCCACGTTCGAGGCCGTCTCCGAGGCCGACTACGGCCGGCGGCACTGGTGGCTGTACGGTGGCGGCAAGA
>JBOGWP010000159.1:0-72641 GCA_050693875.1 Actinomycetota bacterium
CCCCAGGCTCCTTTTCGGGTTGTTCTCGCCCGCTGAGGCAGCCCCAGGAGGTTGGTCGGTGGTTGGGTCACGGTCCAAATGGGCACCCGTTGCGGCCCTCCGACGGCGCCCAATCGTTCCAGCGAGGACCGATCTCCGCTTTACCGCTGCTTTTGAGTAACTACGCGGGCGACTCGACGAACAGGGCGATGCTCGCGGTGAAGCCGTGGAGGAACGTTCGGCCCCCCACGGGTCCCACCTCCCCGCCGCAGAACATGCCCGCGACCGGAAGGTGGCCGAGCTTCGACCGAACCGTCTGCACGTCGTGGTCTGGGGTCCCGAAGAGGCGCTGACCACGTCCATTGCAGGTGAACAGCAACGCACCCGCCGCCGTCCCGCGGAGCGAGGCCAGCCGGCGCTCCAGCATCGCGGCGAGGTCCTGGTCGGCGGCCTCCGCGTCCCGGACCTGGAACTGCACGGTCTGGCCGACGTGCACGTAGTCGCCCACCGCGATCGCCCCGCTCTCCGGATCGCCGCCGATGACGTTGCGGATGAGAAAGTCGCCCTGCCCGAGCTCGGCCTTGTACTCGTCGATGGCGAGCCCGACGTGCAGCCCCTGCTGCGCACGGGCCCGGTCCTCGGGCGGCAACGCGGTGAGGACGCTTCGGAGGCGCTCCAGCGGTGGCTTGCCGGCAAGCTCTCGGATGACGTTCTGCTCGCTGGCCGTCACGACGTAGGGAGCGCCGATCGGCCGGCACCCCTGCGCGACGACAGTCTCCACGGCAAGGTCACCCGACAGCACCACGCCGACCGCCCCGGAGTCCCCGACCGAGGTTCCGGAAATCAGGGCATGGCGCCCGGGAGCCATGCCACCGCTCGCCATTCCGCCGATGACCGGAAGCTCCGGCCGTTCGTCGTCGATCCTCGCCAGCACCTGGACGGGGAAGCTGAACGGATCCCCGAGCAGGATGACCGCCCGCGACTCCTCCCCAAGCAGCGGCATACCGAGCACCGCGGGGCCGTCGGGCCCATCCTCGACGGTGAGCGAGAACGGCTCGATCCGAACACCCGGGAGCGCGGCGGCCCACACGGACAGCGCCGGGCCCGCCTCCACCTCTCGCCCGTCGCCGATCACCGCCTGTGTCGTGCATCCGAGGAGAGCGGCATCCCCGATCGACGGGATGATCTCGGCCGCCGCCTCCTCGACCCGGCCAAGGTGGTGCGGCGAGTGGAAGGCGAAGACGAGGTTGGGCCGCTCTCCGAGCTCGTCGAGCGACCGGTCGACGGCCTCCCGCGCCGCCGCGCGGGTGTCGGGGTCGCTCGAGAGCGCCGAGGCGATGCGCATGCTCACTCGCCCCCCGCGGCCATTCCGCCCTCGGTCATCTTCCGCAGGTCCATCGCCCGGTCGAACGCTTCTTCGTCGAGCAGGCCTCGTGCCACCACGACCTCCCGAAGGGATCTGCCGGTGGCGTGGGCCTCCTTCGACACCTCGGCCGCAGCGTCGTAGCCGATCAGCGGGACCAGCGCGGTCACGGGGACGAACGACTGCTCGAGGAGCGAGCGCGCACGCTCGGCGTCCGCCTCGATGCCCTGCACGCAGCGCTCGGCGAAGAGGCGGCCTGCCGCGCCGAGCGTCTCGATCGAGAAAAGGAGGTCGTGGGCCATCAGGGGCATCATCGTGTTCAGCTCGAAGGTTCCACCCAGCCCCCCGAGCACAATCGCGGCATCGTTGCCGATCACCTGGGCGGCAACCTGGATCACCGCTTCCGGGATCACCGGGTTGACCTTGCCCGGCATGATGCTCGACCCGGGCTGCATGGACGGGAGCCGTATCTCGGCAAAACCGGTGCGCGGACCGGAGGCAAGCCAGCGCAGGTCGTTCGCGATCTTCGCCATCGAGACCGCGACCGTCCGCAGCGCACCCGACGCCTCCACCACGGCATCGCGGGCGCCCTGGGCCTCGAAGTGGTCGGGGGCCTCCGCAAGCTCGAACCCGGTCCGCTCGGCGAGGTGGGCGATCGCGGTGGCGGAGAACCGTGGGTCCGCGTTGATGCCGGTTCCGACCGCGGTTCCGCCGAGGGCAAGCTCGCGGAGGTGGCGCATCGCCGAGCGGATGCGGGCAATGCCGTGCTCGACCTGCGAGGCGTACCCGGCGAACTCCTGACCGAGCCGAACGGGTGTTGCGTCCATCAGGTGGGTCCTGCCGGCCTTGACGACATCCTTGAAGGCCTCCGCTCGCTCCTCGAGCGCGGCGTGCAGCGCGGCCAGACCGGGCAGCAAGGCGTTCCGGATCGCCTCGAGGGCGGCAAGATGGGTCGCGGTCGGGATGACGTCGTTCGAGGACTGGCACAGGTTCACGTGGTTGTTCGGGTGGACGGGATCCTTCGTCCCGCGCTCGCCCCCAAGCAGCTCGATCGCGCGGTTGGCGATGACCTCGTTGGCGTTCATGTTCGTCGAGGTCCCCGAGCCGGTCTGGAACACGTCCAGGGGAAAGTGGTCGTCGAGCTTGCCCTCGACCACCTCCTCGGCCGCTTCCCGGATCGCCTGCGCCCGGCGGGCGTCGAGCAGGCCGAGCTCCTCGTTCGCGACCGCCGACGCCCACTTGACGAGCCCGAGCGCCCGGATGAAGCGACGGCCGAACCGCCAGGACGAGATCGGAAAGTTGTCGACCGCGCGCTGCGTCTGCGCACCGAAATAGGCAGAGGCGGGCACCCGAACCTCGCCAAGCGAGTCTCGCTCGGTCCGCAAGTCCTCCATGTTGGAATACTAGTGCGCCGATCGCCCCTCTCGAAGACAGGACGCCCGATGCTGCTCCTGCTGGTTCGCCACGCCGTGACCACCGTCACCGGGATGAGGCTGACCGGATGGCTGCCCGGGTTCCACCTCTCTCCCGCCGGGCGGCGACAGGCCGAGGCGGTTGCCGAGCGCCTTGCCGCGGTTCCGGTCAAGGCCGTCTACACCAGCCCGCTCGAGCGCTGCACCGAGACCGCGGCGGCGATCGCCGCACGGCATGGGCTGGAGACGAAGGTGGTCGAAGGGCTGGGCGAAGTCCGCTATGGAGACTGGCAGGGGCGACCGCTCCGGGCGCTCTACCGGACGAAGGCGTGGAAGGAGCTCATCACCCACCCTGCGGACTTCCGGTTCCCGGGCGGCGAGACGATCCGCGAGACGCAGACGCGTGCGGTGACGACGGTTCAGTCGCTGCTCGAGCGCCATGCCCGGCAGGCAGTGGTGGCGGTCTCGCATGCAGACGTCATCCGCCTCCTCGTCGCGGCGTACCTCGGCCTCGGGCTGGACCTCTATCAGCGCACGTCGATTGCCCCCGCGTCGCTCACCGCGATCCTTCTCGGCGATCGCATCCCGCACGTCCTTCGCGTGAGCGACGCGGTATCGGTGGAGGACCTGGCCAGGCGGCTCGAGGTTCCCGACGCGCGCCCGAAGGCAAGCGCCACGCGGGGAAGGAAGAATGGGCAGCCATGAGTGAGAGCTTCGAGCTCGATCCCGTCGACCGGATCACCGTCGGCGCGGTCGGGGCGCGTGGCTCGAGGACCTTCTACCTCCAGGCGCGACAGGGTCTCGAGGTGGTGACGCTCGTGCTCGAGAAGGAGCACGTGATCGCACTCGGCCGGACCGGCGAGGAGCTGCTCACCCGCATCGGCCTCCCCGAACCGCCTCTGGAGTTGAGCGCGGAGGGTATGGGGCTCCAGGAGCCGCTCGACCCCGCCTTTCGGGTGGGTTCCATGGCGATGGGCTTCGTCGAGGAGCGCGATCTCGTGCTTCTCGAGTGCCACGAGCTCGGCGACGAGGAGGCCGACCGGGCCACGGCGCGCTTCTGGCTGACGAAGGGGCAGCTCGGAGCGCTCGGAGAGCATGGATTGTCGGTGGCGGCCCAGGGACGCCCGCAATGCCAGCTCTGCGGGCTGCCGTTGGATCCCGAGGGACACGACTGCATGGCGCGCAACGGGCATCCCCGGCATGGGGAGGCCGGCTGACGAATCCTGAGGCGTCGGTTGCCGAGGCGCTTGCGACGCAGGCGCTGGAGATTGTGGGCATCCTTCCGGCAGCATCGAACCTCACGCTCCTCGCCCGGCTCGACGCTCCGGGCGCGGTTGCCACCTTCGTTGTCTACAAGCCCATGCGGGGCGAGGCGCCGCTGTGGGACTTCCCGCCCGGGACCCTGTGCCGCCGCGAGGTGGCGGCCTACCTCGTGAGCGAGGCGGGGGGCTGGGGATTCGTCCCGCCGACGATCCTGCGCGACGGTCCGCTCGGCCTCGGCGCGGTGCAACGCTTCATCGAGCACGATCCCGAGGGCACCGCGTTCGACTTGCTCGGCGACCGTCCCGACGACCTGCGACGGATTTGCCTCTTCGACCTGGCCGTGAACAACGCCGATCGCAAGGCGGGGCATGTCTTCCTCGATTCCGAAGGAAGAATCTGGACCGTCGATCACGGGATCTGCTTTCACGCCCAGCCAAAGCTGCGGACGGTCCTATGGGACTTCGTCGGCGAGCCGATCTCCGATGCTGCGAGAGCACCGCTGATCCGGCTGGGTGAGGCCCTGCGCGGTGAGCTCGCCGGCCGGCTGGAGGGGCTCCTCGCCCCCGAGGAGATCGCGGCACTCGAGCGCCGGACGGCACTGCTCGCCGCCGCCGACGTGTTTCCGCCTCCCGGCCCGGGCCGTCCCTACCCCTGGCCCCCGGTCTGACCTCAAGGCCTCCGCTCGGCGAGAGACGGGGATCCTGGAGGAGGAGCCCCCCACGTCCTCTGGCCGCACCAACACGGCAGACCAGGTCGCGAACCAGGGAGACACTCCGGGGAACTCGGGGTGCGCTCTAGGGGATGACCACCTCGCGGACCGCGATCGCCGCGGTCCTCGTCGCCACGCAGGGCGGCAGGAGTGCGAGCGCCGCCTCGGGGTCGGTCGCCTCGACCGTCCACCACACCTCGTGGCCGCCGGTCGCGCACGAGGCGAAGGTCACGCGGCGCCGAAGGGGGCTGGAGAACCCCTTCCATGCCGCGAAGGCCACCGGGCATTCCTCGGGAGCGTGGCGGTGGCAGAGCAGATAGCTGCTGATCACGCGTTCGAGCATGAAGCCGGCAACCCGGTCCGGCATCCGGAAACCCCCCAGTTGGCCCCGCCGGGCCCCGCTGAGCTTCGCGCTCAGATGTGGCAAACCTCTTGTGGCCAGAGTCCCATGGGTTAGCCTCCTTGGCTGTCGGGGGCGGGTTATTGGTGGGACGTGGCGCGGAGCTGTGCCTGATCGGCGACCTCCTCCTGCACCTCCCGGGTCAGCCGAGCAGATCCTGCAGGTGGTTGGGGAGCCGGGCATCGGCAAGAGCCGTCTGCTCGCAGAGCTGAGCTCGAGGGCCGAGGAACAGGATCTCCTCGTGCTCGCCGGCGAGCCGCCGAGTTCGAGCGGGAGATCCCATTCGGGGGCTCGGGGGCTCACGCCCAGAATGGGGTGTCTCGACGAGGCTGACCCGGCAATCGGGGCAGCGCTCAATCCCGTCAACGTACTCTGACGTGCAGGTGGGGCAGATCATGTCCGCTCTTCCCGTTATGGCTCCTGAGGGCGGGATGGCCGGTCGCCCTACGGGGAGGAGGCGTCCCGAACCGCTGGCCCTCTGCCACAATCGAACCGATGGGGGACATCGTCTGGCGTGCCTCGCCCGACTACGTCGAGGGATCGAACGTCAAGCGCCTGATGGACCGGCACGGGATCCGTGGCTACCAGGAGCTGGTGCGGCAGTCGATCGCCGACATCGAGTGGTACTGGAAGGCTGCCGAGCAGGACCTCGGCCTCCGATGGCTCCGCCCCTACGGCAAGGTGCTCGACGTGCACCAGGGGATGGAGTGGGCCGCGTGGTTCCTCGGAGGGCGTATCAACATCGCCGACAACTGCGTCACCCGGCATGCGGAGGGTGCCCGTGCGGCGAAGACGGCGCTCGTTTGGGAGAGCGAGGAGGGCGAGGTCCGCTCGCTCACCTACGCCGGGCTCGCCGACGAGGTGGCACGGGTGTCCGCGGGCCTGGTCGGGCTTGGGATCGGCAAGGGCGACGCCGTCGGCGTCTACCTGCCGATGACGCTCGAGGCGGTGGTGGCGATGCTCGCGCTCGCCAAGATCGGCGCCATCTACCTCCCGATCTTCTCCGGATTCGCGGCGGCGGCGGTGGCGGCGCGCCTGGGCGATCCCCGCGCGAAGGTCCTGATCACCGCCGACGGGTTTCGGCGCAGGGGCCGGGAGGTGCGCATGAAGGACGCTGCGGACGAAGCCGCAACCGCCGCCGGCGTCGAGCACACCGTGGTCCTGCGCCACATCGGTGGCGACGTCGTGTGGCACCCGGCTCGGGACGTCTGGTGGCACGACCTCATCGCATCGCAACCGCTGCTCACCACCGAGCCCACCGAGGCCGAGGACGTCTGGATGATCGCCTACACATCGGGCACGACCGGACGTCCGAAGGGGGCGGTCCACGTTCACGGCGGCTTTCTGGTGAAGATCGCCTCGGAGGTCGCCTACCAGACCGATCTGCAGGACGACGACGTCCTCTACTGGGTGACCGACATGGGGTGGATCATGGGGCAATGGGAGACGGTCGGAGGCCTCGCCCTCGGCGGGACGGTGCTCCTGTACGAGGGAGCGCCCGACCATCCCGATCCCGGCCGCATCTGGGCGCTCTGCGAGCGGCACGGCGTCTCGATTCTCGGAGTCTCCCCGACGCTGGTGCGAGCGCTGATCCCCCACGGAGTCGAGACGGTTCGCCGCCACGACCTTTCGCGCCTGCGCATACTGGCATCCACCGGCGAGCCCTGGAATCCCGAGCCGTACCGCTGGCTCTTCGAGAATGCCGGCGGGAGCCGTTGCCCCGTCATCAACCTGTCCGGCGGGACCGAGGTTGGAGCCTGCTTTCTCTCGCCCTACCCGATCTGCGACCTGAAGGTCGGGACGCTGTGCGGCCCCTCCCTCGGCATGGACGTCGACGTGGTGGACGCTGACGGGAACCCGGTCCGCGGGGGCGTCGGCGAGCTGGTCTGCCGGAAGCCGTGGCCGGCGATGACCCGGGGGATCTGGGGCGACCCGGACCGGTATCTCGCGAGCTACTGGTCGCGCTTTCCCGGGATGTGGTGCCACGGCGACTGGGCATCGATCGATGAGGACGGGTTCTGGTTCCTCCACGGCCGCAGCGACGACACTTTGAACGTCGCCGGCAAGCGGATCGGGCCGGCCGAGATCGAGTCGGTGCTGGTCTCGCATCCCTCGGTGGTCGAGGCCGCTGCGGTCGGGATCCCGCACGAGGTGAAGGGCGAGGTGGTGTGGTGCTTCTGCGTCCCCGCTCCGAGCGCCCCCACCGGCGAGTTGGAGGACGAGCTCAAGGCCCTCGTCGACCTCGAGATCGGCAGGGCCTTCCGTCCCCAGCGGGTGGTCTTCGTCGCCCAGCTTCCCCGCACGCGCTCGGCCAAGATCCTGCGGCGGGCGATCCGGGCGAGGGTGGTGGGCGCGGATCCCGGCGACCTCTCCTCGCTTGAGAACCCCGAGGCGCTCGACGCCATCGCGAACGCACTGGTGTGACCCGGAGGTTCTTCGATCAGGTCGACGACGAGCTGCGTGGGCTGCTCGGGCCGGAACTTCGAGGGTACTCGTCCCACCGCGACGGCCGGCTGATCAAGCTGTGGTACGCGGAGCCGGCCGTCCACTTCGAGGCCCAAAGGATCGGAGCGCGCTGGGTGCCGGGAGCCGGGCCGGTCATCGAGGTGGGGCTGCACCTCGAGGGACCGTCGACCGAGGCCAACGACGAGGTCCTTGCCGTCCTCCGGCGTGCCCGCGGCTGGAGGTCCCGCCTCCGGCACGCCCAGGTCGGGCCTGCATTCGGCCCCCAGTCGTCGCGCTGGCGCCGAGTCTCGGAGGTGCTCGATCTCCCCGACGCGGATGACGCCGACCTGGCAAGCGAGGTGGCCGCGCGGCTCGCGGTGTACGTGCGGACTCTCAAGCCGCTGCTGGAGGCCGGAGCTACGAAACCGTGAAGGTGACTCGGTCGGCGACCGCAGGGTCGAACGGCGTGTGGTCGGCGTATCCCAGCACCACCCACACAGTGTGCGATCCGGGGGACAGCTTCGGGAGGAGGACGTGTTCGTCGGCGGTGTGAACGACATCGGGGTCGCCGGATGGGATCGGCTGCCCGGCCGCCGGAGGTTCTCGGTCTACCAGGACGTGGAGGTGCCCGTGGGTCCCGGCCTTGAACGAGTGGTCGCTCGCCGCGGGCGCGAGCGTGACCCCCTCGACGGCAACGTCAAGCGCCGCAGCCGCACTGCCCGCGACCGTGCCTCTGACCGAGGGGCCTTCGACGTTCACGCCCACCTCGGCCGGGGTGGTCGGGAGGCGATAGTGCTGGCCGTCGCCCAGGACCGCCACGAGGCGGTGCTCGCCCCGTGCGAGCCCGTAGACCGATACCGACGACTCGGCGGAGTGGATGATTCCCGGCCCGGTCTCGATCTTGGATCCCACCGGAGGTGGGTCCGCGTCGACGAAGACGTGGAAGTGGCCGGTCCGGCTCGAGCGCTGTCCCTGCGCGGGGAGGATCAAGATCCCCGACGCCCCGAGCTCGAGCCGCACGACGTTTCCCTTGATCGACGCGCCCTGCGCCGGTGACGTGATCGCCACCGACTGCTGGGGTGCCCGCCTGCTCGGCTCCTCGCCGCCCGCGCACGCCATGGCGGTTACGAGGATCGCCGCGGTGAGAAGCGCTCGGGTGAGGGCTCGCATCGGCACGGGCACCGCGGGAGTCTATCCGTATCGCCAACGCGTGCGGCAAGCATCGCCGCTCGTCCGGCGAGACCGCGGTCAGGAGTATGAGTGGGTTTCGTCCGGGAAGGTCCCCGCTTCCACCTCGGTTCGAAACTGCGTGGCGGCCCGGGCGATGGCATCACCAAGGTTGGCGTAGGTCTTGACGAACTTGGGATAGGGCCCGGTTCCGAGGCCGAGCAGATCGTTGACGACCAGCACCTGGGCGTCGCAGTGGGGCCCCGCCCCGATGCCGATGGTGGGAATCGCGACGGTCCGGGTGACGGTGGCGGCGACGGCCGCAGGGATGCCCTCGAGCACGAGAGAGCAGGCGCCCGCTTTCTGCAACTCGAGCGAATCGGCAAGCAGCCGCGCTGCGGCCTCCTCGCTCCGGGCCTGGACCCGGTAGCCGCCCATGGCGTGCACCGACTGCGGGGTGAGGCCGAGGTGGCCCATCACCGGGACGCCGACCTCGGTGAGCGCGGCGGAGAGGTCGTGGCGAGGGCCCTCGATCTTCACCACGTGCGCACCCCCCTCCTTGAGGAACCGCACCGCATTCCGGACTCCCTCGCCGACGGACTCCTGATAGCTGCCGAACGGCATGTCGCCGATGATCAGGGCGTTGTGCGCGCCGCGGGCAACCGCGCGGGTGTGGTGCAGCATCTCGTCCATCGTCACCGGGATGGTCGTGTCGTAGCCGAGCACGACCTGTCCCAGGGAGTCCCCGACGAGGAGGACGGGGATGCCGGCCTCGTCGAGGATGCGGGCGGTCGGGAAGTCGTAGGCGGTGAGGACGGCGAAGCGTCGTCCTTCGGCCTTGCATCGGGCGAGATCGCGGACGGAGAACGGCATGATCGGCTCCTTTCGGTCCCGGGGCTCCGCCTCCAGGCCTGAAGCTCCTCCAAGTGTAGAAGGTCTGCGGCGCTTGTCGGGGGTAGGAGGCGCGGCCGATCAGGGAGTGTGCGAGGCCAGGAAGTCGAGCAGGAGGCGGTTGAATGCGTCTGCGTTGCGGGCATGAGCATCGTGGCCCGCATCACGGATGAAGACGTGGTGGCCGTGGCGCAGGACGGCGGCGAGCGTCTCGCCCACCACCTGCATTGGGGGTTCGCTCTGGTCCCCGTTCAGCACGAGCGCGGGGATGTCGAGCGACTGCAGCCCTTCCTCGTCGGGGACGTACTCCCAGGAGCGCTGCTCCCGCTCGGCCACCGGCGCCTGCCGGCGGATGAGCTCCCAGGAAGGGGAGGAGGGATTCATCTCTTCCGCCATCCGTCCGTCGATGAACCGCATGAAGTCGGGAAGCCATTCCTCGAGCGGCTCTCCTTCGACCCCACGCCGCATGGCGGCGCGCATCCGCTCCCACCATTCCCGGTACTGCGGATCTCGTGCCAGCCAGGCGAAGAGCGGAGGCTCGAGCAACGCCAACGACAGCACCCGGCCCGGATCGACCAGCGCCACCTCAAGACAGACCAGGCATCCGTAGGAGACGGCGACGAGATGGGCCTCGTCCACCCCCCGAAGGTCGAGCGTTCGCAGCACGTCGGTCGCCTGAAGCCGCACCGGCACGTGGGCGGCATCTCCCGCCGGCGACCGACCGTGCCCGCGGCGGTCGACGGCCAGCGTCCGGTATCCGGCGACCGCGAGCGGGTTGATCACGCGGCCCCAGGCGGGGCCGGAGTGGAAGATGCCGCCGTGGACCAGCACGACGGGCGTTCCGGCCCCGCGTTCGATCGCAGCAAGCTCGACCGGCTCGTTCTCGTTCACGGGCTCCTCGAAACCTCCCGAGTAGGCGGGATTATCATCATCCTGCAGGAATCGTGTGCGTCGCCGCCGACGGGGTGCACCGCGCCTCCCCAGGGCAGGAGGTTGGGATGGGGGTCAGGAAGCTTGGGATGTCGATGATCCTCGCGAGGGACTTCGACAAGCTGCTCGACTGGTACACGAACGTCCTCGGGCTGCAGTCTTCGCGGGTGGACCAGGAGGGGCAGTGGGCGAGCCTTCGCTTTCCCGAGGGCGACGCCACGATCGCCCTTCACGGCGGGCTCGCAGCGGGGGCCGATCAGGCGGGGCTCCGGACGATCGTTCCGTTGATCGAGGTGAGCGACATCCAGGCGACGGTCGAGGAGTTGAAGGGGCAGGGACTGGAGTTCACGCGCGAGGTGCACGAAGGCGCGGGTGTGTGGCTGGCGAGCTTCGACGACCCGGAGGGCAACTCGCTGCAGCTGTACGAGATGCGGGGCCGCTGAGCGGCGCTCCGAGGACCGAGGGGGAGGGGGGATGACGACCAGGGTGGTGGTGCTGTGCTGGGAGGAGTGCCGGCCGTGGGTGAGCCAGCTCCGCCAGAACGGCTACAGCGTTCCGTGGGTTGAGGAGCCGAAGGGAGAGGTCCACAAGCAGATCCCGGACCTGCATCCGGACGCGGTTCTGATCGACCTCACCCGTCAGCCCGAGCAGGGACGCGAGATGGTGATCGACCTGGCCTCGAACGAGCACCTGCGCGAGACCCCACTCATCGTGGTGAGCGAGAAGGGAAGCGCAGCGCGGGGGCTCAAGAGCAAGGTGCGGAACCTGATCGTGGCGTCGCCGAGCTCGATCGTGCTCGCGCTCGAGAAGGCGCTCGGCCCGAAGTAGGGCCGGGCTAGTCGAGGTCCCCGGCTTCGATCCGCATGATGCGGCGGGCGCGGACGAGCTCTCCCTGACTCAGCAGCTCCATACGTTCGGGTTCGTCGAGTGCTTGTGCGAACACGCCGATCAGGTCGCGCTGCGAGATCATCCCAACCACCCGCTCGCCGTCGAGGACGGGCAGGTGGCGAATCCAGTTGTCGGCCATGATCCGGGCGCACGCGCGGAGGCGCGTGTCGGGCGTGACCGTGACGAGCTCGGTCCGCATGACGTCCTTGAGCTGTACGAGCTTCGGGTCCCCGCCGCGGGCCACCACCTTCATGAGATCGCGTTCGGTGAAGATCCCGACCAGGCGGTCCCCGTCGACGACGAGCAGCGATCCTGTTTGCTGTTGAAACATCTTAGCCGAGGCCTCCGCAACGGTGTCTTCCGCGGTATCGGCGACGACGGCCTCGGTCATCACACTGGCAACTGTCATAGCAAGTAAGTTTAGCCCTCCATCTGGTTTCCGCTCTGTTACATCACAGGGAGGGCTTGACCTTCCCAGCAGGTCAAGCCGAGCCGTGCGCACCCGTCGGGCTCGAGGCACTAGGATCGCGGCCGATGAGGGCCCACCGACGTTGAACGACCGCCGCATCCTGGTAACCGGAGGAGCCGGTTTTCTCGGAAGCCACTTCGTCCGCCACGCGCTCCGATCGGGGGCCGCGTTCGTTGCGAACCTCGACCTGCTCACCTACGCCGGGGACCTCCGCCGGCTCGACGACATCGCCGGCGACCTGCGGTACGTGTTCGTGCGCGGCGACGTCGCGGAGGGGCGGGCGATACGCGAGGTGTTCGCGGCGTACCGGCCCGACGTCGTGGTCCATTACGCCGCCGAGTCTCATGTGACGCGCAGCGAGCTTGCCTCGGACGCGTTCTTCCGGACCAACGTCGAGGGCACCCGGGTGGTCCTCGAGTCGGCGCTGGAGGCCGGTGTCGAGCGAGTCGTGCACGTGTCGACCGATGAGGTCTACGGGCCGATCCTGTCGGGGGCGTTTGGTGAGGACGACAAGCTGCCCGGCGAGGGCGCGGCGACGAGCGCCTACGCCCGGTCCAAGGCCCTCGCCGACGATCTCGCCCGCTCCCTCGCGGCGGGGAGCACGCGCAGCGCGGTCATCGTCGCCCGGCCCACGAATGCATTCGGCCCGCACCAGTTCCCCGAGAAGGCCTTCCCGAGGTGGGCGACCCGTGCCCTGCGAGGTGAGCCGCTGCTGGTTTGGGGAGACGGCCTCTACGTTCGCCAGTGGCTCTACGCCGAGGATTTCGCGCGGGCGATCGCGCTGCTCGTGGAGCGCGGCGATCCCGGCGGCGTCTACAACGTCGGTCCGCGCCATGATCCTGAGATCACCAACCTCGCCCTGGCGCAGTGGCTGAGGGATCGCCTCGAACTGACGCAGGAACGGCTGCAGATGACCGCCTACGACCGGCCCGATCACGATCGCCGGTACGCGGTGGATCCGTCGCGCATCGAAGCGCTCGGGTGGGCGCCGGGGGAGGTCTGGGAACAGTTCGGCCGGACGCTGGACTGGTACCGGGATCATGCCGCGTGGTGGGAGCCCCACATCGCCGAGGCGGAGTCGATCTATGCCGACGCCGTCGAGGCGGGACGGGGTGCCCCGGCGGCGGCTCGCGGAGCCCGCCCGTGAAGCTCCAGGAGCATCCCGACATTCCCGGGGTGGTGGTGGGCATGCCCACCGTCCACGAGGATATTCGGGGGTCGTTCCTCGAGATCTTCCGCGAGGACCTGCTGGGCGCCCCGTTCGTCCAGGCAAACCACTCGCATTCACGGGCCGGTGTGCTCCGGGGGCTCCACTACCACCGCAAGCAGGCCGATGCCTGGTACGTCATCGGCGGCGAAGCCCAGGCGATGCTGGCGGACCTTCGGTCGCGAACCGAGCGACCCGCGGTGGCTTCAGTCGGTCTGGTGGCCGCCGAACCGAAGGTCCTCTACATTCCGCCCGGAGTGGCGCATGGATTTCTCGCTGTGACGGACGTCGATCTCATCTACTGGGTCACCCACTACTACGACGCCTCCGACGAGTTCGGCGTCGTCTGGAACGACCCCACCCTCGGGGCGCCCTGGCGGACCTCGGATCCCATCCTCTCGGCGCGGGATCTGGCCAACGCCCGGCTGGATTGGGACACGATCTCGGTTTCCTCGTAACCGGCGCCGACGGCAAGAGGCGCGGCTTCCGTTGGTGATGCGCCGGGTGGCGACGACGTCGGGGTGAGTGAGAGGGCCTCGAATCCGGCGTCTTGGCGCGGCTTCCGTTGGTGATGCGCCGGGTGGCGACGGCCGAGTACTATGCTGGCCGGTCGCAGGGCATCGCTGGGCCCCCCCGAGATGAGCGTGCTCGACTGCTCGAAGGCTGGGGCCGCACGGCGTGGAGTTGCGGCCCCGGCGCGCTGCGGGTGGCCGAGTACGTGAGGGAGGTGGCGTGAAGGGAGTCGTGCTCGCCGGCGGGCTCGGAACCCGCTTCCACCCCGTCACCAAGGTCGTCAACAAGCACCTGCTCGACGTCTTCGACGAGCCGATGGTGTTCTATCCGATCCGGTCGCTGGCGGCTGCCGGCGTCACCGAGGTGACCGTCGTCACCGGCGAGGAGATCTCGCAGTTCAAGCGCCTGCTGGGCGATGGGTCGACCCTCGGGGTGCACCTGTCGTACGCCTTTCAGGAGGGAGAGAGCGGGATTGCCGACGCGCTCAGCCGTGCCGAGGCCCTCGTCCAGGGCGAGCCGATCGTCGTCGTCCTGGGCGACAACATCTTTCAGGAGGACCTGTCGAGGTACCTCCGGGCGTTCTCGGAGCAGGGGAAGGGAGCCAAGATCCTTCTGAAGCAGGTGGGCCCCGAGGACACCCGGCGCTTCGGTGTGGCGGAGGTAGACGACGGAAAGATCCTCGGGATCGAGGAGAAGCCCGACATCCCGAAATCGGACCTGGTGGTGACGGGGTGCTACATGTACGACGAGCGCGCGTTCGACTTCATCCGCACGCTGCGCCCCTCCGGCCGGGGCGAGCTGGAGGTCACCGACCTCAACAACATCTACATCCAGGAGCGCACGATGACCTACGACGTGCTCCGCGGCTGGTGGACCGACGCCGGGACTCCGGCGAGCAAGCTCAAAGCCTCGATCCTGGTGGCGCTCGAAAAGGGGGTCACCTTCCACCGGTAAGGCACCGGCACCCAGGCTCCCGACCGATCGTCTCGCCGAACCTCGTCAGGGTCCCCGGGCCGGCAGGATGTCACCACGAGGCCGCCTCGGCACCGCCCCTCCTGCTGGAGACGGTGCTTCCGCCGGGTCGGCCGCGGCCCTGCGAGCCGAGGCTCGACTGGCCGCCGCAGCCCGCTCACTGGTTTGTTCGCCCCGTTTCGGACTCCCGGGCTTGCGGGTCTCGGCCCGTCGGGCGCGGCGGCTCGCCTCCGCGGCCTGCGCCTTCCGAGCCTTGACGGCCGCCGGACGCGGCGCCGAGCGAATCCCACGGGCGGCAACGACCAGCAGCAGCACGGCGTTCAGCGCCCCGATGAGCCACAGCGGGAAGATCGGCTGGAACCCTGCGGCCCTGGCGAGGGTGCCTCCCGCCCAGGAGATCGTCGCCGTGGTCCGCATGAGGCCACCCCAGCGCGGGACCTCGTTCCAGGGGATCCGCACGGTGCGACGCTCACCCGGCCCGAGCCGAACTTCCTGCTCGGCCAGCTGGAAGGAACGGCCGGTGACAGTGGCGACCCGGGCACGCAGCTTCAGGGTCACCGCGTTCCCGCCCGGGTTGTTCACGAGCGCCTCGAAGGTCGCCGTCCGCGGGATGAGCACCCATGGGACGTCCATCCCGACCCTCTCGATCGACGGCCCCGTCGGGGCGCCCGAACCGGGATTCACCAGAAGCGCGACGCGCGTGACCAGGTCCAGCGCGCCGCCACCCGCCCGTTCGTCGAGCTGCTCGGTCACGATCGCACCCAGGCCTCCCCTCCGCTCGTCGGAGATGTCGACGGAGAAGTCGACGACACGTTCCGACTTCGGCCCGAGGGTCAGGTCGGTGACCGCCACACGGATCGCCGCCCCCAGACCCTCGGCTCGCGCCCCGAACGGCGCCACCGAGAGCGAGCCATCCTCCGAGCGGGCGGCGTCGGCGCCGTAGATGCGCAGGCGGATCTTCTCGGTGCTCTTGTTGTAGACGCGGATTGCATCTCGGACGGTGCCGCCGCCCGCGTCGGGCAGGAGGAACGACGTGCGGCGCTCCCCTTCGATCGCCCTGGGGTACGGTGCCACGCCGAACGTCTCGGTCTCACCGGCTGCGGCCAGGCCGGGCAGAAGGGCCGCGCCCGCGACCCACGCCAACAGCCCCGCGAGCCTGTTCGCCCCCATCCCCATCGCTACTCCTCGATGAGCGTCACGGTCATCGTGCCGCGGTAGAGACCGGTGGGAACCCCGCTCAGGTCGCCCACGAGCAGGTTGGGGAGGCTCGTATAGCTCCCGGTCTGCTTCAGGATCGAGCTCACGCTCGGAACGCCTGTGGCGGTGAGCAGTCCCTCGACCTGCGAGAGCAGCGCGTTGGTGATGAGGAGCGGGTTCACGTTGAGCGGCGCGGAGGTGAGCGCGGTGCGAACCGCGTCGTCGAGGCTGCTCTGGGTGATCATGCCCGCCGTCACTGCCTCGGCGCCGGTCAGGATCCCGTCGCCCCCGGCAGCCGTCGAGAAGATGCTGTTCTCGACCGTCTGCACCCAGGAGAGCAGATCCTGCTGGCTGCTGACGTTGCCCGCCTGCACCTGCACCGAGGTGGCGCCGGTTGCCGACGCGTCACAGGCGGCGTGGGGCGCCCGGTTGGCGAACGTCCCACCCGACCCGGTGGTCACCTTGATGGGGAGGGCGTCCTCGATGCCCGTGAAGATGTTGCTGTTGGTGAAGTCCTGGAGCTGCTGGGTGACCGGCGACGTGACCGTCGATCCGCTGCTCAGCCCGAGCGCGGTGGCCAGGAGTCCGGTGATGCTGCCGGTGAGGTCGAGCACGGGCTGGGCCGAGGCCAGGACGTCGCGCACGCTGGTCGGGTTCGGCAGGAAGCCGATCGACATCTTGTTCGACGCTACCTGACCTGCGCAGTCGTACGTGCCCGCCACCGCGTCGAACTTGTAGAGGTTGCTCATCATCCCGGTCACCTGGTAGTTCCTCCGGTCGTAGGCGAGGTCGGAGACGTTCACCACGAAACCGGCGCTGCGGGCCGATCCGAGTGCGAGGGCGCTCAGGTCGGTGCCCGACAGCGACTTCACCGTCATCAGCCTCGACCCGCTGACGGTCGTTAGGGTGACCGTCGTCTGAACCGCCGCCTCGGCGGCGATGGCGATCGTCATGGCTGCAGCTGCGACGAGGAGCAGCAGCTTCTTTCTGCGCACCTTCATCATCCGTTCCTTTCGTTCGTCGGCGCGATCCGCTGTGTGCTGCGTACCTTCAGGAGCAGGAGGCCGGCTGCCAGCAGGGCGAGCGCGGCGGTGAGGGTTGCCGCGATGTCCGCTCCCGTCATCGGGACGTGCACGGGCGAGGAGGGGGGCTGCGGGGCCGGGGGGGCTTGCACGGCCGGGGTGGCCGGGCCCGCCGGGTCGACGATGACGGTGACGTCGACGTCCGCCATCGCCATCCGAGGCAAGGCGAAGACGACGCCGAGCAGGGCGGCAACGACGACGGCGCGGGTGAGACGGCGAAGGGGCATTGGCCGGGGTCCTAGTTCGGGTAGTAGACGACGCGGCGACGAGATCGAAGGCGGGTGGCGGCCTGCCGCCTTCGCCGCTCACGGCGCCGACGCACGATGAGAAGAAGGAAGAACAGGGCGAGCCCGAGCGTGCCGGCTGCGCCGGCAGCGATCGCCCAGGGAGGAAGGTCCAACTCGAGACTCCGCGCGTCGTTGCCGACGGGCCGAGCCGCGACGGGAGCCGCGGCGTTCCCGACCGCGGAAGGAAAGGTGAGCGTGGCTTGCGCGGCGCGCTCCAGCGAGCCGGAACGGAGCACGATCCTCGCGTGCCACGGTCCGGCCGGCAGGTCCTTGTCGAGCGGAACGGCCAGGGTCGCTAGCCCCCCGATTGCGAGGGTCGTCCCCGGGGCCTGGAAGGGTCCCGCCGAGAGCTTCCCGGGGCCATCGGAGAGGGTGAGCTCGCCGTTCAGGTCGAGCGCGCGGCCCCCGATGTTGCGGACGCCGACGTCCACGACCGGAAGGCCATCGGACCCTCGGGCGGCGGCGAGGGACTCGACGGCGAAGTCGGAGGCGGGCTCTCCGCCCGGACCGACCGAAAGGTAGATGCGAACCCCCACGCGGTTCACCACCGAGAGACCGCCGTCGGGAGCCTTCGTCGGAGGAAGCTCGGCCCAGACCACGGCGTAGCGCTCGCCCTCGGACGCCGAGCCAGGCACGCCGATCGTCACGGTGGCTTCCGCCACTGCCCCGGACGCGAGCTCGACCTCCTGGGGAGTTACATGGGTCCAGCTCGAGAGCTCATTCCGGGTGGTGCCCTCGAGAAACCGGAAGGTCTGACCCTCCACCGCCGCGCCGGCGGCATACAGCTTGACCTTGGTCGCCAAGGCCGTGCCGTTGGAGATCTCGACCCGGCGGGTGATGGTCGCGCCGGGGCTCAGGTGGTCGACGACATAGGCCTGGGCCCGAGGGTCGTTCGCCCGTGCTACGGGCGCGTCGAGGAGCCGGATGCCGACCCCGTCGGGCAGAGCGGCGGCATGCGCGGCGCGCGCCGGCGACAGGGTTGCTGCCGCCAGCGCTGCCGCGATGCCGAGGCGATGAAGTCGGTTAGGCAACGGAGTGGGTGATGGTGCCGGTATAGGTCCCGGCCACAGCCGCGGCCGGAATGTTGACGGTGACGGTGGGGTTCCATGTGGCCGAGTTGTTTCCGACGATGACGGCGGCAGAGTACGCAGTTCGGGAGGTGCTGAGGTCCTCGGCCACGAGCTGGCCGGGGGTGAACGTCGCGACACCCGATGTCGTCGCGGTGCCCGAGAGGTAGGTGGCGTTGGACTTGTTGATGGTCTCGTTCGCGGTGGCCGACCCGGTCGTGAAGTTGGTCGACGACACCGAGGCCGTCCACGACCCGCCGAGGAGTCCTCGGGCGTCGGTCACGGTGACGTTGCCCAACGTCGTTGAGATCGAGGCCGAGCCGGTCGCCGCGGAACCCAGGTTCTTCGTGGCAGGCGCGCTCACGGTGAGCGAGCCCCCGGTCAGCGAGAACGTGGTGATGGTGTCCGCCGCCCAGGCCGGCAGGATGAGGGCCAACAATCCGACGGCGCTCAGCGCTGCGAGCACCGACACAACCAATCGCGTCTTCATCGATCGCTCCTTTGCTGGTCGACGCATGTGCATCTGCACCAACAATCGGAGCGGCGCGGCCGCCGCCGCATAGCCCTTCGGGGCCATTTCCGCTGGTCAGAGCGGTCTGGGAATCAGACGAAACCGACTCGGCCGGGGGCGCGGAACGGATTCGGGGCCCGGGGTCAGGGGGCCGCGATCGCTTTGATCGGGGAGTTGCGCGTGAGCCCGCCGGAGGATCCGAAGAAGGGAGCGTCCTCGAACGGGAACATCCCTCCGTCCCCCGCGGACAGCCAGCATCTCTCAGTCGGGGGGACACCCCCGACTCCCCCCCGAACCCCCCGGCTGAGGGGACGGGAGCGATCGCGATGATCGGGGAGTTGAGCTTGATCCCGCCGGTCGAGCCGAAGAAGCCGGCATCACGAAGGGCGAAGAGCCCGCGGTCAGTGCCCTCGAGCCAGTAGCCCGTGCACGTCGTTGAGTAGGCCCGTGATCAACTGCGACGGCCTGGACAGATTCCCCCGCGGGTCGAGCGCGCGGGCGGTCAAGGGACGAGTGCGGGAGTCACGGCGAACGCCGACGCCGGCAGGAGCGTTGCCACTGCGAGGGCTGCCACTGCGAGGAGCTGGATCAGCCTTGGCCATCTTCGACGCCCCCCCGGAGTGATCCATCGGTCGGGGCGCCGAATCACCGGTCCGTCCGCCGTGCCTCCCGTTGTCGCACGAACTTCCTCTGCTCGAATCGAGAAGTCGGTGTCGTGATCACGGCCCTTTGCCGCGTAGGGGTCCCTTCGACTCGCGTCAGCCACGTCAGCTCCTTCACGTCGACTGGTTGCCAGCGGTGTGCCACGAGGGTAGACGATAGAGATAAAACGGTCAACCAAAACCAATTAGTCAACGCAGGGCATCGCATGTGGGGACCTCCGCAGGGTGAGGGATCTACCGCCGGTCGAGGGCGGTGCGGATCCAGCCTCTCGCGGCGTCGTGGAGCGGTTCGTACGCCTCCCAGATCGCGCGAGCCCACCGCTCCACCGCATCGGGGTAGTGCTCGGGGGGCACCCCAAGGACCTCCGCGATCGTCCTCGCGCCACGAAACGAGGGAAGTGACGGCTTCTGGACGCGGCGCGGTCCGTCGAGCCAGCGAAGCAGTGCCCGTCCCACCGCCGGATGGGCGCGATGCTCGAACGCCCAGCACAGGCCGCCGAGGTGCGCCGCCAGCGACTTTCCCGAGGCGCAGTAGCGGTCGGGATGCTGCAGGCAGTGGGCGTCAACCGCCATCCGGTGGGCGCGCCACGTTGGTGTTGGCCCGGCCGGACAGCTCCTCGAACAGGCCCTGGCAGCCGGCCGTCGCGCCCGGGAGCGACAGCCCGCACCCCGAGCAGGCGGCGGCGGCGTCATCGAAGGAGATCGCGTCCATGGGGTCAGGCGTGCTCCGAGGGAAGGGCTTCGATGGCGGTGTGGCAGGGGCTCGTCACGCCCAGCCATGAGCAGGCCTGGTCGACGGTTGCCTCCGCCATCCGCCGGAAGGTCGTGAACTTTCCTCCGGTGATCGTGAGCAATCCGCCCACGCCGTCACGCTCGGCATGGTCGAGGAGTGCCCAGGAGCGCGTGAGGCCCCGGTGGTCCCCGCTCCCCTCACGGCACTCCTCGAACAGCGGGCGGACTGCCGCCCAGGCCCGGGTGATCCCAGCTCCTCGGAGCTGAGGAACGAGCTGCTCCCCCTCCTCGAGCATCCGGTCGACCTCACCCTCGGGGACCTCGAGATCGCCGGGGCCCGCGGCGGGCCTGTCGCTCGTCCCCATCACCGACTCCCCTCCCATCGGAACGAGGATGTCGCCGTCGGAGGGCGCCCGGCAGCGGTTGAGGACCATCCGCGCCACGCGCGTCGTTGCGACCATCACGCCCCGGCTCGTCACCACCTTCACCCGGCAGTGCGCGAGCGCGGCGACCTCATCCGCCCAGGCGCCGGCTGCGTTGATCACCGCCGCGGCGCGGATCTCCTGCTCCTCGCCGGCCGCTGCCGCCCGCCGCACCACCGCCCCGGCGACGGCGTCGCGTTCCACCAGAAGTCGCACGACTCGGTGGTTGGTGAGGACCCGGGCGCGCCGCCGGCGTGCCGCACGCGCGCACGCGCGGACGACGCCCGCCGCGTCGACGGCCGCGTCCCGTACGCGGAAGACCCGGACCACCCGCGGGTTCAACCCGGGTTCCTCCCGGCGCGCCTGCTCGGCGCCGATCTCGACCGCGGGGATCCTCAGGGCCGCGCACGCCTCCGCCCATCGCTGGGCATACGTGTGGTCGTCGCCCGCGGCGACGACGAAGAGACCTCCGGTGTCCTCGATCCACGGGGCGGCGACTCTTCGCAGGATCGCGTTCTCCTCCCTGCACTCGGTGGCCGCCCCGGGATCGGCAACCGCGTAGCGCGCCCCGGAGTGGAGGAGCCCGTGGAATCGCCCGGTCGTCCCCGATGCGAGCTCCCCGGCCTCGACGAGGACGACCCCCAGGCCGCGCAGCGCGGCGTCCCACGCGACGCCCGCGCCGGTCGAGCCGCCGCCGACGACGAGCAGGTCGGTCTCCATCCTCACTCCTGCCCGGCCCAATCGAGCGTCCGGGCAACCGCCTTCTGCCAGAAGCGGTACCGGCCCGCGCGCTCGCGCTCGTCCATCTCCGGGGTCCACGTCCGATCCGCGGTCCACCGGCTGCGCAGCTCGTCGAGCCCCGACCACACGCCGGTTCCAAGCCCCGCGGCATAGGCTGCGCCGAGCGCGGTGGTCTCGGAAAGGGCCGGGCGCACCACCGGCACGCCCAGTACGTCGGCCTGGAACTGCATGAGGATCTCGTTGGCAACCATCCCGCCGTCGACCTTGAGCGACGACAGGCGCAGCCCGGAGTCGGCCACCATGGCGTCGGCGACCTCCCGGGTCTGCCAGGCGGTGGCCTCGAGCGCGGCTCGGGCCAGATGCCCGGCGGTGGCGTAGCGCGTCAGGCCGGCGATGACCCCGCGCGCGTCGCTCCGCCAGTGTGGCGCGAAGAGGCCGGAGAAGGCGGGGACGAAGTACACGCCGCCGTTGTCCTCGACCGAGCGGGCCAGGTCCTCCACCTGGGCGGAGTGCTCGATCACCCCGAGGTTGTCCCGCAGCCACTGCACCGCCGCCCCCGCGATCGCGACGGACCCCTCCAGGCAGTAGACGGGCGGTTCGGCGCCGATCCGGTAGCCGACGGTGGTGACGAGCCCGCTCTTCGACGGCACCGGTCGGAGGCCCGTGTTCAGGAGGAGGAAGCAGCCGGTTCCGTAGGTGTTCTTCGCATCGCCAACCTCGAAGCATGCCTGGCCGAAGAGCGCGGCCTGCTGGTCGCCCAGGAGCCCCGCAATCGGGACCCCCGGTGCCGCGGTGGCCGCCTCCCCGTGGACGCCGACCGATGAGCGGATCTCGGGGAGGATCGCCGCAGGGATGCCGAGCTCGGCCAGGATCCCCGGGTCCCACGCCAGGCGCTCGAGGTCCATCAGCATCGTCCGGCTGGCGTTCGTCACGTCCGTGACGTGCACGCCCCCGATGGGCCCACCGGTCAGGTTCCAGAGCAGCCAGGAGTCGACCGTTCCGAAGGCAAGCTCCCCTGCCTCCGCTCGCT
Organism: Actinomycetota bacterium; assembly: GCA_050693875.1. Lineage (GTDB taxonomy): Bacteria > Actinomycetota > CADDZG01 > JAHWKV01 > JBOGWP01 > JBOGWP01. The sequence continues at coordinate 22,340 of JBOGWP010000159.1, forward strand.
CTCGGACACCTGGGACGTGCTCGAGGAGCCAGGCGAGCTTCGGGCCGGAGAAGTAGGTGGCGATCGGCAGGCCGGTGAGCGCGCGGAAGCGGTCGATCCCGCCGTCCGCGGAGAGCTCGCGGCAGATCGCGTTCGTGCGCATGTCCTGCCACACAATGGCGTTGGCGAGCGGCCGTCCCGTCGCCCGTTCCCACATCACTGTCGTCTCGCGCTGGTTGGCTATGCCCAGAGCGGCGAGGTCGGTGGAGGAGAGGCCGGCGGCGTCGAGGGCGTCGTGCAGCACCTCCCGGCTTCCCTCCCAGATCTCGACGGGGTCGTGCTCGACCCACCCCGCCCGTGGATAGATCTGCCGGTGCTCCTTCTGGGCTGCCGCGACCGGGCTTCCGCCCGCGTCGAAGATCAGGAAGCGGGTGCTGGTGGTTCCCTGGTCGAGCGCGCCGACGTAGCGGGGGCCGGTCACAGCCGCACGATCGGCCCGTCGCGCCCGGCGAGGGCGTTGCGGGTGTCGAAGATCCGCCGGGCCGTCGAGGCGATGTACCCCCAGTCGTAGCTCGAGTGGTCGGTGACGACGAGCACCAGGTCGGCCCCTGCGAGTGCCTCCGCGTCCAGCCGGGAGCGCGCCATCCTGCCCCCCGGCAGGTCAAGGGCCTCGACGTAGGGGTCGTGGAAACCGACCTCGGCTCCCGCCTTGCCGAGCCGGGTCAGGATCTCCAGCGCCGGGGACTGGCGCACGTCGCCGACGTCCCGCTTGTAGCTGACCCCGAGCAGCAGGACGCGTGCCCCCTTCAGGCTCCTGCCGTCCTCGTTGAGGACCTCGGCGACGCGCTGGACGACGTAGCCCGGCATGCGAGCATTGAGCTCGCGGGCAAGCTCGACGAACCGGGCCGTCTCGCCCATCCTGCGAACCCGCCAGGACAGATAGGCGGGATCCACAGGGACACAGTGCCCGCCCCAGCCCGGCCCGGGATAGAAGGGATGAAAGCCGAACGGCTTCGTCGCCGCGGCGTCGATCACCTCCCAGACGTCGATGCCGAGGTCGCGGCAGAGGATGGCCATCTCGTTGGCCAGGGCGATGTTGACGTGGCGGTAGGTGTTCTCGAGGAGCTTCGCCATCTCGGCGACCCGTGGGGAGGAAACCGAGACGACCCGCTCGACGAAGCATTCGTAGAACGCCCGCATCAGCGCGGTGCTGCGCGCGTCGATCCCCCCGACGATCTTCGGGACGTTGCCGAGTCCGAACCTGGCGTTGCCCGGGTCGATGCGTTCAGGAGAGAAGCCGAGAGCGAAGTCCGGCCCCGCCCGCAGTCCCGACGTCTCGAGCACCTCCCGGAGCAGCTCCTCGGTGGTGCCGGGGTAGGTCGTGCTCTCGAGCACCACCAGGACGCCCGGGCGAAGGTTGCGGGCGACGTCCTTGGCGGCGGCCTCGAGGCAGGAGAGGTCGGGCAGGTCGTCGCGCAGCGGCGTCGGGACGCAGATGGCCACCACCTCCGCGTCGCGAAGGGCTTCGGACTCCGACGTCGGCGTGAACCGTCCCGACCCGAGGGCCCCGGCGACATCGTCGGAGGACACGTCGAGGATGGGCGACGCTCCGCTCCGCAGGGCACCGATCCGCTCCTCGTCGACGTCGATGCCCCGCACGGAGAACCCGGCGGCGACGGCACGCAGCGAGAGGGGGATCCCGACGTACCCGAGGCCGAGTACGGCGACGCGGGCGGAGCGGTCGCGGATCCGGTCGAGGAGGGCCACGCTGCGTCGAGTCTAGGGCGGGGCCCGCCGGGCTGCCTTCCGAGGCGGCAGGGGGGACGATCGGCCGGGGTGACGAGCGCGGACTCATCGCTCCGTCACCATCCGGTAACCCTCGAGGGTCCGCCGGGCGCACTCCTCCCAGCTGTAGCGGGCTGCTTGCTGCTGCCCGGCGCCGATCGCCGCAGCCCGAGCCTCGTCGTCGCCGACCGCGTCCGAGACCGCCGCGGCGATCGAATCGATCGAGAGCGGATCGCACCAGAACGGGGCGTCGCCAAGAACCTCGGGGAGCGCGCCGGCCCTCCCCGCCACCACGGGCACTCCGGCGGCCATCGCTTCGAGTGCCGGAAGGCCGAATCCCTCGTAGATCGACGGAAACGCAAAGGCCCGCGCGCCGGCCATCAGCGAGGCCAGCTCCGCGTCTGGGAGGTACCCGGAAAAGACCACCCGCCGGTCGAGTCCGAGGTGGTGGCTGAACGCCGGGAGGTCCAGGCTGCCCCAGCCCGGCGGCCCGGCGATCACCAGCGACACGTCCTCGGGGACGCGTGCGAACGCCTGGATCAACCGGTCGAGGTTCTTCCGCGGCTCCTGGGTTCCGGCGAACAGCACGTATTCCCCGGCGACCCCCAGCCGCCGGGCGATCGACGGATCTGCCGCCGCGGCCGGGAACGACCTCCGGACGCCCTCCCGCGTGACGACGATGCGGTCGGGAGGAAAGCCGAACTCCGCCGCCACCTGGATGCGGACGGTCTGGGAGGGAGTGAAGACGATGCTGCAGCGCTTCAGAACCCTCGGCACGATCCAGCGGTACCGCTGCACCTGCGCGGTGCACAGCTCGGGATAGATCCAGAACGTGAGGTCGTGGATCGTGACCGCGCCGTTGCCGCGGCGGATCGGCGGGATCCAGAAGTTCGTTCCGTGGACCACGTCGGCCCTGCCCACGAGCAACTCGCCCGAAGGCCTCCCGGTCCGCTCCCACGAGGCCACGGCCAGGCGGGCGGGGATGCGGACGTGGCGAAAGGAGACGCGCGGGCTCGAGGGAACGTCCGGCCGGTTGGGACTCCTCGTCAGGGCGAAGAGCTCGAACCTGATCTGCGGGTCAGCCGCGAGCAGCCCGTCGAGCAGCGCCGCGGCGTAGTGGCCGATCCCGGTCCGCGTAGTGAGGAGCGGGGCAGCGTCGTACGCCACCGTGAGGCCCGCCATCGCCCGACCCTCGCCCGCCCGAGCTAGCTGCTCCGCCCCTCCAAGGCCACGATTGGCGAGTTGAGCGCCTGTCCGCCGGCGCTCCCCCTGAACGGCGCCCCGCCGAACGAGAACACCCCCCCGTCGGCAGCTCCCATCCAGTAGCCCTTGCCCAGCGGTTCGGTCGCCATCGACACGATCGGCGAGACCAGACGCAGGCTCCCGGTGGATCCGAGGAAGGGAGCGTCACCGAACGCGAAGACCCCGCCGTCGGACGCGACCAGCCAGTAGCCCTCACCTGAGGGGGTCACGTCGGCCGCGACGATCGGCCGGTTGAGCACCCTACCGCCGGTGGAGCCGAGGAAGGGGGCCTTGCTTCCGAACGCGAACACGCCGCCGTCGGCGGCGAACAGCCAGTAGCCGTCAGGCGGGGGGACACCCCCCGCCTCCCCCCCCAGTCCTCCGCCCGAGGGCACCGCGGCGATCGCGACGATGGGTGAGTTGAGGCGGATGCCGCCGGTGGATCCGAGAAAGACTGCGTCTCCGAAGGCGAAGACGCCCCCGTCGGCCGCCACGAGCCAGTAGCCCGCACCGCTCGGGGTCGATGCCATCCCGACGATCGGAGAGTTGAGGCGGATGCCGCCGGTGGAACCGTGGAAGCCCGATCGGCCGAAGGCGAAGATGCCGCCGTCCGAGGCGACCAGCCAGTACCCGAGGCCGGTAGGGTGCGACTTCATCGCCACGATCGGCCGGTTGAGCTTGGTCCCGCCGACTCCGCCGAGGAACGGAGCGTCGCCGAACGCAAACACTCCACCGTCGGCGCCCACCATCCAGTACCCCTGCCCCTCGCCGTTCTGGCCGACCCAGGTGGCGAAGACCGGCTCGCGGGGCCGGTCCTCCTCCTCCGGTGGGGGAGTGCCGTCGAGGGGTTCGTTGTCGGCATAGACGCGCAGGCGGAAGGTGCCCGGGGTTGCGGAGGTGAAGCTGAAGAAGGCCCGCCCGTCGGCGCTCGTGCCGCCCGTCTGGGGATCGATCTCCGGGCCGAAGTCGCTGCAGTCGGCGTTCAGGCACTGGAGCTTTACAGCCACCAGCTCCTGATCGGGGTTCGGGGTCCCGTCGGCCCGCCTTGCGACGACGGCGATCTCGTGGATCTCCCCAACCGGAAGGACCCCTGCCGCGGGCCCGATGGTGAGCGTCGCAGTTGCAGCGGCCGGAACCGCACCGGCTGGGGCCCACGCCGTCGCGAGGACCGCGGCGATCGCGAAAGACAGCGTCGCGATGCTCCGCCGGTGGGGACTGCCGAATGAGGTCTTCATGCTCCCTCCTGTCCGCCCCCCAGTGCCGGGGCCAAGTAAACCATTGAACGCGGTGAGTGGGTTGAGGTCGGCGCCTGTGGCGATCGCCGAACGCACCCGGGGCTAGGCGAACAATCCGGAGGTTTTGCTCGTCTCTTCGCGGTAGGAAAATTCATCGGCCTTTTCCGTAGTTTGCAGGTATCCCCCGGGCCCCGCACACCGAATAATTCGACCTTTGGAAGGCCGAGCCTGGGTCTCGGCCGGGGAGCAGCCAGGGGGTCGGGGGCGACCGCTCTCTTGCCTGCACCATCCGCGGTTTCACGGCGCGCGAGGAGGACCTGATGGATCGAGGTAAGGCACGACGGAGCCTGGGGGCAGCGGGAGACATCCTCGCCGGAGGGAAAGGGCCGCACTCGCGGCGGCAGTCGCCGGGCAAACGAAGCCGGCTGCGCGCGTGGTCGCCGATGATCGTTGGGTTCCTCCTCCTGCTGATGGGGGCGACCGCGGCGTTCGCACCCCCCGCACCTTCTGTCAGCCTCGACTTCGAGGCCGCCAATCCGACCACCTACGACCACTCCGACGGCGAGGGGGGAGGGACGCACGCGACCTCGGTCGAGTCACTGGAGGGCAAGGACTTCGCCTGCGGCGACCACGTGATCTACCTGGCCTACCTCACCGCCGAGGCCAACGTCCTGGCGAACTCGACGGTGGAGATCGACCTCGCCCTCGACAACGAGACCACCTCGAACAGCGAGGCCGGGTTCCTCCAGTTGCTCGAGGCCGAGATCAACACCGACCCCGCCAACGTGCTGAGCGGCAACGAGGCGGTCACGATCTCCTCTACCGAGACGGCGACGGCACCCGGTGACCTTGCCGACGGAACCGTCGACTCCACCATCACCATCACGGGCGTCGACGCGAACGAGGCGATCGTGGTCCGGCTCGAGGGGCTGCTCGGCTGCGGCAGCGGCAAGATCACCGGCAACATCCACGCCCGGGCTGAGGCAATGCGCCTCAACGACGAAAACCAGTCGCTCGGGGCGCAGGACGTCCCCCTGATCGGCGCGGGGGAGATCGCCCGCGGCTCGCTGACGATCGTGAAGATCAGCGTCGGCGGGGTGGGGACCTTCACGTTCGATGTGAACTGCACGCCCGACACGCCGACGTCCTTCGACCAGACCGACATCCCGATCACGACCACGACCCCTGGCGATCCCGTCTCGCACAACATTCCGGACATCCCGGTCGGCACGGTCTGCACCGTCACCGAGGACACACCACCCAGTGATTTCACGCTCACGAATACGGATCCCGCGACCGGCACGGTGACCATTGACGCCGACGGGGAGACCGTGACCTTTACCAACACCCGCAAGACCGGAAGCCTCGTGATCGACAAGACCGTCGTCGGAGGCACCGGGTCGGAGAGCTTCTCGGTCGACGTCGATTGCAACGACGGGACGGCTCACGACAAGAGCAACGAGCCGATCACCGACACCACCGACATCACCATCACCGGCATCCCCACCGGGACGGTCTGCACTGTCACCGAGGACGCCGATCCGCTCTTCACCACCACCATCGTCGACAGTGACGCCACCGACGACGGGGTGGTGACGATCGATGAGAACGGCGAGACGGTCAGCATCACCAACACCCGCAAGACCGGCGACCTGATCGTCGACAAGAACACCGAGTTCGGAGCGCACCAGGACCATGTGTTCACATTCCACGTCGACTGCGACGGGACGGCCTTCGACTCGACGTTCACCCTCACGCCCGGCGACCCGCCCCATGAGATCACCGGCATCCCCACCGGCACGGTCTGCACCGTCACCGAGGATTCGGACCCGGACTTCGAGCTCGTCTCCGTCACGCCCCCGGGCGGCACCGTGACGATCGTGGTCGGCGACACCACGGTCACATTCGTCAACAGCTTTCGCCACAACAACCAGGGATGCACGCCCGGCTACTGGAAGAACCATCTGGACGCGTGGCCGCCCACCGGCTACAGCCCGAACCAGACCCTGGAGAGCGTCTTCAACGTTCCGAACGAGTTCGGTCTGGACAGCAAGACGCTGCTCCAGGCACTCTCGTTCCAGGGCGGGTCGACCAGGAAGGCCGCGGCCAGGATTCTCCTCCGCGCGGGGGTGGCGGCCCTGCTGAACTCGGCGCACCCCGACGTCGACTACCCGCTGACGACCGCCGAGGTCATCAGCAAGGTGAACACCGCCCTCACCAAGAGCCGGAGCGCCATGCTCACCCTTGCCAAGCAGCTGGACCAGAAGAACAACCTGGGCTGCCCGCTGTCGTAGGGGCCCGATCGAACGGACGCAGGGTCAGGGCCGGCGTGCCAGGCAGACCCAGGAAAGCCCGCGGACGAAGGCGGGCCAGCGGTCGAAGAGGAGGCGCTCCGACCCGAAGATTGCCGTGAGAATCCGGTTGCCGAGCGGGCCGGGGGTCGAGTCGCCTACCTTGTCGAGGCGCCGGAGCACCGCGGCGACGGGATACATCCATACGTTCATCGGGCAGAGCAGCGTGATCTTCAGCCCGGCCGCCACCACGAGCTTCTCGAGGGCCGCCCGCGTGTAGCGCCGCTGGTGATCGACCGCCTCATCGTGGCGGGACCACAGGTGGGGGTGCGCCGGGACCGAGATCAGAACGAAGCCACCAGGAGCCACGATGCGGGCGAGCTCGGCGGCCGAGGCCGCGTCGTCCGGGATGTGCTCGAGCACGTCCAGGCAGCACACTAGCTGGAGGCTTCGGTCGGGGAAGGGAAGCGGCCCGGGGAGCGTTGCGTCGTGGACCAGCTCCGGGTCCACGCCGGCGGAGGCGATCGCCGCTCGAAGCGAAGGGTCCGCCTCCACGAGGCGCACCGGACGAAAACGGCGGGCGAGTCGCGTGCCCCAGATCCCGGTCCCGGCGCCGACGTCGAGCGCCCACCCGCCGGGCGGCACGCGACGGGCGACGATCTCGTCCAGCACGCGAAGACGGCCCTGGACCCACCAGTGGGTGTCGGAGAGGACTCCGTAGGCGAGGTCGGCCATCAGGTCAGCGCCGGTGCCCGACGACGAGGTGGTGGGGGTGAAGATAGCCGCGGTGGATGGCGGACTCGGCCACGTCGAGCCCCGCTGCTCCCATCCATCCCGCCAGCATTGCGGGCGGCACGAACGAGATTCCCGCCCCCTCGGTGATCCGTGCCAGCCGGACCGAGACGATCTCCTGTACCACCGCGAGGCCGTACTTCCACCGCGGCTGCATCGCCACCTCCTTCACGACGAGCGCCCCTCCGTCTCCGAGTGCCGCGGCGCAGTGCTCGACGAAGGGCCGCTGGGCGGCGCGATCGAGCAGGTAGAGCACGTCGATCACCACGACCGCGTCCCACGGACCGCGCGGAAGCGCGCCGAGGGACGTCTGCCGGAACTCCACGCTCGCCCCGAGACGCCGAGCCCGCGCCGCGGCGGCCTGTGCGGCCGCGATCTTGTCGCCGTCGGTGTCGATCCCGACCACGCTTCGTCGGGGCGATTCGAGCGCCAGCCACAACGATGCGAGCCCGTGTCCGCACCCGACCTCGAGCACCCGCCCCTCGCGGGGCACGGCGCCACCGATCCGCGGGAAGGGGCACGTCCACCACCGGAGGCGGAGGTGCGCTCGCACGGAGGGAGGGGCCTGCCCGAAGAGGTCGAGCGGGTGCGCCTTCGGGCGTGTGGTGGTCACCACGGCCGGCGAGAGACCGGGGCCAGGGAGGCCGGCGTCCCCAGGTGGAAGCCTCCACGTGCCACCGCCTGCGCCGCGCGGGCGCTGCAGAGCGCTTCGAGCTCCTCCGCCCAGCGGTAGCCCCACCGGTACCGTTCGCGTTCGGGATCGTGGGGGCTCCCGGGATGACAGCAGAGCTCGGCCGAGGACGCGCCCTCTGCGGCGAGGCGTCCGACCATCTGCTCGAGCATGGACGTCGAGATCCGGCCGGACTCGTCGAGTCCGGCGAAGGACGCGGGGAAGCGGAGCCCGGCGGCGGAGGCGCGTTGGGCCAGCCGGCGGGCGAGCCGGTTGACCGCCCGCCCCACCGCACGTCCGGCCCGCGAACGGGGGACACGAAGGGCTGGGATCGCGCGCCGCTGGGCGATGCCGATGACCACGTCGCCGACCGGGGGCCACAGGTGCAGGTGCTGATGGGCGTCCACGTGGGTGAGGGGCACCCCGAGGCCTGCGACTCGCTCGGCCTGGGCGTCGAACTCACGTCGCAGGTCGTCGGCGTCGATCCGCCCCGCCGCGGCCCGGCGTACGAACGATCGCCAGGAAGGTGCCAGCCGGCCTCGCCGGTCGACCAGCGTCGGGATCTCGCGCGCCGAGAGCAGGGGTGGATCCTCGCCAACCGCGGCGAGGTGCGCCCCCACGCCGAGCTCCCCAGAATCCGCGAGCAGCGACGCGGTACGGTCGAGCGCGGGCCCGAGGGCCAGCACCGACGTCGAGGTCACGATGCCCCGGTGGTGCGCCTCGAGGATGCCCAGGGAGACTCCCTCGGTGAGGCCGTAGTCATCCGCGGTGACGATCAGGAGGTCCGGGGTCAATCGTCCCTCGTCGCGTCCACCGCTTGAGCGACGGGCCGCTCGGGACGGCGCGGGTCGAGTCGGTCGGGTCCGCGGCCTCGTCGCCGGTTCCTGTAGCCGAGTGGCCGCAGCCGAAGCGTCTGCGGCGGGAGCCGGCGGACGCCGCTGAGCTCGCTGCGCAGCGCCGACATCTCGCGAAGCACCTGCAGGATCACCGACCCGGACGACAGCGTCGAGGGCCCGCGCGTCCGGGCGAAGTAGTCCACGCCGAACTGGATGACGCCGTAACCCAGGCGATGGGCCCGCACCAGCAGCTCGGCGTCGATGAAAGATCCCTCGCTTTTCAGCGAGAGGTGGTCGAAGATCCGCCGGCGGCAGAGCTTGAAGGAGAAGTTAACGTCCCGGATGCGGAAATGGAAGAGGGCACGAACGAGCAGGTTGTAGCCCCAAGAGTAAAGAGCGCGGCGGGGCCCCTCGCTGGTTCGGTCGTGCCGGTAGGCGCTGACGACGTCGGCGCCGTAGATGCGCATCAGCCGGCAGGCCTTGCGCAGCTCTCCGAAGTCGAAGGGAAGGTCGGCGTCGGCGTAGCAGACCAGCTCTCCACGGGCCTCGGAGAACCCCGTCTTCAGCGAGCCGCCAAGCTTGCGATTGACCGGGTGGTGCACAACGCGAACATGGCGATCGTCGGCGGCCAGCTCCTCGCCGATCTTGCCGGTGGCGTCGGTGGATGCGTCGTCGACGACGAGAATCTCGTAGTCGGCGATCTCTCCCTCCGCGACGAGCTCCCTGCAGGTCTCGAGGGCTGCCGCGACCGCGGGCCGGATGTACGCCTCCTCGTTGTGCATCGGAAAGAAGACGGTGAGCGAGGAGAAGTTGGGCATGGCTACGAGAGGTACCAGCCCTGCGCGAAGAGCGCCGTGAAGGTGACCAGGAGCATTGTCGAGAGCCCCAGCAGGGCCATCGCGAGCCGCGGCCGCCCTTCGAGCAGGTCGGGGAGCACCGCGAAGCAGGGGAAGGCTGCGAGGATGTATCGCCCCATACCGGTGAAGTCCTTGCTCGCGATCGCCGGGAGGGCCAGCACGGCCAGAGCATATCCCCCGTAGCCCCACCCGAGGCGCCGGAACACCCGCGGGACGAGCACCAGCGCGCCCACCGCGAGGACGGCGTGGATGACGATCCGTGCCTGGCCAGGGTGCACCGGGGGGATCGCGGCGAGCGCCTTGAAGAAGCTCAGCTTGAACCAGGTCGCAGGCCCAGCCCCTTGATCCCACCCGGGAGCCGATTGGGTTGCGGCGAAGGCGAGTGGGTCGCCGAATCGCTCCCACAGGTAGGCGAGATAGGCGACGAAGCCGAGGGGGGCGAGCAGCAATCCGGCGTCCCCCGGGCGGAGCGCTCGGAGGTTGAGCGAGTTGCCACGGCCTTCCGTCGCCGCCCCTCGGACCACACCTCGGCGTTCGAGCTGGCGAAGGAACAGCCCGGCGACGATCGCAGGGCCGACCGGGCGCGTTGCCCCGGCGAGCAGCGCGAGCAGGCCGGCCGCCCAGGGCCGGTCGTGCTCGAGGAGGACGAATGCCCCGAGCGTGAGCGCGAGGAACAGCCCGTCGGCGTAGACCGCCCCGACGAGGAAGAACGAGAAGGGGTAGAAGGCGAGCGCGATCGAGGCGATGTCGGCCCGGTCCGCCCCGATCCGCCCTGCGCACCAGCGGTGGAAGAGCGACACCGAGGCGGCGCCGGCGACGAAGGTGAGCGCGATGCCGGCGTAGAAGGGGTTCGCACCAAGGTTCCTGGCGAGTCGAAGCGCCAGAGGATACAGGGGGAAGAAGGCGACGCCGGACGGGCGTCCCGGCTCGTAGGAGTAGCCGTGCTCGGCGATCCCCACGTACCAACCGGCATCCCAGCGCGCCCAAGAATCCAGCCATGGGCTCGCGGGGAGGTAGACGGGGTGTTCGGGGTTGTGCCCGGCGGTCGCGGCCACTCCGGCGGACACGATCACGACGGCTGCAGCGACGACAAAGACGAGCAACGCCACGGCCCGGCGGCGGCGAGCGGGGGGCCGGGTGCGGACCTCGTCGGGAGTGTGAAGATCCTTCTCGGTGCTGCTCTGCACAGGAGCGCCCATTATCCTCCGTCGTTCTCTCGGCCAAACTTCTCAAAATGCCTCATCCGTCCACTCTTGACATCAGTACCCCCCGCCCATAGCGTGTCCCCGGCGGGGGGTCGGTACCAAACGAGAAGGAGGCCACATTGCGACGTCGCACGCTCCTTGCCCACTCCGCCTTCCTGCTGGCCACCCTCGGCGTGTTCCCCGCATCGGGGGCCGAACAGACCATCGGCGCCGGGGCGACACTGAAGGATGCCGGCGGCGCCGATATTGGGTTCGTCTTCTTCGAGCAGGTCGGCGATGAGGTCGGGGTGGTCGTCGAGGTCCACGGGGGCATCGACCCCGGCTTCCACGGGTTCCACATTCACGACGTGGGCGACTGCACCGGCCCGACCTTCGTCTCGGCCGGTCTGCATTTCAAGCCAGGCAGCACCGATCACGCCGCCCATGCCGGCGACCTGCCGGCGCTCCTCGTGAACCAGGGCAACGCCGCGGTGGCCACCTTCATGACCGACCGCTTCGAGGTCTCCGACCTCTTTGGGGGAGACGGCACCTCGATCGTGATCCACGCCGACCCCGACAACTACGCCAACATCCCCGACCGCTACTCCTCGAACGAGGGGGGTGCGCCGCCGACGGGGCCGGATACCACGACGCTGACTGCTGGCGACTCCGGCGACCGCGTGGCCTGCGGCGTGATCGAGGGCGCCGACGAGATGGCCTCGGACTTGAAGGCGGCAGAGGCTGCGTTCACCTCACCCGGCTATTGGATGGTGGCCTCAGACGGCGGCGTGTTCGCCTTCGACGCACCGTTCAAGGGCTCCACCGGCGGGATCGCCCTGAACCAGCCCATCGTCGCGATGGACGGAACCCCGTCAGGGGAGGGCTATTGGATGGTGGCCTCAGACGGCGGTGTGTTCGCCTTTGCCGACGCCGGGTTCAAAGGGTCGACCGGCGGAACGAAGCTCAACAAGCCGATCGTCTCGATGGCGGCGACCGAGACCGGAAACGGCTATTGGATGGCTGCGAGCGACGGCGGCGTCTTCGCCTTCGGCGACGCCGGCTTCCTCGGCTCCACGGGAGGGATCACCCTGAACTCGCCGATCGTCGGCATGGCCGGCCGGCACCCGGGTGCTCAGGCCGACATCAAGAACACCGCCGGCCAGGTCGTCGGCCGCGCACGCTTCGAGGAGGCGGACGGTGCGCTGTTCGTCACGGCGGAGCTCAGCGGGCTGACGCCCGGCTTTCACGGGTTCCACATCCACACGACGGGAGAGTGCACGGGGAGCTTCACCTCCGCCGGTGGACATATCAACCCGGCGCCGGCCCAGCCCCACGGTGACCACATCGGCGACCTCCCCGTGCTGCTGGTCGAGGCCGACGGGACCGTCACGGGGGCCACATACGCGACCGACCGCTTCACGCTCGCCGACCTCTTCGACGCCGACGGGAGCGCGCTCGTCGTGCACTCCGCTCCAGACAACTTCGCCAACATCCCAGACCGCTACTCCTCGAGCGAGCCCGGCGCGCCGGCGACGGGGGCGGACGCCACGACGCTCGCCGCGGGGGACTCGGGCTCGAGAGTGGCCTGCGGGGTCGTCGAGGGTTCGGACAAGCCCGGCTACTGGATGGCGGCTGCCGACGGCGGCGTGTTCGCCTTCGGCGGAGCGGCCTTCCACGGCTCTACCGGGTCGATCAAGCTCAACAAGCAGATCGTGGGCATGGCGGCAACCCCAAGTGGCCAGGGCTACTGGCTGGTCGCCTCGGATGGCGGGGTCTTCGCCTTCGGAGATGCCAAATTCCACGGCTCCACCGGTTCGATCAAGCTCAACTCGCCGATCGTCGGGATCGCATCCACACGAACCGGTGAGGGCTACTGGCTGGTTGCCGCAGACGGCGGTGTGTTCGCCTTCGGTGACGCCGAGTTCAAGGGGTCGACCGGCAGTCTCAAGCTCAACAAACCGATCGTGGCGGTGGCCGCCGCCTAGCCGCGCAATCGAGGGCGCCCGCGCCGTTCGCGGCGCGGGCACTGCGGGCTGGGCTGCGTGCGGCCCGCGCGAAGCCACCAGCCGACGTCCGCAGCCGGTCAGGGAGCGAGCGCCAGATCGAGCGCGGTGATGCGCAGCCCGCCCGCCCACGGGCTGCCGTAGTACGGTGCGTCCCCGTAGGCGTTGAGAGAGCCGCCGCTTCCCAGCACGTAGTACCCCCTTCCGGTGGCCGTCGAGGCGACGCGCACCGCGGACATACCCGTGCCGGCGGCGGATCCAAGGAAGGACGCGTCCCCGAACGCGAAGACCCCGCCGTCCTCACCGACGAGCCAGTACCCCTGCCCGGAGGGAGTCGGCGCCATCCCGGCGATGGGGCGGTTGAGCCGGATCCCGCCGGTCGAGCCGTGAAAGGCCGCGTCTCCGAAGGCGAACACCCCGCCATCCGAGGCAACCAGCCAGTACCCCGCCCCGGTCGGCGTGGGGGCCATGCCCACGATGGGCCTGTTCAGAGGGAGTCCCCCGGTGGAGCCGTGGAAGGCCGCGTCTCCGAACGCGAACAGGCCGCCGTCCGACGCCACCATCCAGTACCCCTCGCCTCCCGTGGAAGTGCCCATGTCGACGATTGGCTCGTTCAGCCGGGTGCCGCCCATCGATCCGGAGAAGCCGGCACTCCCGAACGCGAACACGCCTCCGTCGGCCGCCACCATCCAGTAGCCGTCAGGCCCGGGGACACCCCCCGGCTCCCCTCCGACACCCCTGGGCGTGGACACGTCCATGGCCACGGCCGGGGAGTTGAGCCGCATACCGCCGGTCGATCCTAGAAAGGGCGCGGACCCGTAGCTGAAGATCCCCCCATCCGAGCCCATCACCCAGTATCCCGAGGGAACCTCGCCCTCGGTGACGACGTAGCGCCCGCTCACCGGGGCGGTGGGTGACGCCCTGCCCGGCGCGTCGAAGGCGGTGGCGCGAACCGAGTAGGTGTCCAGGGCCAGGGGGAGTCCGCCGTAGTCGGCATCGGTGACTGCGAAGGATCCTGCCGATGCCGGAACCGATACCGTCCGGACAGGCCCACCGCCCACGGGCGTGAACGTCGTCTCCACCCGGGTGGTCGCCCGGCTCACCGCACCCGAGAGTCCCGGCGTCACGTCCTTCGTCACCCCCGCGGGGAGGAGCTGCGTGCCCGTCGGCATCGAGGGCGAGCTCAGGGCGGAGAGGGCGTTGATGCGCGAGTCCACCGCCTGACGGACCGAGGGCAGCTGGCCGTAGAGGAGGTCGCCGGGACATTCGGTGTCGCCGGCGTCCTTGTGACCGGCAATGTTGGGGATCGAGTCCGCCGACCCGAGGGGGTCGATTCCGTGGCGGTCGGCCTTCCAGGACAGAAGTGCGACGAGCGACTCCAGGGCGGCCGGGCGTGGCATCACGGACCGGAAGTCGCCGAGCACCGCCACGCCGGCGCTGCCCGTGTTCCATCCCGAGACGTGCGCCCCGACCACGCCGAGCCCGTTTGCGTTCTCGCCGCTCGGCTCGCCATCGGGCCGGGCGTAGCGGCCCTCGTAGACGCGACCGTTCGAGTCGACGAGGAAGTTGTAGCCGATGTCGTCCCAGCCGCGAGACTGGGTGTGGTAGCTGTAGATTGCTCGGATCGTTCCTTCCGGATCCGCGTCGTCGTTCACAGTCACGGTGTGGTGGACAAACAATCGCCGCACCCTGGCGAAGCTGGGGGAAGCCTTCCGGAGCGACTCGTCGGCGCCCCACTCGGCCCGCGAGATCACCGGGGGCCCCGGCGTTGCCCCCGAGGCGGCACGGTCGACCAGAATGGAGCGGCGGGGACCGTCGCGGGTGTTGATCGCACTGACGTAAAGCCGGGCGTCCCCGCCGCGCACCTGGACCCATTCGGCTCGGTCGACGGAGATCAGCGTGCCGAAGAACAGGCCGGCGTCGTGATCGCTCAAATCCTCCGACACCTCGACCAGCCGCCAGGCAGACCACGAGATGCCGTCGGGGCTCGTCCGAACCTCGGGCGGGTCGTCCCCGATCCACGACAGACCCAGGTGGGTGGCCGCGAAGGGGAGCGCCTGAGGTGCCCGGGGAGTGCCCGGGCTGACGTCCGGGGCGCCCATCCGGACGTAGAGCGTCCTCGGGACGTCGAAGGCGAACGAGGCGGAGACCACGACCGGGAGCAGCCCCGCGACGAGCCCGAGCACGACCAGGAGTCGGATGGGGGCCCGCAAAGCGCTGGTACGCATTCATCCTTTTTCGACTCACAGCCGGGTGGCCTTGACCGGTCCGGGGGGTCTGGGGGCCTGATCCGGGTCAGGGGGTGAAGATGATGGTCGTCCCCGCGACGAGGAGCAGCGCCGGCATCAGGGCGGCCGAGAGCCCCAGGATGGCCAGAAAGGGCGCCCCGCGGACCTCGCGGGCCCCCGCCAGCAGCAGCGGGAACGCCATCAAGATCGACCGGGGCGTGAAGTAGTACGCGGGGGACAGGACGAAGGGCAGCACCATGCCCGCGGCGTAGATCACCAGGATGAACGGTGGCCGCCACCGCCAGAGCGCCACCCCGAGCGGGACGAGGGCGACCAGGGAGAGGGTCGACACGAGGAGGTTGAAGTCGCCGAGCGGGTCCAGCAGCACCTCCCGGGCGTTGCGGAGCGCGCTGAGACCGAAGTCGATTCCCTGCCCCCACCCCCGCTGCTGTGCGAGCGGCCAGGCGAGCGGGTTCCCGGTATGGCGCCAGAGGTAGGTGAAGAACGCCAGCGCGCCCAGCGGTGCGATAAGCGGTGCGGCGAGGGCCTTCCAGGCTCGTTCCTCCTTGATCGCAACGCCGGCGGCCCAGAGGCAGCACGCTGCCAGGAAGATGCCGTTCGGCCGCACCGCCGAGGCGGCCGCCGCGGCGAGCCCGGCGAGGAGCCACCGGCGGTGGAGGAGCGCGAGCAGGCACGCCGCCGCAGCAAGGACGAAGACCCCCTCGGCATAGACCATCGAGAGCACGAAGGATCCGGGAAAGAACGACCACAGGGCGACCGCACGCAGGGCGGCGTCCTCGTCGAGGAGCTGGCGGGCGAGCAGCCAGATCACGACCGCCGCCAGCGACCCGGCGGCGATCGAGATGAGCACCCCGCTCGAGGGGGGCCCCAGCCCGGTCACCTCCGATACGAAGCGGATCAGCACCGGGTAGCCGGGGAAAAAGGCAAGTGTGGTCTGGGCCGCAGGTCCCCGTCCGGTGGGGAGCGAGTTGGGGTACCCGGCGATCGCGGCCCCCAGGTACCAGTCGCCATCCCACTTCGCCAGGACCTCGACGACGCTCGCCTTGCCCGCGACGAGCTTCCCGGCGTAGGCGGCGACGAGCGTGACGACCCGTGAGGCGAGGAAGATGGCAAGCGGGGCCAGCGCCCGGCGGGCCAGGGATCGCGGGAGCAGTTCCGGGACGTCCCGACTCTGCGGGTGGCTGGGGCTGGTCGCGGTCGTTGTCACCGGGAAGGGACACTACCAACCGGGAAAGCGGCGATAGCGAACACGGGCCGGCTCCTCCACTATTCTCGCGACCGAATTCGGTCGGCACATACGGGAGGATTCGTGACAGGCGGGCTGCGACTCCTCGTCTTCCTGGCCGGGGCCGTGGTCGTCGCGGCAACCTTCGGGTCGTCGCTTCGGACCGTGATGCTGCCACGCGGTATTCCTTCGCGGCTCACGCGCTCCGTCTTCATCACGGTCCGCCAGCTGTTCCGGCTGCGTGCGGGACCCGGGGCGACGTTCGAGAAGCGCGACCGGGTGATGGCGGTATATGCACCGTTCAGCCTGCTCGTGCTGCTCTCGGTCTGGCTCGCCCTGGTGCTGGCGGGATACACGGCAATGTTCCTCGGGGCGGCCCCGCGTAGTCTCCGTGAGGCCTTCCTGCTGTCGGGCTCGTCGCTGCTGACCCTCGGCTTCACCCGGCCGGCCGACCTCCCGTCGTCCCTGCTCGCCTTCTCCGAGGCGGGCCTTGGGCTCGCGCTCTTCGCGCTCCTGATCACGTTCCTGCCCACCATCTATGCCGCCTTCTCCCGGCGGGAGGCCGCGGTGAATGCGCTCGAGGTCCGGGCCGGCTCGCCGCCGTCGGGGGTCGAGATGATTCTTCGCTTCTCCCGTCTCGGCCGGGTCCAGCTGCTCACCGAGGAGGTATGGGTGCGGTGGGAAGACTGGTTCGGCGACGTCGAGGAGTCGCACACCTCGTTCCCGGCCCTCGTCTTCTTCCGGTCGCCCCAACCCGACCACTCCTGGATCACGGCTGCCGGGGCGGTGCTCGACGCCGCCTCGCTGATGGCGTCGGTCGTCGCGACCGAGCGCGACGTGCAGGCCGAGCTCACCGTGCGAGCCGGCTACATCGCCCTGCGCCGGATCTGCGACGTGTTTCGCATCCCCTACGACCCGGAGCCGCGCAGCGGCGACCCGATCGGCCTGGACCGCAGCGAGTTCGACGAGGCATGCGCTCGCCTGGCTGCCGGCGGAGTGCCGCTTCGGCCCGATCTCGACCGGGCGTGGAGGGACTTCCGGGGATGGAGGGTCAACTACGACCAGGTCTTGATCGCGCTCGCCGGGCTGACCATGGCGCCCTACGCGCCGTGGTCCTCCGACCGGTCGTTGCGCCGGTACAAGTCGCTCCTGACCGGTTCACAGCGAGGAGGAGCGTAGCCGCTCACGGTGTGAAGGAGACCGTGGCACCGGCGAGAAGGGCGAGGACGGCCATCAGCGAGGCACTGGCCGCCAGCAGTCCGGCGAAGGCCGAGCCGCGGACCGCCCGGGCGGTGGCGATGAGCAGGGGGAAGGCGATCACGAAGGTCCGCGGGGTGAGGTGGTGGCCCCGAGAGATGATCACGGGGATGGCGATCGCAAGGGTGTAGATCACCAGCACGACCGGCGGCCGCCAGCGGGTCAGCAGCACCATCGCCGCGATCAGGGCCACGAAGGTGAGGCCGGAGGCGAGGAGGTTGAAGTCGTCGAGGGGCCCTCGGGCGACGTGGACGACGTTGGTGACCGCCGACCAGCCGAAGTCGACCCCCTGCGCCCACCCGCGCGCCTGGGCATGCGGCCATGCCAGGGGATCACCGGTCCGTTCGAACAGGTAGGTGAAGAACGCGAGCGCACCGAGGGGTGCGAGCAGTGGCGCCGTCAAGGCACGAAGCCCTCGCCCTGCGCGCAGCGCCACGACGGCGGCCCAGAGGCAGCAGGCCACCAGGAACATCCCGTTCGGGCGCACCGCGCCGGCCAGGGCGGCGGTCACGCCGGCGACCACCCACCGCTCCCGCAGCAGGGCGTGCAGGCAGAGGATGGCAAGCAGGAGGAACAGCCCGTCGGCGTAGACCATCGACAGCGCCTGGGCGCCCGGGAAGAACGACCACAGGGCGACGGAACGGGTGGCGAGGGACCGGTCGCTCAGACGCTGCACGAGGAACCATAGGGCTACGGCGGCGACCGTCGATGCGATGGTCGAGACGACGACGCCCGCGGTGATGGAGTAGACGCCCCGATCCATGAGGCCGCGGACGAGCAGCGGATACCCCGGGAGGAACGCAAGGGTGCTCTGCGCGGGGTTTCCCACGCCCACCGGGACCGCGTGGGGATAGCCGCGCTCGGCGAGCCGCAGGTACCAGGCGCCGTCCCACCGGCCGAGCACGTCGATCAGGCTGTCCTCGGGCCCCACGAGGACAGCCGCGTAGGCGGCGGCGAGCACGGCGAGGCGCGAGGCGAGGAAGATCCCCAGCGGGATCGCGGCGCGCGTCGCAATGTCCTGCAGGCGGGACCGCCACATGGCGGCACGATTATCGAGCGTGGTCGGCGCGGGCGGCGGCAGGATGCCGGAGGCCGGGGCGGTGGGGCGGTGCCGGCTACCGGGCGATGCCGACGATCGGCTTGTTGAGCCGGATGCCCCCCGTCGAGCCGAAGAATCCGGCATCTCCGAAGGAGAAGACGCCGCCGTCCGAGGCGACGAGCCAGTAGCCCGACCCGGTCGAGGTCCCGGCCATTCCGACAATCGGCTGGTTGAGCTTGATGCCGCCGGTGGATCCGTGGAACGCGGCATCGCCGAAAGCGAAGATCCCCCCGTCGGAGGCGACGAGCCAGTAGCCCCTGCCGGTCGGCGTCGCGGCCATCCCCACGATCGGCTGGTTGAGGCGCATCCCGCCCGTCGAGCCGGCAAAGCCCGCGTCGCCGAAGGCGAAGATCCCGCCGTCGGATGCCACCATCCAGTAACCGCGGCCCGATGGGGTCGTCTCGATGCCCACGATGGGACGGTTCAGCCGAAGGCCCCCGGTGGAACCGAAGAACCCGGCGTTGCCGAACGAGAACACGCCGCCGTCCGAGGCGACCATCAGGTAGCCGTCGGGGGCAAAGACCTGGAACCAGTCCGACCGCAGCCCCAGCTTCGACCGGACGTCGCTGCCCGTCACGACCACGCTTCCCGCCGTACCGACCAGCCGCATTCGGGTGACGCGCCCCCCGAGGTCACCGAGCCCATTGCGCTCGAGCACCTCGAGCCCGATGAGATGACCAATCTCCGGCCACGCCGCATCGACGGCGGGGACCGCAACCGACGTCCGCCACTGGTGGTTCGGGTTCTGGGAAACGTCGTCGCCGTCGTCGGGGACCGCCGGAAAGACCCCGCCGGCAGTCCAGCCCCCCGTCGACGAGGAGTACTCGGCCCGGGCCACACCCCCGTTGCGGAACCGCACCTGGCCGGCAGTCTCGGAAACCGCGGAGTCGGTGGACGGCTGCTCGACGTCGCGGTAACCGCCCGGACCCTGCTCGGCGCGGCCCAGGTACACCTGGCAGGCGGTGGAGTCGCACGTCCGGCCGAACGATTGCACCTGGGACATCGCGTAGGAGCGTGCCGCCACGGCCTGCGCGCGGAGCGCATGCATGCCCATCCCGCCGCCGAGGCCTCCCCACGACGACGGTGACTCCGCGGGTACAACGCCGCGCAGATACGCCTCGAGCGGCAGCTCGTTGACGGTGCGTTGGAGGGCGTCCTCCTCGAAGCTGCGCAGGCTTCCTCGCAGCCAGCGAGTCGTTCCACCCGGCTCACACACCTGGAGCATCTCCTCACGTTCGCCCGTCGGATTCGTGGGCTCGACCACGACCGGGCCGATCGCGCCGCCGTTGATGAGCGTCCACGGACCCCCGCACCCGCCGCCCGAGAACACCTGGAACAGGTTTGGCCCGATCCGGTGCACCAGCAGGCCGGAGTGCTGTCCGGGGCCGCTCGGGGTCTGCATGTGGCCGCGCTCCTGCGCGACGACGAGGTCGGCGTTCTCGAATCGTGTGAGACGGACGGCGATGACGCCGTCACCGACCGCGCCCGGCGATGTTCCCCCGTAAAAGTGCCCAAGGATGCTCCCGTAGTCCCAGCGCTCGTCGACGGCGTAGCCGAGCGCGCCGTACTGGCCCATGCCACGGCCGTGACCCCAGCCGTGCCCCTCGAGCTCGACGGTGGGGGCGGGGTAGGCGAGGACGGGCGCCCCCGGCAACGCGGTGACGCCCAACGCAATCAGCGCTGCGGCGACGAGCGTGACGAAACGGAAGCCCCTGGGACGAGACGCGCCGAGGCGAGGGTTCGAGGTCATGACGTGAAAGGAAACCACGCGGCGGCGGGTCGCCGCAGGTTTTCCGGCGGATCTGCACGGCCCGTCTGCTAGCGTTTCCCGCCGTGGGGGTCGAGCAGCAGGACCGGCGGGCCAGAACCGTGCGCAAGGCACGTCAGCTCCTCGCGCGCGGGATCCGCCGCTCCCCGCGACTGCGCTTGATGGCGGAGCGGGCGGTTTCGGAGCTGGAGCGGGCCCTCGTCGCCGAGGATCTCTACAGCTCCCGGTACTTCGGCACCGGAGTTCACCCCACCGACCGCGGAAAGAGTGTCTCCGGCTACGCCGAGTACCGGCGCGAGACGTCGAACCTGAACGTGGCGGCCTACATCGTCTACAAGCATCTGCGCCCCGCCCGCGTCGTCGATATCGGGGCGGCGCGGGGGTATCTGCTCGAGGCGCTCTCGGAGGTCGGCGTCGAGGGTCATGGGGTCGACCTCAGCCATGACGCGATCGCGTCCGCCTCCGACGAGGTCCGGGGCCGGATGACCGTCGCCTCGGCGGTGCGCCTGCCGGTCGTAACTGGGGCCGCCCCCGTTGTCACGGCGTTCGAGACGCTCGAGCACCTGCCGCCGCACGACGTGTCCCGGGCACTGGCCGAGCTGGCCCGGGCCACGAGTGCGTTCGTCGTGGCGACCATCCCCTCATTCGGTCGGAACGACTACGGGCCGAACGGATGGTACGGGGGCAAGGTCCTCTGGGAGGTCCTACATGCGTACGAGGCCCTCGGCCCAGACTACGAGGGGCCGATCCCCTATCACGACCTGATGCGCGACGGGGAGAACAACCCGATCGAGGGACATTTGACCATCGCATCCTTCTCGTGGTGGACCAAGCGCTTCGCCGAAGCCGGCCTGGTGCGGTTCGGCAAGCTCGAGGAGGCGATGAACGCCGACCTCGGCCGGTTCGGGCTCCTCGGGCAGCAGATCTGGCACCTTTACGTGGCGGGCAAGCCCGAGGCGGAGATCCCGCAGGGGGCGTCCTACGAGGAGGCCCTGCGGGCTGAGGAAGTCCTCGACCTCGGCCGGGGGTGACGGGTCAGACCCGCTCGCGCCAGTAGTCGAGGGTGTCGGCAAGCATCGTCTCGACCGGGATATCGGGGGTCCACCCGGTAGCCTCGCGGAACTTCGTCGAGTCGGAGATCAGGATCTCGACGTCAGACGGACGCATCCGGTCGAGTGACTGCTCCACCTCGATGGCCGCCTCCGACAACGAGAGCAGATGGTCGAGCATCTGGCGGATGGTGAGGGCCACGCCGCTGCCGATGTTGTAGACCTCGCCCGGCGCTCCCTTCTCGAGCGCCAGCCAGTAGGCGACGACGATATCGCGGACATCGGTGAAGTCCCGAACGGCGTCGAGGTTCCCCACCCTCACGACCGGCTCCCGTGCCCCCTTCTCGATCTCGGCGATCTGGCGAGCGAAGGCCGAGGGCAGCAGCACCTCCCCGCGCCGCGGCCCCCCGTGGTTGAACGCCCGGGTCCGCACCGCGTGAAACCCATAGGAGCGGTGGTATTGGTAGCCGAGGAAGTCCTGTCCAACCTTGCTGACCGCATACGGTGAGAGGGGGCGCAGCGGGTTGGTCTCCTTGATGGGCGTCTCGCTCGGCAGAACCAGCCCGTACTCCTCGCTCGAACCGCAGACGAGGAATCGGGTGTCGAGCAGGTCGAGGGCCCGCATCGCCTCGAAGAGGTTGAGCTGGCTCATGATGTTCATCTGGAGCGTCTGTCCCGGTGCGTTCCAGGAGGTCGGAACGAAGGACTGCGCCGCGAGGTGGAAGATCCAGTCCGGCCGGATCGACTCGAGCGCCCGATGGACCGAAGCGGGGTCGAGCAGGTCGACCTCGACGAGGTGCAGGTCCTTGATGTGCTCGATGTTCTCCCGCCGGCTCCTCCACCGGTAGGTGCCGACGACCTCGAGGTTGCCGCGCGCCAGGCAGTACTCCGCCAGGTGGCTGCCGACGAATCCGGTGGTCCCGGTGATCAATACCTTCACGAAGACTCCTCCGACCTCGGTGCGGCGAAAGGATAGCGGGCGAACGGCGGCGGGTGAAACCGTGTTCCGCTCAGGGTCGTGATTCGTACCAGGCGAGGGTGTCGGCAAGGGAGATCTCGATCGGGATCTCCGGGCGCCAGCCCACGGCCTCGCGGATCTTCGAGCTGTCGCCGACCAGGATCTGGGGATCCCCCGCCCGCGGGGGCGCCTCCTCCACGACCTCGACCCGACCAGAGAGCCCGGCGACGTCGAGGAGGATCTTGAGGAGGTCTCCGATCAGCACTGCTTCGCCCGATGCGACGTTGTAGACCTCGCCGCCGTCCCCCCCTTCGATGAGGAGCCGGTAGGCGGCGACGACGTCACGGACGTCGAGGAAGTCGCGCCGGGAGTCGAGCCGGCCGACCCGCATGAGCGGGTTGCGCCCACGGGATATGTCCGTTATCTGCGCGCAGAAATGCCCGACCGCGTACCCCTCGCCCTGGCCAGGGCCGGTGTGGTTGAAGGGCCTCGCGGCGAGGACGGACACCCCCAGCTCGCGGTGGTAGAGCATCCCGATCAGTTCCCCGGCGGCCTTGCTCACCGCGTACGGGGACGGCGGATGCAGGGGGTCGGACTCGGTGAGCGGGCGATTGGAGCCGGCGGACCCGTAGACCTGGGCGGAGCCGACCAGCAGCACCCTCGTCTCCGGGCGGTTCCGGACGCCCTCGAGCAGGTTGCTGGTTCCGACGACGTTGATCTCGTAGGTCTCGGCCGGCGCCTCCCAGGAGCGGGGGACCGAGGCCTGTGCCGCCAGGTGGATCACCGCGTCCGGCTCGTGGCGGCCGATGACTGCGCCCGTCGCCTCGGCATCGCGAAGGTCGAACGCCTCGATCGCCGACGCGGCCTCAGCCTCGAACGCATGCAACGAGCACGCGACCACCTCGTGGCCGGCGTGCCCGAGATCGGCGATCAGGTGGTGGCCGACGAAGCCGCCGGCTCCGGTGACGAGGACGCGCATTTGGCGAGCCTAACCCCCGGGGGCTGTGCACCCACACTGCCGGCACCGGTAGGCCGCGCGGGTGGCCAGGGCTCACGTTCCTGCGGCGGTCATCGTCACGATGGGCTGGTTGAGCTTGATCCCACCGGTCGATCCAAGGAAGGGGGCGTTGAAGGCGAAGATCCCGCCGTCCGAGGCCACCAGCCAGTATCCATCAGTCGAGGGGACACCCAGCTCCGCACCGACACCCCGGCCCGACGGGACGGCGGCCATGTCCACGATCGGACGGTTGAGCTTGATCCCAC
This sequence comes from Actinomycetota bacterium, assembly GCA_050693875.1. Classification (GTDB taxonomy): domain Bacteria; phylum Actinomycetota; class CADDZG01; order JAHWKV01; family JBOGWP01; genus JBOGWP01. Next base: position 46,082 of record JBOGWP010000159.1, read on the forward strand.
CGGTCGACCCGTGGAATTCGGCATCTCCGAAGGCGAAGATCCCGCCGTCCGAGGCGCACAGCAGGTACCCGTTGCCGCTTCGGGACCGTGCCATTCCCACGATGGACTGGTTGAGCCTCATCCCACCGGTCGAGCCGTGGAAGGCGGCGTCTCCGAACGCGAACATCCCGCCGTCCGCCGCGGCGAGCCAGTAGCCGTCACCCGAGGGCGTGGATGCCATCGCCACGATGGGCTGGTTGAGCTTCATCCCACCGGTCGAGCCATGGAAGGCGGCGTCTCCGAACGCGAACATCCCGCCGTCGGCCGCGGCGAGCCAGTAGCCGTTGCCAGAGGGAGTCCGCGCCATTCCCACGATGGGCTGGTTGAGATGGATCCCGCCGGTGGAGCCGTGGAAGCCGGCATCCCCGAACGCGAACATCCCGCCGTCGGCCGCGGCGAGCCAATACCCCCTTCCGGAGCGTGTGGCCGCCATGGCCACGATCGGCTGGTTGAGCCGGATCCCGCCGGTGGAACCCTGGAAGGCCACGTCGCAGAAGGCGAAGATGCCTCCGTCCGAGGCGGCCAGCCAATACCCACCCTGCCCGTGCACGGGACAGGGGTCGGAGGTGAGCGACGACTCGGTCCACGAGCCGGTACGGCGGGCGTCGCGGCGGAACATCGGCCAGCCGAGGTTGCCCAGATTCCCGCCGTCGAGCTCGAAGCGGTAGGCGACGCCTTTGCCGCCCTTCGTGCCGGCGAGCAGCACGTCGAGCCTCCCGTCGCCGTCGACGTCGGTCACGAGTGGCGAGTTCTGGAAGCCGACCTGGCCCTCGAGGAGCGCGAACATCTGGGCTCCCGTGTCTCCGTCGAACGCCCAGACCCCCGCTCCGCTCGGCACGAGCAGATCCTGGCCCCCGTCGCCGTCGATGTCGGCAGTGGTGATCGAGCCGAGCACCACACCACCTCCGGAGCTGTGGTGCCACAGCTCGCGTCCGTCGCCCTTCCACACCCAGACCTGCCCGGGGTTGGCTCCCGACCAGGTGCCCTCGATGACCTCGAGCCGGCTGTCGCCGTCGACGTCGGCCAGGGTCGGAGATGCCTTCGTGTAGGCCCCGGTCTCCCGCGACCACTTCAGCTGCCCGGAGCTGCTGAGGACGAAGAGCCTCGTCGAGTCGGAGCGCTTGTAGAAGTCACCCGTTCCGAAGACGACCTCCGGACTGCCGTCCCCATCGATGTCGCCGACCGCGGGTGAGCCCTGCACGATCTCGTTCGTCCGGAACTCCCACAGCACCTGACCGCCGCCCGTCATCGCTCGGACGAACCCGCCCGACCAGTCCACCGGCGGGCCGGACATGGAATCGGCCCCGATGATGAAGTCGGTGCGCCCGTCGCCGTTGACGTCGGTGAGGGCGGCGGAGGAGAAGACCGTGTCGTCGGAGTAGAAGGGGAACCCGGCGTTGGTCACCCCACTTTGCGAGATCGACCAGATGCTCTGCAGCCCCAGAGAGCCAAAGGTCGCGTCGGCCTGCCCGTCGCCGTTCACGTCGCCGAGCGCAGGCGTCGAGTAGATGGAGGGATTGGCGAAGTCGTTGTCGCGGGCGACGAACCGGAACCGCTGCCCCCCGTCGTGGTCGAACGAGTAGAGGGCACCGCCCGTCGTCTCCGCCGTCCCGCTGCCGATGAAGATTTCCGGCCGGCCGTCACCGTCGGTGTCGGCGGTGGAGGGTGAGGAGGAGATCCCGTTGGAGGTTCCGCGGGGCCAGCCTCCGACATCGGATCCATCGCCGGCGTGCAGGGCCCAAACCTGGCCGTCTCGGGCCCCGAACACCACGTCCGGGCCGCCTCCGTCGAGGTCGGCAATCACGGGCGACGACTCCTGAACCGGCCCCCCCAGGGTGCGCTCCCAGACGAGGCGGGGCGCGGCCTCCGCTGGGCCCGCGAGCGGAACGACGGCGGCGGAGACGAGCAGGGCGACCGACAGCACGCGCCCGAGTCGGCGCGCCGCAGGCGTCGAATTCATCAGGATCCTTTCGGCGAGGGCTTACCAGGGGAGAATCGGATGGCGGACAGGGTACTTTAGCGGGCCGGTTTGAGTCATTAGTCAGGAAAGCGTACCCAAGGTCCTCGTCTGGGATAACATCCCCGCACCGCACTTGAAGGCTCAGGTGCCGTTCCTCATCGCTCGCCAGGGGCCGGAGCGTGCGCCGAGCCGGGGCAGGGCGCAGGGAGGTTGGGGACGACGGGGGACGAGACCGGGCGGCTGCAGGCCGGGCCGAGGAGGCGGCTCCTCGAGCGGCCTCCGTTCAGCCTCCTCCGCGACCTCTCTCTCCGCGGCTACATCATCGGCGCCTATCGCAATCTCCTCTTGCGGGATCCGGATCCTGCGGGGCTGGACCACTACCGCCGGCTGCTGACCTCGGGTGAGCTGACCCGGGAGGCCTTCCTCGAGACCATTCGGGGCTCGGAGGAGTTCCGCTTCCGCGTCCGGTTCACGGACCTCCTCAACTCCCTGCATCTGAGCCGGTGCGATTTCGTCCGCGGCCTTCCCCGGGCGCGTCAGATCCTCGACATCGGGGGGACCCACCAGTCCAACGTCGAGGGGGCCTTTGTCGGGCTGGGCTACCCCTACCCCTTCGAGCGCCTCGTCATCGTCGACCTGCCGCTCGAGGCCCGCCACGAGCTCTACGCCGGAAGCCGGGCGGTCGATCGGGTGGACACTCCACTCGGGCCGGTCTGGTACCGCTATCACTCCATGACCGACCTCTCTGCATTCGAGGATGGCGATTTCGACCTCGTGTATTGCGGCCAGACCATCGAGCACGTGGCCGAGGAGGACGCCGACCTCACGCTCAAGGAGGTGTTCCGGGTGCTGCGGCCCGGCGGATGGCTGGGCCTCGACACCCCGAACGGCCGAGTCTGCCGGATGCAGCAGGACGAGCTCATCAACCCGGACCACCGGGTGGAGTACACCCATCCACAGGTTGTCGCAAAGCTCGAGCGGGCCGGCTTTGAGATCCTCGAAGCGAAGGGGTTGAACTACGCCGGGGCAGCGGCGCACGGGGGGCCGTTCTCGACGAAGGAGGTCGCCGCCAACCAGGGGGTCTACTGGGAGATCGAGGATTGCTACCTGCTTGCCTACGTCTGCCGCAGGCCATGAGGCGGCCCCCGGCATACGGGGGCCGTGGCTGCGCAGGGGGCGGCGGTCGAGCGCCGTATGAGGCGCGTCACTCGTGCTTCATCACGAGCAGGAATTCGAGCTCGCCGTGGTCCTCGGTCGTCACCGGGCCGAAGCTGGGGTTGGGGATGTTCCAGCCCACCCAGGCAATCGGGATCGAGCCAGTTAACTGAATCGTCGAGCCGTCGCGGCGTCCGGTGAGTTTGACCGTCACGCTCTTCGCAACGCCGTGCAGCGTCAGGCTGTCCCTGGCCTTCACGGTCCCTTCGACCCCGTCCTGGGGGACCGCGTCAACCAGGATCGGCTCGGTCAACCTGAAGGTGGCAGTGGGATAGGTGGCCGTGTTCATGATGCGGCCGTGGAACTGCCGATCCCGGCGCTCCTGGTCGCTCGAGACCGAGGTGAGGTCGGCGGTGAGCTCCCCTCCTCGATGGTCGTCCCGGTCACCTTGATCGTTCCGGTTACCTCACCGGTCCGGCCCACCGCCTCGTTGTCCTGCCCGAACAACACCTCCTTCACCCGGTAGCCGACCCGTCGACGACGCTCCAGATGAGGTCGGTCGCGGTGCTCGAGCCGGATGTCGAGTCGCTCGCGGTTGCGGCCGTGGAGTCCGCATCCGGGATCGTGAGGCGCTCCTCCGGAGGTCCTTCGATGAGGTGGACGTAGACGTAGGACCCACCGACCGCCACGACGACCGCGGCGAGGACGATTGTTGAGCCGATCAAACAACTTCGTTCGCACCAGCCGCCTCCCTCGTTCGATTTGGTTCCATGGTCGGGCTCGCACCTGGGAGGCCCCCTGTGAGAAGGCCGAAGCCTTCCTGGGCGTATGCGAACGTTCCCGAGAGGCGGCGGCTCGGACCTGGAGTGCGATGGCAAACGTCGCCGAGTAGCGGGCGCCCTCCTTCGCGGCGTCGAGGGTGAGCTTGTCGCCGCCGTTGCGAAAGATTCCGTCGCCGTTGTTGCGGAGTGTCCGCGGGCCCTTCGCCGCGTAGGGCGCCCCAGCGTGGACCAGGTCGGTCAAGGCGTCGTCGAAGTAGAGCTGGGAGGTGACGTCGAACGTGCGCCCCGAGTCGGTCAGACGGATCTTGAAATGGATGTGCAGTGCCCGGCCCTGGTACCAGCCCGGGCAGACGGTGGTGAACCAGGTCGCCCCACCTGCATGGTGGTCTGGTAGCCCCGCAGGAATTTCTTGCCGGTCGTGACGAAGCCGGGATCGCGAGCGTCCGAGTACACCCCGGCGGCGTCGCAATGCCACACGTCGACCGTGGCGCCGGCCAGTGGACCGCACAACGCAGGCGGGGGTCCGCCTGCGGCCGTCCCCGTCGGCTCGGCGGAGGGGCAGCCGGTGACCGGTGACGAACCGGTTGTGGGCTCGCCGGGGAGAACCGGTCTGCGGGGACGAAGCCGGGGTGAGGACGGAGCGCCGCGGGGCCCCCTTGCCGCGTCGTGCACCCGGCCGAGACGGCTGCCTCGAGCAGCGACAGGACCTCGCGACGATCGAGGATGCGGCCGACCTGCTCGTCGTTGCCGCTGATGCTCCCCCCTGACGCGTCGTCGACGGCGGGAGGATCCCCATCCTGCCTAGTCGAGGCCGGGTGGTGCGGTGCGGCTGATCACCACGACGCCGAGCACGATCACCGCCACGCCGAGCCAGCGAAGGCTGGTCACGTGCTCGTGGAGGACCAACTGGGCGAAGCCCGTCGTCACCACATAGGTGATGCCGGCGAAGGGGTAGGCGAAGCTGATCGGCGCGCGCGACAGCACCACCAGCCAGAGCGCCGCCGAGATCACGAAGATGGCAAGTCCAGCGAGGATCTGGGGCGTCGTCGCGATGTTCAGGGCCAGGCGGACGGGCTTCTTGAGCTGCGGGCCACCGATGTACCCGACCTGCTCCATGCCGGCCCGGAGCAGGATCTGGCCGGCGGTGGAGAGGATGACGGCGAAGACGGCAAGCGCGGACGTCTTGAGCAGCATCCTCGTACCTCCAGCGGTCGATCCCCGCTCGCGGGGAAGAGTCGGGGGAACGATACACGACCCGCCGGAGCGCAAGGCAGCGCTTCTCAGCGTCGGGACGAAGCGAGGTGGGGGAGCGAATCACTCCCGCGCCCGGTGAAGATGTGGTCGACAATCCGGTAGGCCCGGGCCTCCTCCGCCGACAGGATGAAGTCACGCTCGGTATCGCGGCTGATCCGCTCCACGGGCTGTCCGGTGTGGCGGGCGAAGATCGCGTCGATCAGCGCTCGCTGCCGAAGGATCTCGCGGGCGTGAATCTCGATGTCGATGTCCCGCCCGCCGACCTCGCCCTTCGGCTGGTGGAGGAGCACCGTCGAATGCGGCAGCGCGTGCCGCTTTCCGGCGGCGCCGGCTGCCAAGATTACTGCGGCGGCCGAGGCAGCCCGTCCGAGGCAGTAGGTGGCGACGTCGGGGCGGATGCACCGCATCGCGTCGTAGACGGCGAGGAGGGCAGGGGCGGAGCCTCCGGGGGAGTTCACGTAGAGGTGGAGGTCCAGGTCGGGTCCCTCCGACTCGAGGAAGAGGAGCTGGGCGACGACGAGCCCGGCCACGGCATCGTCTGCCGAGCCGAGGAAGACGATGCGCTCCCCCAGCAGGCGGGAGTAGATTTCGAGACCGCTCGTCGTTGCCGATCTCCTCGGCCACGATCGGGAGGACCGGGGGCGGAGGAGGCTGGACCGGTGGCCGCGGGGGCTCCGGAGCGGGCGGCTCGGCGCCCGCCGGTGCGGGGGGCGGCTCCGCCTCCCGCCGGCCTTCAGGTCCTCGTGCATTCCGTCGTCCTATCTGCCCACCTGTCGCCGGCCGCTGCGCTATAGTGCAACCGAGCGGTTGCGCAAGTCTCGCGCAGGCGAGAGCGACTGTGCAACTGTAGGGTTGCGGGAGGAGAGAGCGTGAACCGGGTCGAGCGGGTCGAAGTGCTGCCGGCGCCGCCGGAGACGGTATGGCCGACGATCACCGAGCCGGCCGAGCTGTCGCAGTGGTTCGAGGCAGAGGTGCTCGAGCTCGGGCTCCGGCCTGGGGGCCGGATCGTGATGCGCGAGTCGGGAGCGATTCGGCGCGCCCGCGTCCTCGAGATCGAGCGGCCGGTGCGGCTGCTGTTCCGCTGGCTGCTCTTTCAGGTCGCCGAGGAGGGTGACGTGGAGCCGGTGCCGGGAACGACCGTCGAGGTCGTGCTCGAAGAGGTTCCGGAGGGGACGCGCATCCAGGTGAGCGAATGGGGGCCGACGGCCGAGGCACCCGCCGGGGCCGGCCCCATCTTCACGCTCGAGGCCCCACCCGAACCCCGTGGGGCGCCTCCGCGGATCATGCTCTGGCGATGACCGGGCGCGACCGGACCGCGGCAGTCTTCTCCGCCCTCGCAGACCCCACCCGGCGCGAGGTGGTGCTGCTCCTCTCCAAGCACGGTTCGATGACCGCGACCGAGCTGTCCGGCCGCCTGCCGGTGACCCGTCAGGCGGTGGCCAAGCACCTCAACGCGCTCGAGACCGCCGGGCTGGTGCGCGGAGAGCGTGTCGGGCGGGAGAACCGCTACCGGTTGACGCCGGGTCCCATGAACCAGGCGGCCGGCTGGATGGGCTCCGTGGTCGCGCAATGGGACCGGCGCCTCGGCCGTCTCCGCCGAAAGCTGGAGCATCAAGGGTAGGGTGAGCAGCCGGTGGGGCGGATCGTCACCATCGGGCGCGGCGCGCTGGCCTTCGTCCCTCGTGCCGTTAGCATGCTGGCGTGATGGGCTTCGGGAACGCCGAGGGAACCGGCTGCCGGATCGGGGTCTGGGGGACCTTCGATCTGGAGGATCACTCGGACGCGGTGCTACCCAGAATCGTGCGCAACGAGCTGGGACGGCGCCTTCCCAACGCTCGCATTCGCACCTTCGCCCCGTTCGGGGAGCTGCATCCGAGCACCTTCGACGCGGGGGTCCCGCCCGAGCCCCTCGGCCGCTGGGAGCCCGAGCGGCTCGCCCAGCTGGCCACGGAGCTCGACCTCGTGATCGTCGGGGCGGGCTGCACCCTCCCTCTCCACGACGAGCGGCTGGCCGCGCCCTACCGGGAGGAGCCGGGACGCATCGCCGCGTGGTCGCCGGCGAGGTTCCTCGTCGACGGGCTCGGTGCCGACCTCGAGCGTGAGACGGCGGTCATCTGGAGCGCGGCAGGCTTCGACGACGCCGAGGCCGGCGACGCCGAGCGGCTGCGAGCCGCGGTGGCCGGCCGCGCGGCCGTCAGCGTGCGAGGCGAGGCGGCACGCCGTGTTCTCGAAGAGGCGGGCGTCATCCGAGAGATCGAGGTGGTTCCCTGGCCGGGGCTGCTCGCCTCGCGGCTCATCCCTCCAGACACCATGAAGATGCGGCTCGAGTACCTACGGTACATGGACTGGTTCCCGCCGGAGGGGCCCGTCCTGGTCGTCCAGGCGGACCGGACGGCGGATGCGGATCCAGCGGACCTCGCCGCGGCCGTCGAGCAGGTGCTCGAGGGGCATCCCGGACTCCGACCGGTCCTCGTGCGCTCGGGGCGCTGCTACGGCGACGACGACGTTGCCCGCGCGATCGCCGCCGCGCTGCCCGCGACCACTCATCACCTGCCCGAGGCCGCGGACGCGGGCGATGTGATCGCCGCCGTCGCGGCGGCGGAGGCCGTCGTGGCTTCGTCGCCATTCGTCGCCGGCGCCGCGCTCGCTTACGACCGTCCGGTCGTGGGCCTTGCCTCCAAGACCCGCAGCGACCTCGCCGACCTGGCCTCGGTCGCCGGTTCGAGGCTTCAGGTTGTACGCGACCCGGCGGGCTTCGCCGCAGCACTCCGTGCCGCCCGCGCCGCTCCGTCTGCCCGCCGTGACCTCCTCGCCCGGCTCGACGCGCACTTCGATGCGCTTGCAGAGGCCGGCGAAAAGGCGGCCGCGTCGGCGGGTAGGGCCGGGGCGGCCCGGCCCACCGTCGGGATCGAGGACGTGGAATGGAGACTCGAGCGGCTGAGCCGTGCCTACGAGGTGCTCGCCGGGCGGGTCGGCCGCGACCGCCTCGCCTTCGCCGAGCGCCTCCATCCCCTCCAGGCGGAGCTGAACCATCTCCGTCGCGAAGTGCGGTGGATGCGGAAGGCGCTCGACGAGGCCGCGCAGGCGCATGAAGAGCTGCACGCGCTGCGCAGCACCAAGACGTTTCGGTACACCGCGATGCTTCGTGACCTCTACTCGTGGCTGAGAAGGCGCCGGTAGCGGAGGCCGGGCCCGCGGCACGGCCGGTCGAGATCCCGAGGATCGACCGGCCGGACCTGTCGATCCTCATGCTGACGTTCGGCGGATGGGAGTGGGCGCGGCGCAGCCTCGAGGCGGTCGCCGAGCACACGCCGGCTCGCTACGAGGTGGTGATCGTCGACAATGCGTCGCCCCCCGACACCGTGGCGGCGCTGCGGCGCGATTTGGTCGGTGCGCGCATCGTCTTCAACGATCGCAACGTCGGCTTCGGGCCGGGGATGAATCTCGCCGCCAGGAACGCCACCGGCCGCACGCTGTGCCTGCTGAACAGCGACTGCCTGGTGGAGCCGGGCTGGCTCGACCCGCTGCTCGAGGTGCTGGACGCCGATCCACTGGCCGGCGCCGCAGTTCCCCGGCTGCTGAACCTGGACGGTTCGCTACAGGAGGCGGGAGCTGCCGTCTCCTCGGACGGCTCGACGGTGGCGATTGGGGATGGAGACGATCCCGACGACGATGCCTACGCCTTCCGCCGGTACGTCGAGTACGGCTCAGCCGCATGCCTCGTGATCCGGCGAGAGCTGTTCCTCGAACTGGGCGGGTTCGACCCCGCCTTCGGGCTCGGCTACTGCGAGGACGTGGACCTCTGCCTTCGCCTCCGCCAACGCGGGCTGCGGGTGGTCTACGAGCCGGGGTCGCGGGTGGTCCATGCCCGGTGGGGCTCCGCGCCGCGGGAGGAGGCGATCCGGCGGGTCCGCAGGAACACCGAGATCCTTCGCAGTCGCTGGCGCTCCTCACTGCGGGAGCGGCCCTCGCTCGACGATCCGCTCCGCCGGCCTCCGCGCCTGATGGCTGCCCGTGACGCCGGAACCGTGCAGCGGATCCTCGTCGCGCATCCCCGACTTCCGCTGGATCGCTGGGGTTCGGCGGATCGGGATCTCGCGGAGGCCCTCCCTGAGATCGCGCGGCTGTGGCCGGAGAACCGGCTGACCGTGACACTCGACAAGACCGCCCCCGCGATCGCGGAGGAGGAGTCGTGGAGGGCGCTCGGCGTCGAGGTGGCCCGGCCCCGCGACTTCGAGGAGGACTGGCTCGCCCTGCGCCTCGGGCACTACGCCGCCTGCATCGTCGCCGATGTGCGGGTGCTCGACGAGCGGCGACGCCTGCTCGCCGAGACGCATCCGGGGGCGGCCCGGGTCTGGTGGGCAGGGCGGCCGCAATCGGGCGCGGAAGAGCACACCGATGGGGAGCGCCGCGCGGCGGGCTGGGCCGAGCTGGTGGTCTGCGCGTCGGATGAGGAACGGGACCGGTGGCGGGCGGTGGCACCCGGGCTTCGGGTCGTGGTCGTCCCGCGAGGGCTGGTGGTGGCCGATCCGGCCCCCGGATTCGGCGACCGCATCGGCGTGTGCCTCCTGCTTCCCGACGAGCCGCTCTGCACCGACGGGCTGTACGAGGGAGTCGTCAGTGTTCTCGCCCAGATGCCGGACCTGCCGGTGCAAGCGATAGCACCGGGTTCTGTGGCGCAGGCACGGGTTCCCGTGCCCGTGGTCGCCAACGTCGCCAACCCCCGGCCGTTCCTGCTGCGCGCGCGGGTCGGCGTGGCGTTTGCTCCCACCCTCGAGACCATCCTGGAGGTCGTCGGGGCGGGGACCCCCTTTCTCGTCGATCACGCCCCGACTGAGAACGAGTCCGGGCCGGCGGGTGGCGAGCGGGACAACGAGGCGGTGGCGGAGTACGCGCGGGTGCTGCACGCGGATCCTGGGACGTGGGACGTCCTCCGGGCGGCCCAGCGGGACGCCTGGCAGGAGGTGGCGCCCCAGGACGCCCGGCGGGAGGGCCTGGTCGAGGTGATGGCCGAGCTGGGGGTGCCTCCCCCCGATCGGCGGAGCCTCCGCGACCCCGCGGGGGCCAAGCTCTCCCGATGATCCTGTGATCCCTTCGCGGCGGACAGCAGCAAGGGAGGACCGCCCGTCCGCGACAGCCCCGGCCACCGCCGGAGGTGGGCCGGGCATCCCACCACCTCGCCGAAGCGCTCGGCGGTGCTCGGGTTCTTGACGCAAGCGGGCTGAGGGTATAAGCAGGGGCGTCCCCGGGGCGGCTCGACGAGGAGCCGTCATGTCTTGAGCGAGGTCGATGCTACGTGCGCGCGGCGGTGTTCCTGGATCGCGACGGGGTCCTGAACGCGGTGCGCATCGAGGGCGGGATCGCGGGGCCGCCCCGAGACCTAGACGAGCTCCAGATTCCTGAAGACGCTCATGCCTGCCTGGAGCGATTGAAGAAGGCCGGATACGTGCTCCTGGTCGTGAGCAATCAGCCCGACGTGGCGCGCGGAGACGTCGATCCCGCCGCGGTGTCGCGCATCAACGCCCGGCTGCGGGAGCGGCTCCCCATCGACGCCGTCTATGTCTGCGTCCATGACAACGCCGACGGGTGCGCGTGCAGGAAGCCCCGACCCGGGATGATTCACTCCGCCGCCCGCGACTGGCAGGTCGACCTCGGACGCAGCTGGCTCATTGGCGATCGCTGGACCGACATCGCCGCCGCGGATGCGGCCGGCGTCGACGGGATCCTCATCGAGTCCGCCCACAGCTGGCGGCCGACGAGCATTGGGGGGCCGCCCCCGGGACTTCGGCCGCGCTTCACCGGATCGTCTCTGCGCGACTGCATCGACTTCATCTTCGAGGCGCCCGACTGCGGCTCGCCTCGGGCGCCGGCCCTCGGCGGTTCGCCGCGTCCATGACAAGGCTCGCCAAAGGCGGCAACGTTTTCTCCGTCGTCTCGCGTCCGATAGGCTCTCGCCGGGGGTTGCTTGGTGAGGAGGAATTGGGATGAAGATCTTCGTCGACAGTGCCAACCTTGCCGATATCGAGTCGGCACTCGAGCGCGGCTTTCCCTCCGGCATCACCACCAATCCCTCCATCCTGGCGAAGGAGGAGCGCCGCGACTATCGGGAGCACATTCGCGACATCATCCGCCTCGTCCAGAAGTTCGGCCGGGCCCTTCCCCTCTCGGTGGAGGTGTTCACCACCGACCCCTCCGAGATGATCCGCCAGGCGGACGAGTTCGTTGCCGAGTTCGGGGATTATCCCGAGCTGACGGTCAAGGTGCCGATCGGATGGGAGGAGCTGCGCGTGATCAGCGCCCTGACCGACCGGGGCGTCGCCGTGAACGCAACCTGCGGGATGTCGTTCAACCAGGCTGTCATGGCGCTCAACGCCGGCGCGCGCTACATGAGCCTTTTCTGGGGGCGCATCCGCGACACCGGGTACGACGCCGGCTCGGTCGTGTCGCAGGTCCGGCGTGCGATGGAGCGGAGCGGGTCGTCGGCGGAGATCATCGTGGGATCGATTCGCCACATCATGGACGTCAACGAGGCGATCGAAGCGGGCGCGCACATCGTGACGGTGCCACCGATCTTCTTCGAGAGGATGTGCAGCCATCCCAAGACCGACGAGGTGGTGCACCAGTTCGTGACCGAGTTCGCGGCTTGGATGTCCTGAAGGGGACGGCCGCAGTTCCTGAACCAGGAGCGAGCGGGGCGGGCCTCGGGAGAGGTGAGCCCGCGAGACGCGTCGCGGTTTGGGGAGCATGGCACCTCGGGGCGGTTGTCGGTGCGGGGCTGGCGAGCCTGGGCCACCAGGTGACGCTCACCGACCTGGATGACGAGGTCGTGACGAAGCTTCGATCCGGAAGGCCGGCCGTGCACGAGCCGGGCCTCGAGGATCTCCTGCGAGAGCAGCGATCCGCCGGGCGACTGGAGGTGGCGGGCTTCGCCGACCCGTCGCTCGGTGGCGCCGAGTACACCGTGATCGCGCTGGACGTGGCCATCGACGATGAGGACCGAGCGGTGCTCGACGGGGTACACGATCTCGCCGACGCGATCACCCATGTGGTCACCGGAGAGACCTTGCTCGTCGTCATGAGCCAGGTTCCGGTTGGGACGAGCGATTGGCTCGCCGAGCGGGTGGCCGCCGGCAGCGGGGCGAGCGTCTTCGTTGCCCATGTCCCCGAGAACCTGCGGCTGGGAAGCGCGCTCGCCACGTTCTTCCGCCCAGACCGCATCGTCGTCGGAGCCGACGACGACCGGACCCTGCGACGCGTCTCGGAGCTGTTCGCCGGGCTGCACTGCCCAGTGGTGAGCATGAGCGTGCGCAGCGCAGAGATGGCGAAGCACGCCCTCAATGCTTACCTTGCGACCTGTATCAGCTTCATCGGCGAGGTGTCGGAGCTCTGTGAACAGGTGGGGGCAGATGCGATCGATGTGGCGGCAGCGATGCGCCTCGACCGACGCGTCAGCCCACATGCTCCGCTTGCCCCCGGCCTGGGATACGCCGGAGGGACGCTCGGGCGCGACGTCCAGTCGCTGCGCCGCCTGGGGAGTGACAACGGGGTTGCGACGGAGCTCATGGACGCGGTCATGTCGGTGAACCGTCGCAGGATCGTCACGCTGGCCGAGAAGGTGGCGAGCGCCGCCGCCGATGGGAGCAAAGCTGTGGCCCTCCTGGGCCTGACCTACAAGCCGGGAACCGATACCCTTCGAAGGAGCCAGAGCCTCGAGCTCGCCCGCCTGCTCGTCGACAACGGCATGTCCGTGCGTGGCCACGATCCGATGATCGGCTCCCAACCGTCGTCGAAGCTCGGCTTTCCCGTCTTTGGCGAACCCTATGAGGCTGCAGCAGGGGCGGAGGTCGCGGTATTGATGACCGAGTGGCCCGAGTACCGGCAGCTCGATCTCCACCGTCTTGCATCCCTGATGGCCCGACCCGTTCTCATCGATCCGGGCGGGTTCCTCGACGAAGCGGCGGCCCGGGCCGCCGGCTTTCGTCGGCGTGTCCTGGGCAGGGCGTAAGCCCGGCGGTGGACTGATGCGGCTTCGAGGGCGCACCTGCGTGGTGACCGGGGGAGGGAGGGGCATCGGCCGGGCCATCGCGGAGGCTTTGGCGGGCGAGGGGGCCAACCTCGCCCTGTGCGCGAGATCCGCGGATGAGTTGGAGGCGACGGAGCGCCTGCTGCGCAGCCGGCACGGCGTCGGGACCCTGAGCCGGACGGTCGACGTCTCCGATGAAGCAGCTGTTCGTCGTTTTGCGGACGAGGTCCTCGCGCAATTCTCGCGGGTCGACCTGCTCGTGAACAATGCCGGGACATACGGGCCGGTCGGCCCTCTGACCGAGGTCGACATCGCGGGGTGGGTCGGGTCGGTATCGGTGAACCTCTTCGGTGTCGTCCATGCGATCCGGGCGTTCGCGCCGGCGATGATCCGGCGGGGGGAAGGGCGGATCATCAACGTCGCCGGTGGAGGTGTGGGGGGACCGAACCCGCCGATCAATGTGAGCAGCTACACCTCCTCGAAAGCTGCCGTGGCCTGCCTGACCGAGACGATTTCGCGCGAGCTGGCCGCGTACGGGATCGCGGTGAACGCCCTGGCTCCCGGAGCCGTCGGCACTCGATTGATCGATTCGGTCATCGAGGCGGGCCCGGAGCTGGCCGGGACCGAGCTTTACGAGCGCACCGTCGAGCAGCGCGCCTGCGGCGAACCGATCGAGCGGGTCGGGGAGGCGGCCGTCTTGCTGGCGCTGGCCCCGACGCCGCGTCTCACCGGAAAGCTCCTCAGCGTGAAGTGGGACGATCTCGAGCGTGTCGTGCAGGAGGGCGAGAGTCTCAACCGGACCTCGATGTACGCCCTGCGACGGATCGATGGCGTCCTCTTCGCGGAACAGCCGCACTGATCGACGGTGAGGATCGTCGTCACCGGTGTCGCCGGATTCATCGGCTCGAACCTCGCCGATGCCCTCCTCGCCCGGGGAGACGAGGTGGTTGGGCTCGACAACTTCTCCACCGGAACGATGCGCTTCCTCGAGCGGGCGCGAGGATCGGCGAAGTTCGAGCTGGTCGAGGTGGACCTCTACGAACGGCCTCAGGTGCTCGCCGACGTGTGCCGCGGGTCCGACGCGGTCTTCCACCTCGCCGCCAATGCCGACGTTCGCTTTGGGTGGGAGGCCACGGACCGGGACATCAAGCAGAACGTCCTCGTCACCCGCCATGTGCTGGAGGCCACCCGTGCCTCGGGCGTCCCCAGACTGCTGTTCTCGTCAACCGGGTCCGTCTATGGAGAAGCGCCGGTGATTCCCACGCCCGAGGACTGCCCCTTCCCGGCGCAGACCTCTCTGTACGGAGCGTCGAAGCTGGCCGCGGAGGGCCTGATTTCGGCGTATGCCGAGGCCGGCGTGGTGTCCGCGACCGTGTTCCGGTTCGTGTCCATCCTGGGTCCGCGGTACACGCACGGCCACGTGGTCGATTTCGTGGCTCAGCTCCGACGCGATCCGACGACCCTGCGCGTCCTCGGGGACGGACGGCAGCGGAAGAGCTATCTCGACGTGACCGACTGCGTCGCCGCGATGCTCTTGCTCCTGGAGGCGGATCACCGCTACGAGGTGTACAACCTCGGCGTCGATGCGTACTGCACGGTCGACGAATCCGCAGGGTGGATCGCCGAGCGCCTGGGAGTTACCCCCGTCCTCCGGCACACGGGGGGCGACCGCGGTTGGGTGGGCGACAACCCCTTCATCTATCTCTCGACGAATAAGATGCGCAGCGCCGGCTGGTCGCCCGCCTACACCATTCGTGACGCCGTGGAGCGGACCGTCGACTATCTCCTGCAGAACGAGTGGGTTCTCGAAAGGGCAGTGGTCTGAGTGGCCATCGGGGTGGCGGTGATCGGGTGCGGGCTCATCGGGAACAAGCGCATTGCCGCGCTTCCGCAGGGGACGCGGCTCGTGAGCGTAACGGACCTCGACCGCTCCCGCGCCGAGAAAGCCGCCGCCCTGGTGCCCTACGAGGTGCAGGTCGCCGATTCCGCGGAAGAGGCGGTTGCGGCCGACGGCGCCGACCTCGCCGTCGTGGCGGTGGTCCACGCCGACCTCGCCGCCGCCACGCTTGTGGCGCTCGAGGCGGGGTGCCACGTGCTCGTGGAGAAGCCCGGGGGCCGTGCGCTCGAGGATCTGGAGGTCATCCAGGAAGGAGCGGCCCGCTCGCGGCGCCGGGTGCGGGTGGGCTTCAATCATCGCTTCCATCCCGGAGTGCTCAAGGCTCGGGAGCTGCTTCGTGGAGACGATGCGGGGGAGTTGATCTACGTTCGAGCGAGATACGGGCACGGCGGCAGGCCAGGCTATGAGTCGGAGTGGAGGAGCAACAGGGAGGTCTCGGGAGGAGGGGAGCTGCTCGACCAGGGAATGCACCTGATCGATCTCACCCGCTTTCTGATCGGCGACGTCGACCTGGCCTTCGTCGAGCTCCGAACCGACTTCTGGAAGACCTTGGTGGAGGACAACGCCTACCTTGCCCTCCGTCCCCGCGCCGGAGGTTTCGCCTGGCTGCACACCTCGTGGACCGAATGGAAGAACATCTTCTCGCTCGAGATCGCTCACGCGCGGAGAAAGATCGAGATGTTCGGGCTGGGGGGGAGCTACGGGACCGAACGCCTGACCTGCTACCAGATG
This sequence comes from Actinomycetota bacterium, assembly GCA_050693875.1. Taxonomy (GTDB): domain Bacteria; phylum Actinomycetota; class CADDZG01; order JAHWKV01; family JBOGWP01; genus JBOGWP01. The sequence continues at coordinate 61,924 of JBOGWP010000159.1, forward strand.
CTTCCCGAGATGGGACCTCCCGCGACCACCGCCTGGGAGTGGCCGCAGCCAGACCGGTCATGGGCCCGCGAGCTGGAGGATTTCATCTCGACGCTTCGGGACGGGACCGAGGGGATCGGGGCGGAGCCAGCGGACGCGGCCGCGGCGTTCGCCATCGTCGAGGAGGCCTACGAGACATGATCATCGCGAGGACGCCGCTCCGCATCTCGCTCGGCGGTGGGGGGACGGACCTTCCCTCCTACTACCGGTCGGCAGGTGACGGATTTCTCGTTGCCGCCGCGATCACCAAGTACATCTACATCGCGATCAACCAGAACTTCGACGACGACATCCTGCTCAAGTACTCGGCGATCGAGCGCGTGAAGGAGGTGGACGACGTCCGGCACCCGCTGTTTCGAGAGGCCCTCCGGCTGACGCGCACGCGAAACAGGGTGGAGATCTCGTCGATGGCCGACATTCCGGCAAATACCGGGTTGGGCTCGTCGGGCAGCTTCACCGTCGGCCTGCTCAAGGCTCTCCATGCCTACCAGCACTCGGTCGTCTCGAATGCGCAGCTCGCGGAGCAGGCGTGTCACATAGAGATCGACAGGCTCGGAGAGCCGGTCGGCAAGCAGGACCAGTTCATCGCGGCGATGGGAGGCGTCACCGCATTCGAGTTCCGAGAGGACGACTCGGTCGAGATCTCGCCGGTGCCGATGGCGCAGTCCACGCGGGACCGGCTCGAGGAGAACCTTCACCTCTTCTACACCGGGATGACGCGCTCGGCCGGATACATCCTCGCCGATCAGGACCAGAAGTCGAAGGCAAGCGACGCCGGAACCAAGGACAACCTCGACCAGGTGAAGCGCATCGGGCGTGAGAGCTTCGACGCGCTCCGGGACGGCAACCTCAAGTGGTTCTCTGCCCTGATGTCCGAACAGTGGGAGCTCAAGAGGGCGCGCTCGCCGAGTGCGACCAACCGCCAGATCGACGAGTGGATCCGAACGGGTCTGGAAGCAGGAGCCGAGGGCGGGAAGCTGGTCGGTGCAGGTGGGGGCGGATTCCTCCTCTTCTACTCGGAGCACAAGGCGGACCTTCGTGAAGCGATGTCCGCCCTCGGGCTCCCGGAGGTGCGGTTCCGCTTCGACTACGAGGGAACGAAGCTGGTGGTGAGCTGAGCTTGTACCCCGTTGCCGTGCTCGCCGGGGGGGTGGGAAGCAGAATCGCGCCGATCAACGACAGCGACCTCCCCAAGGTGCTCCTTCCCGTTGCCGGTCGGCCCTTCATCGACTACAAGCTGACCACCCTGGCTGCGGCGGGGGTCGACCGCGTCGTACTGCTGGTGGGCCACCGGTCGGAGCTCGTCGAGCGCCACGTCGGAACGGGAAGTCGCTACTCCCTTTCCGTGACCTACGCGTTCGACGGCCCGCAGCTTCTCGGCACGGGCGGCGCGCTGCGACGGGCCCTGACCCAGCTCGGCGAGATCTTCTGGGTGACCTATGGAGATACCTTGCTGACGGTGCCGATGAAGGAGGTCGAGGAGAGCTACCGGGCGAGCGGATTGAGAGCGCTCATGACCGTCCTCCACAACCGCGATCGCTGGGACCGGAGCAACGTCGCCGTCGCCGACGGGATGGTCGTTGAGTACCGGAAGGGGAGCGCGCTCGGCACGTTCGAACACATCGACTACGGGATGAGCATCTTGCCGATCGCCGCCTTCGAGGCCTTTCCGCCCGATCGGGCCTTCGATCTGGAGGAGGTCCTCTCGGGTCTCGTCGCGGCGCGAGAGCTCGCTGCATTCGAGGTCCAGGAGCGCTTCTACGAGATCGGGACGCCGGAGAGCTACGCGGAGACCGTTGCGTTCTTCTCGACCACCATGCGCTAGTCACCGGGATTCCTATTGAGGTGGTGAGAGAGGACGAGGCGTCGCCGCCGCCAATCGAAGCGCCTGGCCGGACAGCACGGCGTGCCCGAGGAGGCCGCCTCGGGCTGGTGTTGGCTCTCGCCGTGGTCACGTTGCCGTTCTTCCAAGTGGCGTTTGAGGGGAAGACCTTCAGCGCCGACGGCTTCGTCCCCGGCGTCAACGGCTTCGATCCCGTTCCCGGCACCCCCAAGGTCCCGCTGGAACAGCGCTGGATCGACCCGGGGGCATCCGCTTGGCAATTCGAGCCGTGGGCCGAAGTCGTTGGGAGGATGCTCCACCAGGGTGATGTGCCGCTCTGGAACCCGTGGCAGGCGCTGGGGACGCCGCTCGCCGCCGCAATGCAGCCTGGGGTCTTTGACCCTCTCCTCGCACCGGTTCGGATCTGGCCTTCGCAGCTCGCTTGGGACCTCTCGCTCATCGCCAGCATCCTGCTCGGCGCAGCCGCGGCGTACGGGTACGCCCGCCTCCTCGGCCTTTCGTGGCCGGCATGTCTGACCGCGGCCGCCGGCTTCCTCCTCTCCGGCTTCTTCTTGACCTACACGAACAACCACTTCTTCCGGTCGTACCTCTATCTTCCAGTTCTGCTGTCCGCGGTCGAGCTGCTTCTTCGGTCTCGTCGTGCGATGCCCGTTGCCCTGCTCGCGCTGGCCGTCGCGGGAAACCTTGTCGTGGGGATGCCGGAGGCATCGTTCTTCGTCCTCTCGGCGACCGGCGCCTACGCGTTGTTTCGGATTCTCGTCGGACCCCTCGAGAGCAGCCGATGGAACGTCGTTCTGCGGATCACCGGAGGGGTCATCATGGGGGTCGCCCTGGCCTCCCCGCTCCTGTTCGCCTTCCTCGAATTCGTGACCCGCTCCTTCAACATCCATGCGGCAGAGCGCCCCGGCGTCAGGATCGACTCGCCATGGACGCCCCTCGTTTGGGCTCTTCCGCACGTCCAGGATGTCGTGAGGAACTGGAACGGAGTCGCTGTCTTCGCGCTGGCAGTGGTGGCAGTCTTCTCGATCGGGCGGAACCGGCGTCGTGTCGCATGGTTCTTCCTCGCCCTCGTCGGACTACTGACGCTGAAGATCGTCGGAAGCCCACTCGTGCAGTGGATCGGCCGCCTGCCGCTCGCGGAACTCGTGATCTTCCCGGTCTTCGCCCTACCCGTCGTGTCCTTCGGGTTGGTCATGCTGGCGGCGATCGGTGTGCAGGCAGTGATCGATGGCGCGACGAACCGACGACCCTGGCTCCACGCTTCGGCAGTTGCACTGCTGCTCGCCTCCGTGCTGGCGCTCGCCGCAGTGGCCGCTCCGGCCGGCAAGCGTCGCGGTGAACCCGCGGTCCCGATCCGGGCGGCACTACCCGCTGTTGCCGGTTCTTCGCTGGTGATTGCTGGGCTGCTGGTCCGGCGGGGGCGCGCCGGGGGGCTTCTGGTCGCCTCGGGCGTGATCGTGGAGCTCCTCCTCCTGGCGCCCAGGGGAGGATACCTCGACCGCTACGACCCCTACCATCCTCCCGCGTGGCTCGAGCGGCTTCGACAGGATGCCGCCATCCACCCCAATGGGCGGATGTATGGGTACGACGGGAAGCTGTACCCGAACACGGCCGGGGTGTTCGGCTTGTACGACATCCGTTCGCTCGACGCCCTCTACGTCGACCGCTACATGGCCTACATGCGGGCGTTCGTCGAGCCCGAGGTTCGCGACCGATTCACCGGGGTCCCCGCGGACCAATGGACGCCGCCGCATGTTCGTGACAACCCGATGTTCGACCTCCTCGGTGTCCGCTACCTCGTCACGAGCGGGACAAGGCCGTGGAGTCGTGTGATCGAGGAGATCTTCGAACGGCGCGAATCCAACCCCGCGTTCCGCCCCGCCGTCTTCGACATCCGTGGGGACCGCAGGCACGTGCTGTTCCTGCACAGCACCCAGGAGGTGGCCTATCCGGTGGAGACGATGCAGCTTGCTCGAGTCCGGTTCGGTTATGCGGTCGATCCCTCGGCGTGGAGCGACCCGACCGCGGACGGCGTCGCCCTGTCCTTGAGTGCGGTAGGCGGAGACGGAAAGAGGCGCCAGGTCTGGGAGGGTGAGTACGTGCCGCGCAGCGACCCCGTCCTCCCGGAATGGCGAGAGGCGGAGATCGACCTCTCGAGGCTTTCCGGGCCGATCACCTCGCTCGTTTTCAGGACCGACGCGAGAGGCAACGGCGCCCACGACTGGGCCGGCTGGGCCGAGATCCAGCTGCTCGACGCGGGGGGGAAGCCGATCTCTGATGACGGGCTGCGAGAGGTCGCGCGGTTTCACGACGCTGCCGTCTTCGGCTGGGATCGGGCCTTGCCGAGGGCGTTCCTCGTCGGGCGCGTGCAGCCTGCTCGAGACCTCGATGATGCCCTCGAGCTGTTCCGCGCCCGGGGAAGGCGCTTCCCCGACGGTTGGGTGCAGGTGACGGAGTTCGATCCCCGGCGCGAGGCGGTGGTCGAGCGTTCACGGGAGCTGCCCGCGGCGCTCGTGACTGGACAGGGCGGAGGGGATCCGCCGGGAACCGCCCGCATCCTCGCTTATTCGAGCAACCGGGTCGTGATCGAGACCGACGCTGCCAGGCCGGGACTCTTGGTGCTCACGGACACCTACTACCCGGGCTGGGTGGCATCGGTGAAGGGCCGCGAGGCGCCGGTCGTTCCTACCAACGTGCTGTTCCGAGGCGTTCCGGTGCCCGCCGGCCGCTCGCTGGTCGTGTTGAAGTACCAGCCTGGACCCTTCCGAGTCGGGACGGTTCTGGCCACCATCTCTCTGCTGGCACTTCTCGCGTTCGTGCTCGGAGACATGGTGGTCCATCGGCGGCAGACGTCCCTGGACCGCGTGCCATACGCGGGTAGGCGCGGCTGACATACGTTGATGGGGCCCAGTGACGAAGAGGTTCGGGGTGCCGAGGCTATTCGTGAGTCGCGCCGCCAGCTCAGCGTGCTGATCGCTTGCGTTCGACCCCGCTGGTCGCTCGCTCTCGAGGTCGGCGCGGCCGGCGCAAAGGCTGATCCGGAGGCCGCAGGGGGCTGACCCGAAAGCGAACCAGGGCGACGACCCAGGTGAGCGGATCCCGAACGAACCGCACCTTCTTCCCCCGGTCGTATCCGCGGGAGACGTATGTGATCGGGACCTCAATGGGCTGAAAGCCGAGGCGGACGAGCTTCCCTACGAGCTCCCAGTCGAAGTCGAATCGATCGGCGACAAACTCGACGTCGGCGATGCACTTCGTCCGAAACACCTTGTACATGGTGAAGGGGTCGCGGAGGCGAGTTCCGTAGACCACGTTGAACAGCCAGGTGAAGACCCAGTGCGCCGCGTTCATGACGCGGCTCACCAGCCTCACGTCCCCGAACTCCCGCATGGCCTTGCCCGGCGCGTGGCGGCAGCCGAGCACGAAATCCCCCTGACCGGAGAGGATCGGCTCGAGCACGACCGGATAATCTTCGATGCGGTACTCGAGGTCTGCGTCCTGGATCAGCACGATGTCGCCCGAGGCGTGCTGGAGACCCTCACGGACGGCGTTTCCCTTCCCCCGAGGCCGATCCTGCTCGATGAGCTTCACCCGGCCATCTGAGGCGTAACGCCTGCAGATTTCTCGCGTGCCGTCGGCCGATCCGCTCTCGACGACGATCAGCTCGATGTCGACGCCGGTGATCGACTGGGCCAGGACCTGCTCGATCACGGTCCCGACGGTTGCTGCCTCGTTATAGGCGGCCATGACCACCGACAGGGTCGTGCGGCCCGGGCCTCCCCCCAGATCGGCGCTCACCGGGTAGGGGCCTGGGCGACTCTGGCTGCGTCCAGCGACTCCCACCGCGGCGCCGACCGAAGGAGGTCGGGATGAGTCACCAGTAGGTGCCAGAAGACCGCCTGCATCCCCTCGGTGTGGGCGGTGACGTTCGCAGGGTTTACCGTCGGGACGAGGATGCAGGCATCGGCGGCGGCGCGAAGGTATCCTCCATCCCTCCCGACGATCCCGGTGACCGAGGCGCCTGCCTCCTTCGCGGTCCGGATTGCTTTGACGAGGTTCATGCTCACCCCGCGCTCCGCGTCGCCACCGCCGACCGAGAACACGAAGAGACAGTCGCCGGACCGGATGCGGGACCCGATGAGCCAATTCGAGTAGGCGACCTCCCATCCCTCGTCGTTCACCCGGGCGGTGAGCTCGGCGACATTGTCGTTCGGGCAGTACGCCTCGAAGCCGGCCAGCTTCCGGAAGTCGCAGGTCGCGTGGGAGGCGTGCGCCGCTCCTCCGCCCGACCCACAGAGAAAGAGCCGCCCGCCGCGATCGCGTGTGCTCCGCAGGACGCGCACGACCTCCTCCACGTCGGACGGCGGAGCAATGCCGAGTATTGAGGCGGACTCGGCCAGGAATGCCTCGGTGAAAGAGGGCCGCTGCACGCGTTGGCATTCTATGTGACGAAGCGGCCGCCGGTCGGGACCCCTCTCTCGTTCCCATCATGCCGGCCGGGGGCGTCCCTGATCCGGATATGCTATGCAGCCATCCTGAGCAGCCTCCGAGAGGTGCCGAGGAGATCCCCACTCGTGGATCCACATCAGCTGCCCCAGCACGACTCACTGCCATCGGAGAGCCAACTCCCTCACGATGGGGAGCGAATGGTCCCCGACCTCGACCGGGAGGGCCTGATCTACGTCGAGCACGTCGTCCGGTACCGTTTCGCCGCCCAGCTCGTCGAGGGCAAACGCGTTCTCGACGTGGCGTGCGGCGCGGGGTATGGGTGCGCCACGCTTTCGAACGCGGGTGCCGCGGAGGTCGTCGGTGTCGACCGTGCGGCGGCTGCGGTGGAATACGCGCACCGCCGCTACGGGGGGATGGGGCGTCGCTTCCTTGCTTGCAACGCCACCCAGATGCCGTTCGCAGCGGGCTCGTTCGACGTCGTGATCTCGTTCGAGACCCTGGAGCACCTGGGCGAGCAGGCGCGCTTCGTGGACGAGGTGCGACGGGTTCTGGGAGACGACGGCCTCTTCGTGTTGTCGACTCCGAACCGGCTCCGGTATCCGAAGGGCAACCCGTTTCATGTCCACGAGCTGGACGACGTCGAGTTCGAGGCCTTTCTGCGGGGACGGTTTCGGCACGTCGAGCTCCTGGCCCAGGACAATTGGACCGCGGGGGCGATCCTCCGCCCCTCGACCAAGGTGGACGATGGCGACGGCCCCAGGCCGCGGGTCACGGTCGACGGGGGGGTCAGCGAGGAGCCCCTGGGCCCCCTCTACCTGCTCGCGATTTGCTCGGACGGGCCTCTTCCCGAGCCCCTCGAGCGCGTGATGCTCGCGCGGATCCCGCCCCAAGAGCTGTTGATGTACCTCGCTCGAGACGACGAGCTACGCGCGGTCCGGAGCCAGCGCGACGAGTGGGAGTCTCAGGCGCGCGCCCTGGAGCGCGACCGTGACCGATGGGCGACGGAAGCCGCAGCTCTCGGGGAGGACCGGGACGGGTGGGCCGCTGAGGCGGCCGCCGTCCGGGAGAACCGGGACGGGCTGGCGGGAGACGTGGCCTGGCTCAAGGCAGAGCTTCTGGGCGCGAACATCCGGTTGGAATCCGCCGAGCGGCTCGCCCAGCGCCGGCAGGTTGCACTCGCCGCGCTGGAGTCCGAAGCCGTCGGCCTGCACGGCGACATCAGGCTTCTCGGGGAGGAGCTTGCAGCGCTGCGAGGGGCGCGTACGTTCGCGCTGGCCGCGCGCATCGGACGCGCGGCGGGCAGCCTGCTCCCCCCCGGGTCTTCCCAGCGCCGCATGTTGGCGGCCGCCCGGGCAACGGTGCGCGAACTGGCCGAGACGGGCCGACGCCTCCGCAACGGGTGGCGGACGCCATCCGAGCAGGCGCCGCCCCCCATCGATCAGCAGCGAGGGTACTCGGAGTGGCGCCAGCTGTACGATGCCACTCCCGACGAGCTGCGGGCTCAACGGGAGACGGCGCTTCGCGCTTCGAATGTCGTCGCCTTCATCTGCCTCATCGGCGGCGCAGAGGCCACGCCCGAAGGCCAGGCCACCCTGGCGAGCCTTCGTGCGCAGACCTGGCCTTTCTGGTCGTTCGTGTTCGCCTGGGAGTTCCCGGGTGGACCCGGCGCGGTCGACCCTGAGAAGGTCCGCCAATCGGTCGAGGATTCGGGGCAGGACTTTGTCCTCTTCCTTCGCGCCGGCGACCGGCTGACCCCCGACTGCCTCTATCATGTCTCGGCTGCGGCCAGCCGGGACCCCCTGCTCGAGCTCGTGACCTGGGACGACGACGTCCTCGGAGCGGGCGGATTTTCTGATCCCCGCTTTCGCCCGGACTGGTCACCCGAGCTCCTGCTCTCGCGCGACTACATCGGACGGTCCTTCGCGCTCCGCGTTCGGCGTTTTCTCTCCGACGGCGGGCTTCGGGGGGAGTACGACTCACATTGCCTCTGGGAGCTGTTGCTCCGGGCCCAGCTCGGTGGGGAAAGGGTCGCTCGTGTGGCCCGCATTCTGTCGCACCTCGTGGAGCGGCGAGAGGAGACCGACGCCGATGGTACGCGGGCGGTTGGCGACGCGCTCTCGCGGGCCGGGGAGCGCGCGAGGGCGGTGGTCGAGCGAGGGGCGGTTCGAGTGACCTGGGAGCACGATGAATGGCCCCATGTGACGGTGATCGTGCCGACTCGCCACACCGTGGGGCTGCTCGAGCGCTGCCTGTCCTCGCTCGAGAAGACCGATTACCCCAGCTTCGACGTGGTCGTCGTGGACAACGGCGATCGCACCCGGGAGGCGGAGGCGTGGTATCAGGGAAGGTTCCCCCGCCTCGACCTGTCCGTGGATTGGTGGGATCTGCCGTTCAACTTCTCCGCCGTCAACAACCACGCCGCCGCAAAGGCCCGAGGCGACATTCTCCTCTTCTTGAACGACGACACCGAGGTCCTGGATCCGGGCTGGATGCGAGAGCTTGCCGGTTGGGCACGGCGGCCGGGCATGGGGCTGGTCGGCTGCCAACTCCTCTTTCCCGACGGAACCATACAGTTCGCCGGAACGATTGTCGGACTTGGGGGCTTCGCCGACCACGTCTTCCAGGGGCTCCTCCCGGGCAGCGACACTCTCCTCGGTCCGACCACGTCCTACCGGAACACCTTGTCGGTAACCGCCGCTTGTCTAGCCGTCCGCCGGAGCCTGTTCGAGTCCCTGGGGGGCTTCGACGAGCAGTTCATCCTGTGCGGCGGCGATGTTGCGCTCGGGTTGCAGGCGGTCCTCGCCGGGCTTCGCAACGTGGTGACGCCCTTTACCGTGCTGCGTCACCACGAGTCGGCGACCCGCGGGACGGCCATCCCGAGAGGTGACTTCTTCGCGAGCTTTTGGGCGTATCAGTACTGGCTCTTCGCCGGGGATCCCTACTTTTCCCCGAGCCTCTCCCTGTCGAGCCGGATTCCTCAGCTCCGGTTCCGTGACGAGCCCCCCGTGGCCGACCGCGTTGGGGAGGTCCTGGGGCGCGACCTCCGGGTTTTCCGGCAGACGAGCGACGCCGGTGAAACACTCGCGCTGGCCGACGCGTGCAGGGCGTCACGCGCCGACGTCGAAGCAGTTCACCGGCTGCACGAGGCCCATCGAGGGCCGCTCGACGTCCAGGTGGTCAACTGGTTCATCCCGGAGTTCGACAGCCCCTTCTACGGCGGCATCAACACGGCTCTCCGCATCGCCGACCATCTGTCGCGCCACCACGGCGTCTCGAATCGTTTCGTCGTCTGGGGTCACCCGCCCGACGACTTCATCCGCTCCGGTATCGCTGCGGCGTTCCCCTCCCTTGCTCGAGGTGAGATCTGCTTCACCGATGTGTCGGAACGCTCGCTGGAGCGCGTCCCAGAGGCCGACGTGTCGATCGCGACCCTTTGGGTGACGGCCTACTCGGTCGCCAAGTTCCCCCATACGCGGCGGAAATTCTACCTCATCCAGGACTTCGAGCCGATGTTCTATCCGGCCAGCACGCTCTATGCGCTTGCGGAGGAGACGTACCGCCTCGGCCTCTACGGCCTCTGCAATACCGAGACCCTGCGAACCATCTACGAGCGTGACTACGGGGGGAAGGGTCACGCTTTCGTTCCGGCCGTCGACACCGACATCTTCCATGCTGAGGGGCGCGACCAATCGAGGCCTGGCGATCCTGTGACCGTGTTCGTCTACGCTCGCCCCGGTCACTGGCGAAACTGCTGGGAGCTTGCCTCACTGGCGCTGCGCGAGCTGAAGGCGCGGCTGGGCGACCGCGTCCGCATCGTGACTGCCGGGTCGTGGGCGCTGTCGGAGGATGATGCCGGTCGAGCAGGTATCCGACATCTCGGACTCGTTCACTACCGGGCGACCGGCCCTCTCTACAGGACATGCGACGTCGGGCTCGTGCTCACTGTGTCGAAGCATCCCTCGTATCTGCCGCTCGAGCTGATGGCGTGCGGCGTCCCGGTGGTTGCCTTCGACAATCCTGCCGGCGGCTGGATACTCCGCCACGAGCGCAACTGCCTCTTGGCGGAAAGAACGGTGGACGGGCTGGCGGCCGCACTCGAGCGGCTGTGCCGGGATCACGAGCTGCGAGTTCGTCTCGCCCGCCAGGCGGTCACCGACGTCGGGGCCGCTCATGGAAGTTGGGAGAAATCCCTCGCGTCCGTCGTTCGAATCCTCGCCGACCCCGAAGGATTTCAGGGGAGCCCCTGACTCCGAGTTCCGCAGCTCGTGAGCAGACGGATCGCCGAAAAGGGCCGTTGACCAGGGAAAACGCGTGAGAGCGCCGAAGACCGCGTGTGTCCACGCGGGGGGAGGTCAGATCAGGCCGGGTCGAGCGCCGTGACCCGAGG
>JBOGWP010000160.1:0-2796 GCA_050693875.1 Actinomycetota bacterium
ATCGGACGACGCTCGCCTTGCCCTTGGCTTCTCCACGACGTACCAGGCGCTGCAACCGCCGGCCCTCCTCCTCGGTCAGGCGGCGGACCTTCACCAGTTCGCTCATGTCGAACAGGCTGCTACGCCGCGCTCCTCAGGTGGTGGATTTGCGGGCGTTCCAGTGTGGTCAGGGCACTAGCCGGCCGCACGCCGGGCCCGCTCCAACGCCGCCTCGAGATCCGGCGGGAGCGGCTCGCTCACGTCCACACGGACACCCGCCAGCACCGGATGGTCGAAGCTCAGGCCGGCGGCATGGAGGAACGGGCGCTCCAGCCCAAGCTCGGTCTGCAGAGAGTGCGCCCGCCGCCCGTAGGTCGGATCCCCTACGACGGGGTGCCCGATGTGCTCGAGGTGCACGCGGATCTGATGGGTGCGTCCCGTCCCCAGGTGCACCTCGAGCAGCGCGACCCGGCCGAGCGCCTCGAGCACACGGAATTGCGTGACCGCCTCGCGCCCCTCGGGCGTGACGGTCATCCGCGTGGGAATTCGGGGGGCCCTCCCGACCGGCGCCTCGATGCGCCCGGCCGGAAGCGAGAACTCCCCCAGCACCAGGGCCAGATACCTGCGGCGGACCTCGCGGGTCTGCATGGCCGAGACCAACCCGCGGTAGGCGGCGTCCGTCTTTGCCACCACGAGCAGCCCGGAGGTGTCGCGGTCGAGGCGGTGAACGATTCCCGGCCGGTCCTCGCCCGCGGCGGGGGCGAGCGGCATCCTCGCCCGGAGCGCGTCGACCAGGGTCGGGTCGGCGAGCCCGGGGGCCGGGTGGACGACCACCCCGGCCGGCTTGGCGACGACCGCCACGTGCTCGTCCTCGAAGCGCACCTCGAACGGCGCCGTCGGGGCGGGAGGCGGCGGCGCAGGTCGATCGACCAGCACGCGCTGCCCGGCCGACAGCCGCAGCGACTTGGCCGCCGCGGCGCCGTCGACGGTTACCAGTCCCTGCTCGATCAGGCGGCCGGCCACGCTTCTCGAGATCCCGGCTGCCACTGCCAGCCAGGCATCCAGCCGCCGGCCCTCGCCCTCCGGGTCGACCTCCAGCGGGCCGGGAAGGCCGCCACTCGACCCCACGGCTCAGTCTCGGCGGCGAAGCTGGGCCAGCAGGAGCAGGCCGGCCCCCACGACGATCGCGGTGTCGGCGAGGTTGAAGGTCGGCCAGTACGGGAGCTGGAGGAAGTCGACCACGCTGCCCATGATGCCCCCTGGCGGGCGGACGAGCCGGTCGACCAGGTTCCCGATTCCCCCGCCGGCGACGAGGCCGAGCGCCACGGAATGCGTCCCGCTACGCCATCCCCAGACCGCGACGAAGCCGACGATCAGCAGGCTCGCCGCAAAGAAGAACACCGGCGCGCCGGGGAGGATGCCGAACGCTCCGCCCGAGTTCCGGACCAGCCGGAGCCCGAACAGCGCGCCGGCGACGGGGACGCGCTCTCCCGGCTCGAGCAGGTGCAACGCCATCGCCTTCGTCGCCTGGTCGAGCGCCAGCGTCGCGGCAGTCGAGACGAGGAGGAGAATCCGGGCGGTTCGCAGCGCTGCCCGATCGGACCGGGGGTGCCGGGCCTCGGGACGCGCCGGCGAGCTCCCGCCTTCCCAGCCGACTGCTATCGCCGCTCCTCCGCCTTCTTGCATCGGATGCACAGCGATACATGAGGAAGGGCACGGAGCCGGGCCGCGTCGATCGGCTCGCCGCACGACTCGCAGATCCCGTACGTCCCATCCTCGATCTTGCCGATCGCGCGGTTGATCTTGTCGAGGAGGTCCTGCACGTTGTTGGCGATCGACAGGTCCTTCTCGCGTTCGAACGTGAACGAGCCCGCATCGGCGTAGTCCTCGTCGTACGAGACCTCGCCGGACATCTCGGACTGCGACAGGTTGAAGCTCGTCTCCTCGAGATCGTGAAGCTGGTCGAGCAGCTCGGCCCGCTGCTCGACCAGCTTGCGTTCGATGCCCGCCAGGGTCTGGGCGTCGAAGTGTCCCGGGGCTCGGCGGCGCGGGGCGGATTTGACCGGGCCGGCGGACTTCTCGGCGCCCTTGGAAGCTTTGGCTTTCCCCGTCGCTTTCGGCGGAGCTTTCGGCCTTGCCTTCGCTACCGATCTTGCACCCGATGGCGGCTTCGTCGCCGCCTTCCCGGGCGGGGCGGTCTTCGCTCGGTATGCCGCCGCCTTTGCGGTCGAGGGCTTTGCCCGAGTCGCGGCTGCCTTTGGGGCCGGGCCCTTGGGCCCGGCGCCGCGCTTGGCCTTCGCCGTCTTCGCAGCAGGTGCTCTCTTCGCCGCGGATACCTTTTTGGCTGCCGTTCCTGCGCTCGCTCCGCCCCGCCTCGAAGCTGCCCGGGCGGGCGTCGTTGGCTTCGCGGATCCCGTGACCGATTTCGCCTTCTTGCGCGCGGACGAAGCCGCGCGGCTCGGCGTGGTTTTGCTCTTGGTCTTTGCGCTCGTCTTTTGCGCCATGGTGGGATCGCTCCGGGTGTCCTTACGGCGCTTCCGAGGGAGAGGAGAGACGTGATTCCGCCCGAAAATTTGGCGAAGTTTACCGCGGTCGTCGTTTCGGGTCAACGATCCTCTTTCGCCCTCGCGGGACGGCGCCTCGGGTGCCCGCGCGGACGGTCGCAGACCCCCGGACGGCGGCGCCTTGCCCGCTCACTGGTGCACCATCCACATGGCAGACAAATCCTGGGCTTGAGGGACCTGAGGCCACAGAGTCGGTGCAGCTTCTCGGTGCCGGCCGGGGGACGGCCTGCCTCGCGAGCCCCCTGAGGGCCAC
>JBOGWP010000161.1:0-22656 GCA_050693875.1 Actinomycetota bacterium
GTGGCCCTCAGGGGGCTCGCGAGGCAGGCCGTCCCCCGGCCGGCACCGAGAAGCTGCACCGACTCTGTGGCCTCAGGTCCCTCAAGCCCAGGATTTGTCTGCCATGTGGATGGTGCACCAGTGAGCAAGGCGGCCCACACGAGGCCTCCACCCGACCGCGGGATGTTGCCGAGGGCGATCAGGGCACCGATGACGATCAGCAGGACGGGTGCCCAGGTCGGCGACTTGCGGAGACGGTCGATGAGGTCGTCACCCACCGACCGGCTGCTGCCCTCCTCCGGGATGAGCAGCCAGCCGGCGATGTAGAGGGCGATCCCGATGGCGCCCGACAGGGCGAGCAGGACGAAGACCACCCGCACGACAAGTGGGTCGATGCCGAAGTGCGCCGCGATGCCTCCGGCGACTCCGGCAATCTTGCGGTCGGTAGGGCTGCGCCGAAGGACCTTGCCCGCCACGGCACCATCACCGCCGGCGCTCCCACCGGGCGGCGGCCCCTCCGAGGTTGCTTCCACGGGATCCTCCTGGTGGGGCTCGTTGGGGGATTGCTCGTCCATGCCACGATCATCGGGTCCTCGCATCGCCGGATCCATCGGGGATCTCCCCGGAAAAACCCTGAGGCCCGGCCCCGCGGGAGTGGGGGACTGACCCGATGGGAACGGCGTCCCGGGTGCGCGACCATGCTTCCGGTGAGGACCGGTACGAGGCGCGAGCGGGTGGCGCGGGTCCGGCCGGATGGCCGTTCCAGGAGGCGCGCGCTTTCGCCGGAGCACCGACCACCGGATCGTGGCCGGGGTGGCCGGGGGCCTCGCCGACCACCTGCGGGTCGACCGGATGCTGGTGCGACTCGGGTTCGCGCTCCTGGCCGTGTGCGGGGGGGGTCGGCGTGCTCGCCTACCTCGTGCTGTGGCTCGTCGTTCCCGTCGCCTCCGGCGGGCCCCGCACGACCTTCGAGCTGGACGGCCGGCGCGATGCCGCGGTGGCGCCCTCGTCGCAGTGGCGCCATGATCGGGCTGAAGTCGGTCGGCCTGTGGCTTGGAGACGCGGTCGGCTGGGCGGTGGGGATGGCGGCTGCGGGCATCTGCGTCGTCTGGCTGCGCGCGACGACCAGGAACGCACCCGGCTGAGCCTGGTGGTCGAGCGTGCGCCCGAGCAACTCTTCAACGCGATCAGCCGGGGCCGCGCCGGCAAGATCCGCGGCGCGGGCGCAGTCCTGCTGTCCGGCGCCCTGGCGGTGTTCCTTCTCGGGACGAGCGTCCTGCGGGCGCCTGCGGTCGTCGTCCCCTTGGTGGTGACGATCGCCGGACTCGGCGTGATCGGGGGTCCGGTGGCGTGGCGCCTCCTCGGCCAGCTGGGTCGGGAGCGGGCGGAGCGAATCCGCTCGCAGGAGCGGGCCGAGATGGCGGCCCACCTCCACGACTCGTTCCTTCAGACGTTGGCGCTGATCCAGCGCGCGGAGGGCCCGCGCGACATGGTGACCCTAGCCTAGCGCGTAGCCAGGAGCGGGAGCTGCGGGCGTGGCTGATCGGGCGGCAGTCGCCGGCCGACGACACCGTGGCGGGTGCTCTTGAGAAGGCCGCCCCGCTCGTGGAGCTCACGCTCAAGGTGCGGGTCGAGGTCGTCACGGTCGGAGACGCCCCGCTGGACGAACGGCTGCGCGCCGTCGAGGCCTGCCGCGAAGCCGCCCTCAACGCCGCCAAGCACTCGGGCGCGGCGCAGATATCCATCTACCTCGAGGTGGAACCCTCGGCGGTCACGGCCTATGTGCGTGACCAGGGCGCCGGCTTCGAAACGGAGGCGGTGGCTCCGGATCGGCGAGGCATCGCCGAGTCGATCCAAGGCCGCATGCAGCGCTCGGGTGGTTCGGCGACCATCGTGAGCGAGCTGGGCGGAGGGACCGAGGTCCAACTGGTGATGCCGAGGGGCGCGCGGTGAGCCGATGCCAGCATCCGTGTGTTCCTCGTCGACGACCACGGCCTGTTCCGCTCCGGGGTGCAGAGCGAGCTGGGAGACGAGTTCGACATCGTCGGTTCGGCCGGCGACGTGGTGTCGGCAGTCCGGGGCATCTTGGAGGGACGGCCCGACGTCGCCCTGCTCGACGTGCACATGCCCGAGGGCGGAGGTACGGCCGTGCTGCAGGGGGTGCATGGGTCGGCCCCCGTGGTGCGGTTCCTCGCCCTGTCGGTCTCCGACGCCGCCGAGGACGTGATCGCCGTCATCCGGGCGGGGGCCCGTGGCTACGTCACGAAGTCGATCGCGCCGGCCGAGCTCGCCGCTGCGATCCGGCGGGTCCACGAGGGGAACGCGGTCTTCTCGCCGCGCCTGGCCGGCTTCGTCCTCGACGCCTTCGCGGGCGGGGACGTCGCTCCGTCGGACGAGGTGGACGAGCTCGACCAGCTGACCCAGCGGGAGCGAGAGGTCATGCGCCTCATCGCCCGGGGCTACGCCTACAAGGAGGTCGCCAAGGCCCTCCACATCTCGATCAAGACGGTGGAGACGCACGTCTCCGCCGTGCTGCGCAAGCTGCAGCTGTCGAGTCGCACCAGCTCACGAGGTGGGCGGCCCAACGCCGGCTGGTGTGAGCTCCGGAGGAGCTACTTCGTCTTCGTCACGTTGAGCGTCGTCCAGCGCTGGCTCGGCTGGGAGGGGTGGACCTCCCCGAGGTTGACGCTCTTCTTCATGGCGTAGATCCGGTACAGGGCGGCCAGCGGAACGACCTCGTACTCCTCGTTGATCAGCACTCGCATCATCTCTGCGGAGGCCTGCTGCGCCTGGCTTCGGTCCTTGGCGTTCTTCGCCCGCGCGGCGATCTCATCGAAGGATCCACCGGGCGCGAAGTACTCGGTCGCCGGACTGGAGGAGGCGAACCGTAGCACGGGGATGAAGGCGGGATTGGCGTCGTTTTGCGAGGGAACCTCGAGGTCGAGGTCGAACATCCCGCTGTTGTAGAGGTCGCGGTACTCGAGCTGGTCGACAACGGTCTCGAACTTCGTCTCGATTCCCACCGGCCGGAGCTCGTCTCGAACTGCGTCCAGGGACAGCTGTCCGACCTCCGCCCAGGCGATCAGCGTCAGGGTCAGGCGCCTGCCGTCCTTCGCCCGGATCCCGTCGGCGCCACGCGCCCATCCGGCCTGGTCCAGGATCTGACCGGCCCTGGCGCGGTTCCGCCCGACGGCCTTCACCAGGTCGGCCGACGTGCCGAGGACCGCCCGCGGGGCCATCCACCGCCCCGGCTCGGCGTTGCCCTTCATCACCTTCGTCACGTAGGAACGAGGATCGATCGCTCGGGCCACCGCCTCGCGGACCGCCTTGTCGGTGGTCAGATCGAAGCCTCCCTGGCGGGGCACCCGTGGCAGGAAGATCTGCTGCGTGCGGCCGGGCTTGCTCTGGATGACGCGGAACTTCGAGTTCTCCTTGATCTCGGTGACCGTGTCGGGAGGTAGGTCGACGAGGAAGTCCACCCGGCCCTTGTTCAGGGCTTCGATCCGGTCGTCGGGGTTGGGGATGAAGGTCATTTCGATCGTCTTCACCTTCGCCTTCGCCCCCCAATAGCCGTCGTAGCGCTCGACGCGCACGAACTCGCCGGTCCGATACTCGGCAACCTTGAACGGACCCGTCCCGCTGGCAGGCTCCGAGAAGAAGTGGTGTCCCTTCGGCAGGATCGAGGCCAGTGGATGGACGAGCTCCTCGGGAAGGCTCCGATCGGGCTTGGCCGGGTTGATGTCCACCGTCAGGTCGTCCACCTTCCTCACCGCCTCCGGGTTGTGGTCGTAGTCGAGGGCGCGGACGAGGGTGGTGAGCGTCCGGCCGACGTTCATGCGCTCACCCAGACTCCACACCACGTCGTCGGCGTTGAGCGGGTGGCCGTCGTGGAACGTGACGCCTTTCCTCAGATGGAAGCGCCAGCCGGTCTCGGTCGGCTCCCACTTCTCCGCCAGCCCCGGGTCCAGCGTGTAATCGGGCTTGAGGAAGATCAGCGGCTCGTACACGTTGAGGTTGAGCGGGAAGGCGAAGTGGCTTGATTGGGCCCCCAAGCCGCCCCAGAGATCCTCCCCCGCCATCTTGACGGTCGCATTCGGGTCGGGCGTCCCGGTCATCTGCGGCTCCGACTCGCCCCCGCGGCATCCGGCCGCGACCATCGCGACAGCGATCAGGGTGAGGAACATCCGGCGCACGACAGGTCTCCCAGAGAGAACGGAGCCGCGAAAGGATACCTGCGCCGGGCCCGCTATCACGCCGCTCCCGGCTGCACGCCGTAGAATCCCCGAGCCGCCCAGGGAATCCACACGACTTTTCGAGAGAAAGGTGAGTTGATGCAACGGGCGGGGACCCTTCGGCAGGCGGCCATTCGCAACACCGGTGCGGCGGTGGACGCCGCGCTCATCCTGGCCGGCGCGCTGCTGGTGGCGCTTGCGGCGCAGATTCGCATCCCGCTGCCCTTCACGCCCGTCCCGATCACCGGGCAAACCTTCGCGGTCCTGCTCGTCGGGGCGACGCTGGGGGCGACGAGAGGCGCGGCGTCGCTCGTCCTGTACGTGCTGCTCGGGGCCGCCGGGCTTCCGTTCTACGCCGGGGGAGCGGCCGGGTGGAAGGTGGTTCAGGGGCCGACCGGCGGCTATCTCATCGGCTTCGTCGCCGCGGCATGGCTGACGGGCTATCTTGCCGAGCGCCGCTGGGACCGTCGGTTGAGCTCCGCCTTGGGGGCGATGCTCAGCGGCAGCGTGCTGATCTACCTGATCGGGCTTCCCTGGCTGTCGTGGTCGCTCGGGACGGGCCTCACCAAGACGCTCGAGCTGGGGCTGTACCCGTTTGTCCCGGGCGACATCCTCAAGCTCTACCTCGCGGGGGCGGCGCTGCCCGGAGCGTGGAAGGTGATCGGGCGCGGGGAGCCGTAGGCTACTGCGCCGCCCAGACCGGTTCGGAGTGCAGGAGCCGGGCGACGTCGTCGAGGGCCTCGGACGGGCCGATGAGCACCAACCGGTCTCCGGCCCGGAGCCGAGTCCGGCCGGTCGGCCGATACTGCCAGCGCCCTGCCCGCGAGATCGCCAGCACGGTCATGCCCGACGCCTCGGGCAGGTCGAGCTCGTCGAGGGTGCGTCCGTCGCCCGGCGAGCCTGCGCCGACGTCGGCCTCGAGGACGACGTCCTCAGCCTCGCCCAGCGCTTCGGCGATGATCGGGTGCAGCTCCTCGTTTCGCTCGATCAGCCAGACCATGGCCTGGGCGGCGTCGCCGATCGATTCCGAGGCGACCGCAAGATGCAGGAGCCCCCGCAGCGGTTGCCTGGCCCGCGCCTCGAGAGCCGCGTCCAGCACCCACGACTCGAGGGCCTCGCGCATGTCATCGAGACGGTCCTCGAGGCGGTTGACCTCGGCGGCGAGGCTTCGGTCGGCGAACAGGACGGCGGCGTAGGCGAGGCCCACGGCGACCTCGGCGAGGTTCTTCATCTCGATGACGGTGTCGATGGCCCGATCGAGCTCGGTCAGCGCCATGTCATCCTCTTCGGGCGGAGCCGGCTTCTCGCCGGCCCCGGCGAGGGCACGAATCGCCGGCAGCCCCTCCTCCATCCCCCGAACCACGAGCACGTCGCCGGCCGCGAGCACCTCGTCGTCCTCGGGATCGAACCGCCACCTCGGCCCCCGGCGGATCGCGAGCAGCCGGGCGCCGTGGACGGCGAGCTCGGCGTCGCGGACGCTGCCGCCGTCGAGCGCGCTGCCCTCGGCGATCGTCACCCGGTCGGTCAGCTCCTCCGCCCGGGCCAAGTCCTCGCGCAGCTCGCGAGGGATCCCGATCGCCTCCAGGACGATCTTGGCGATGTCGACCGCCTGGTTGCCCATGACCTCGATCGACGCGATGAGCTGGAGCAGCGAGGCCAGCCCGGCGGCGTCCTGGGGACTGCGCGACGCGAGGAGGCACACCTCGCGCATCTGGTGGACGAGGCGGTTGAGCTCCTCCTCCAGCTCCAGTACCTCCCCCGAGAGCTCCCGGTCGCCGTAGAAGAGACCGGCGTAGGCCAGGTCCAGCATGAGCTCGGAGGTGTCCTTCGCCTCGGCGAGCATCGCCTTGAGGGTGCGGGGTCGCCCGTCAGTCATCCTGCGATCCCAAGAATACCGAGCGAGGCGATGAGGGCGAAAGTCCCCAGGAGGTCCATCGAGCTTGTCACCGCCGGAATGCCGTAGTTGTCCGGGTCGAGGCCGAACCGATAGGACAGGACCGCGGCGTAGTAGGCGACGAAGACCGCCCCCGTCGTCGCCATCGCGCCGGCCAGCAGCGTGAGGCCGACCATCGAGCCGAGGCCGGGGTGGGCCAGGCCCGTGGCCGAGGAGATCAGCATCCCCGACAGCCCGACGAGCGCGAAGACGGGGATCGCCAGCAGATAGGTGAGGGTGATGTCCTCCCACGTCCGCCGGGGAGGGATCGCCTTGGGCTGGATCGAGCCGAGGTGCAGCTTCGAGGAGAGGCGGGCGGAGAGAATGCCGCCCAGGGCGCCGGCGTCCTCCAGGAACGGCGGGAGCAGGACGAGCAGCCCGGGGAGCGCGAAGAAGTGCTCGATCCGACGGTCGACGGTCAGCCCGGCGAGCACATCCACAGCCCCCGCCGCGATCAGGACCGGCAGGCTCTGGCGGACGATGCGCTGGAACACGCGCAGGTCCCGCCGGCGGACCGTGAAGAAGATCGCCACCGCGAGGCCCCCGAACACCAGGACGCCGACCACCTTGGGCAGGGACGAGACGCGCAGAAGGAACGTGGCCGCCCACAGCGAGGGGAGCGTGACGACATCTCCCGCCGCGGTGACGACGGGGGCCCCGACGTTGTCCATGTCCCATCCCCGGCGAACCGAGGCGACCGCGACCGCGAGGGTGATGGCCAGCACGAAGATGCTCGAGAGCAGCCCCCCGACGACCGAGACCGTGAGGTAGTCGAGGAACCCGATCGTGTTCTCGCCGAACAGCCGGGCGGCGCCCCGGGCGAGGAAGGCGTCGGCGACCGACACCGAGAACGTGAGGAGCGCTGCGGCGAGGACGTTCTGTGCGATTGTGCCGCGCCGCTCGACACGGCCCGAGAACTCACCGGTGTGAACGGCGGTGCCGAGGCGCGAGCCGAGCGCCCCGAAGATGTTGCCCCGCATGCCGATGGCCGCGGGTACGAGGATGATCAGGCCGGGGTACCGGCGCAACGTCCCCTCCATGAATCCGAGCGCTAGCCCGGCGGCGAGATCCCCGGCGGAGGAGACGAGCAGCGCCCCGATGCCCTGCCGGACGTTTCGGGCCTGGGCGCGCAGCAGCGCGGCGACCCGAGGAAGGATCAGGCGCCAGGCATCCCGGGGGAAGAACTTCGGTATCCGCACCGTCCATCACCCATGTCCAGGTATGACCGTCCATCCGGGTCAGGGTACCGGAAGAAAGCGGGCAGGCGGCGCATGGTGGACGGCTCGTGATCGGGAAACCCGAGGCGCTCGCCCCCCCGCAGTGGCGAGGCCCACGAGGCCTCGGCGGACGGGGAGGGGGGCCGGACGGGCCCCGCCCATCGTCTATCATTGGGTGCTCTCGCCCCTGTGGAGCAGTCTGGAGTGCTCGGGTCCCTGTCAAGGACCAG
Source organism: Actinomycetota bacterium (assembly GCA_050693875.1). Lineage (GTDB taxonomy): Bacteria > Actinomycetota > CADDZG01 > JAHWKV01 > JBOGWP01 > JBOGWP01. The sequence continues at coordinate 7,592 of JBOGWP010000161.1, forward strand.
GTCGCCGGTTCAAGTCCGGTCAGGGGCGCGCCCCGGCTCCATCGCCGATTCGTCGGCGTCGCCGGCCAGGTAGCTCAGTAGGTAGAGCACGCGGCTGAAAACCGCGGTGTCCCCGGTTCGATTCCGGGCCTGGCCACCCCAGCACTCGATGGCCGAACACCGGCGAACCGTCCGTGGCCGGGCCCCTTCGGGCCGCCGGCGCGGCGCCGCCCCGACGACCGTCGTCGCCGGGGCAGCCTTCCCGCTCCGTGATCGAAACTCAGCCGTCGTGCCGCAGCTGCGCGAGATAGCCGCGGACCTCCGCCTCGCGGAAGCGGCGATGCCCTCCCGGGGTACGGATGGAGGAGAGCTTGCCGGCCTTCGCCCAGCGGGTCACGGTCTTGCGGTCCACCCGGAACACCGCGGCCACCTCGGCCGGTGTCATGAGGGACTCTCCGTTCTTTTCCATTTCACCTCCCCGGTCCAGTCTTCGGACGTCTGCACCTATATTCGGCGGGTTTCGGTCGGCAACTCCATAGCCAAAACGGGTCATTTCGGGTCCCCCAGTCCGGTACGCGTCAATGCACCCGAACGGGGAGGGGGAGCAAGAGGCGACGATCTTCGAGCGCTACAGGGGCAGCCCCGAGAGGCCGAGGACCTTCACCTCGCACATCTCGTCCATGGCGTGGCGGAGCCCCTCCCGGCCGAACCCCGACGACTTCGTACCCCCATAGGGCATCTGGTCGGCTCGCCAGTTGGAAGTGTCGTTCCAGATCACCCCGCCCACCTCGAGGTCGCGAAAGGCCAGGAACGCCACAGCCGGGTCGCGGGTGAAGATCCCGGCATGCAGGCCGTAGGCCGAGTCGTTTGCGATCTCGATGGCCTCCTCGATGCGGTCGTAGGCGTCGACGGTGACCACCGGTCCGAAGACCTCGTCGCGGCAGACCCGCGCCGACCGAGGGACGCCGGCGAGCACGGTCGGGTGGTAGAGCGGGTCCTCGCGCTTGCCGCCGGTGAGCACCTCGCCCCCGAGCTGAACCGCTTCGTCCACCCACGCCGCCACGCGCTCCAGGGCGCCCGGGTCGATCAGCGGGCCAACGTCGGTGGCCGGATCGGACGGGTCGCCGACCACGAGGCCACGAACCCGCTCCACGATCCTCTCCAGCACCTGGACGTAGACCGACCTCTGGACGAGGATGCGCTGCGCAGAGACGCACGACTGGCCGGCCTGGGCGAACCCCCCGGAGGCGATGCGCTCGGCGGCGTCGTCGAGGTCGGCGTCGGCATGGACGATCACCGGCGCGTTGCCACCCAGCTCGAGCGTGACCTGGCGGCGAGGGGAGAGCTCCTTCAACCGCCATCCGACCGCGGCCGATCCGGTGAAGGAGAGCACCTTGACTCGCTCGTCGGCGAGAAGGGCCTCGGTGTGCTCGCCGGTGAGCGGCAGCACGGACAGCGTCTCCGGGGGCAGGTCGGTCTCGGCGACGATCTCGGCGAGGGCCAGGGCGGTGAGGGGGGTGGCGCCTGCGGGCTTGAGCAGGATCGGGCAGCCCACCCCGAGCGCCGGCCCGACCTTGTGCGCCACGAGGTTTAGCGGGAAGTTGAACGGGGTGATGCCGAGCACCGCGCCCCGGGGGAAGCTGCGCACGATCACCGCGCGGCCCTCGGCACCCGCGGCGGTGTCCACCCGGAGAAAGTCTCCGTCCCGCCGCCGGGCCTCCTCGGCGGCCCAGCGGAACGTCCCCACAGCACGCGCGACCTCGACGCGCGACGCCTTGAGCGGCTTGCCGCTTTCGTCGGTGATCAGGCGCGCCAGCTCCTCGCTACGCTCGGATATCCGCGCGGAGATGTGGGCCAGCGCGTTGGCGCGGACGTGGGCGGGGAGAGTCCGGGTCATGTTGAAGGCCCTGGCGGCCTTGGCGAGCGCCTCCTCGGCCTCCCCCGGGCCGGGCCGGGCAGCCGACTCGACGAGGCGCCCGTCGTAGGGGCTGCGGACCTCGAAGCCCTCGCCGCTGCTGCGCCACTCCCCCGCCAGATAAAAGGGCTTCATGAGCATCGCCTCCACGCGCCGGGTGCGCCCCCTACGGTACTCTCGCTCCGAGCGGATACCACCCCTTCGCGACCCCCCACCCGGGCGAGGGCCCAGGCTGCCGAACGTGTCGTCCAACAATCCCGGAATTGTCACCGCCGATCCCTATAGTCGGCGCCATGAACGACGGCCACTCACCCGGACAGCTCTCGATGCCGACCGCTCCCGCCCCCGCGATCCGGGCGATCGAGGTTCGCCGCTCCGACCGGCGGCGGCGCACCGTCGCCGCCCGCCTCGAGGGCGACAGGCTGGTCGTCTTCGTGCCGGCGGGCATGTCGGCGGCGGAGGAGGCGATGTGGGTCGAGCGGATGCGCCACCGCATCGAGGCCCGCCGTCGCCGCGTCACGCTCAATGGCAGCGACGCCCTCGAACAGCGGGCCCATGCGCTGAACGACCAGTACTTCGACGGCCGGATGACCTGGGCATCGGTCGAGTTCGTGACGAACCAGGAGCATCGCTTCGGCTCCTGCACCCCGCGCGACGGCACCATCAGGCTCTCGGATCGCCTCGCCCACATGCCCGCCTGGGTGCTCGACTACGTCCTCGTCCACGAGCTGGCCCACCTCGTCGAGGCAAACCACTCGCCCGCCTTTTGGCGCCTGGTCGCCCGGTACCCGCTATCCGAGCGCGCCCGCGGGTTCCTCATTGCGAAGGGGATGGAGGAGTAGGCGAGATCAGGCCGGCGCAAGGACGGCGCTGCTCGACGCCACCAGCTGGGTGGACGACTCCGCATCCCGGCCCCGCTCGACGTCGCCGGCGATCAGAGGTCGCGCCCGACGACGGTTCGTGGGGGCCAACTCGGTCATACGCAGATGGCAGAGGTGGCCCCCGGTGAGTCGGCCCGGGTCACCGAGGGTGACGAGGGCAGCTCGAGGTGCGCTTCGCTCACACAGCCCCCGCCACCACGGCTATGCGGACGCGACGTATCATCGGCCTCCCGCGACCCCGTCAGCCATCGATGAGCCCGCGTTCGAAGAACCAGCGAAAAGGCGGCGCCGAAGCCGATCGCACCGCAGGGCTCGGCCGGGAGATGCTGCGCCGGGCTCGCGAGCTTGTCGCTCAGGGCCCTTCCGGTCTCGGCGAGCTGCCTGACGCCGCGGCGATCGCAGCCATGGGTGAGGAGGAGCGGCACGCCGGCCTCGCGCCACTCCGCGTCGAGCTTTACGCCCTGGCGTCGATTGTCGCCGACGATGCCGTGGAGCGGGCCCTCCATGCGCGATCGTTGTACCCCCCCTACGGTCTGGTCCGCTCGCTCTTCACCGACTTCAAGGTGATGCTTGCCGCCCCCGAATCGCTACAGGAAGGTTCGATCGACAGCTTCTTTGCCCTCGGAAAGGGGCTCATCGACACGACGGTGTTCCACCTCCACCGCCACATCGAGGAGTTCCGCCGCTCCGAGCGAGGATGGATGAACGATCGCCTCGGCCGCCTCCTTCAGCTCTTCCGGATGGACGCCTCCCCGGCGATGCGGGCACGGATGCGCGACACGCTGAGCTTCGTCTACGGCGGGCTGCAGTTCGGAACCAGCACGTGTGTGCAGCTGGCCGAGGCGATGACCCGGCTCCTCGAATCGACCCCGACGCACGCCCGCGAGCGCGCCGCGGTGCTGCGACGTAGCGGGCTGCCCGCCTACCAGCTTGCCGCGGTCAACGTCGATCACGTCGTCGGGGCCTACCGGCGCCTGCAGCCGTCCTCACCGCTGCCGCACCGCGACGAGCCGCAGGCGGCGGGTTGGATGGACCCGGGTCGCCTCGTGGTGCAGTACTCGACCGGGTCTCCCTGGAAGATCGCGCTGCGTCACGACGTGCTCGCCGGGTTCGTGCCGCGCGTCGGTGAGCCGACGGAACCCACCGTATGGCCAACACAGGGTTGCCCGGCGCGGATCTCGCCGAGAGGCGGGCCATCGCCGATCGCCCAGCTCTGGGACTGGACCGTCGACCTTGCCGACCAGACCGGACTGCTGGAGCCCGATGCTCCCGCGGCCCGAGACGCCGCCGGTGAGCCGAGGTGACGCGGTGAGCACGGTGACCGCGGATCGTGGCGCGGTACGCTCGGCGCTCGAGGCCGCCTCAGGCCGGGTCGCGGGCCTCGTGCGTAGGCTTCCCGACCCGCAGGTGAAGATTCGCAGCAGCGACTGGACGGTCGGAGAGGCCTCCCACCACGTCGCCTTCGCCGCGCGGTTGCTCGCGTCGCTGGCGCAGGGCGCGGAGATCCCCCACGGAGACGGATCCAAGCAGGGAATCGCCGCCGCGAATGCGGCGTCGCTTCGGGAGACACCGCAGCAGGGGGCCCACCAGCTGGCCGAAACCATCGTCGAGCAGACCCGAGCACTGCTCGAGGCGACCACCGACGTCTCGCCTGAGCGAACCGTCGTCTCGCCCATGGGGCCCATGGATCTCGACACGCTGACCTCCTACGCGCTGACGCATCTGCTGCAGCACGGGTCCGCCATCGCCCGGGCGGTCGGCCGTCCCGTGCCGGTCGAGCCCTCCGACGTCCCGCTGACGCTGCCGTTCATCACCTATTCGATGCCACGCGTCATTCGCGGCGATGCCGCCCGGAGCCTGCGGGCCTGCTTCGAGCTCCGCGTGCGCGGCGGTCCCCGCTTCGCCCTGGCGTTCGACCGGGGCAGCCTCACACTCAGTCCCACCCCCACGCGGGCGGTGGACTGCTACATCTCCGCCGAGCCCGTCGCGCTCTTCCTCGTGGGAATGGGCGTCGTTGGGCAGTGGGGCCCGATCGCGACCGGCAGGATTCTGGCCTGGGGCCGCAAGCCCTGGCTCGCGTTCCGCTTCGTCGAGCTCTTCGACGTTCCCTGACAGTCGGGGGAGTTCCCCCGACTGCCCCCCACTCCATGGCAACCGTTGTCGGGGGAGTTCCCCCGACTGCCCCCCCCAGTTCGATGGGGATCTGAGCGCCGCTAGGGGCCGACCAGGAGCGAGCCGCCGATCTCGTGGGAGCCCGGCTTCAACAGCAGGCCCACGACGTCCTGCCCGGTCGCCTTCGGCGCGATGGCCCCAATGCTCACCGGAATCGAGATCGCTCCCGTCGACAGGCGCACCGAGCCATGCCAGAACGAGGACGACGTGTTGGTGATGTAGATCACCATGTCCACGCGCTCCGACGACTTGGCGCGTGCCCGGAGGTCGAGCAGAAGACCCCCGCACACCCCCCGCTCCTCTCCCCGCGCCAGCCTGGTCGACGTGGTGAGGATAGGTCGCTGGCGCTCACGCAGGGTCAGCGTGAACGGGGTGTCGCTCTGCTCTTCGCAGGCAAGGGTGTGGGTGAGCCCACGGAGCGTCGAGAACCCGACCGGGATGAGGAAGATGCCGATCATCGCGATCGCGGCGAGGCGGGAACGGAGCAGCGGCGGCATCAGGACCGGGTCCCCGGTGCCTTGGGCGATCCCGGTGGTGCCGGGGAGGAGCCGGCCACCACCGTTGCCGTGGGAGGACGCTCGAGACGGTCGATCGCTCGGTAGCGCACCCTCCACACCTCGAGGCGCTCCTCGTCCCCGGGCATCGTCAGATGGGACGTCGGCAGTATCGTCGACTCGAGCCTTCCTCCTCGCTGCCGGATGTACTCGGCCACTGCCGCGCCCAGCCGTTCGGAGAGGATCGTGGAGCCCTCCTCGCCCGTGTCCGGCAGGATCACCGCGATCGTGTGGCGATCGGCGTCGGCCCCGTGGACGGGTCGATCCATCACCCGTACGGCCTTCCGGAGCAGCTTGCCGAGGTCTTTCAGCACGGCGGAGCGCTTCCGCCGAGGAAGGTCGGCCAGGGCAGTGGCGGGTACCTCGACGGTCACGACCGAGAACATCGACTGGTAGCGGCGGGTGCGGGCCAGCTCGAGGTCGACGTCGTCGAGGAAGAACCGGGCGTTGTACATCCCGGTGGCGTCATCGATCTGGTCGAAGAGCTCGAGCTTGGTCAGCGACGACCCCAACTGGCGGTTGGCCCAACCGCCGACGACCCCAAAGGCCACAAACGCGATGGAGCGTCCGACGATGGCCCCCACGAAGCGAGGTTCGGCGACGGCCCGGACCGCGGGGTATCGCAGGGCAAGGTAGCCACCCGCCGCCAGCAGGCCCGCGATGAGACCTCCCTTCACATCCCACATCACCAACGCCACAAAGACGGGAATGAAGAGCAGGCTCCCGGCCACCTCGGTGGTCTCGACCCCGCGGGCGTACATCATCAGCGAGATGAACGCGAGGATCGCGATGCCGACGGCGAGAACGAGGCGGCGTGCCCCCAGATAGTCGAGCCGCCGGAACGAGCTGGTCTGTGCAGCCACTCCAGGATCACCTCCCATGACCGAGGGCCGCCGGGCGACGAAGCGACCCCTCCGGCCAACCCTGCACGTGGGGCGGGCGAGGCACCCGTCCACTCACATGCTACCTCAACCAGCTCGAAGGGCGTAAGCAAGAAGTACCTGACAAAGCATCTGGATCCGGTTACTATCGCCCGATGCTTCGAATTGTGCTGGCTCTGGTCAGCATCGTTGCCTCGGTCTCCGCCGGCGACGTGGGGGGCACCGAGGCATGCATCTTCGACAACATCAACGCTGCCCGGGCGGCGGCTGGCGTCGCCTCGCTTCAGCGTTCCTCCGACCTGTCCTCCCGGGCTCGAGCGTGGTCGGAGCGGATGGCGTCGGAGGGGTCCCTCTACCACTCGACGATCCGCAGCCAGTACGGCTCGTCGTGGAAGCTGATCGGCGAGAACGTCGCCGAGGACTTCGATTGCGCCGAGGTCCACCGCATGTTCATGGCCTCCGAGCACCACCGCGACAACATCCTCGACGCCCGATTCACCCTGGTCGGCGTCGGCGCGGCCTACACACCGGACGGGATCCTCTACGTGACCCAGGCGTTCGTGCAGGGGTCGGGGTCGGTTCCAGCGGCCGCGACAGCACCGGCGGCGTCGACGCCGACGGCAGCGGCCTCGACCCCCAAGGTCACAAAGACCCAGGCGCCCGCCACACAGGCCCCCGCGGCCCCGGCGGCTCCGGTGGCACCCGCGCCGACGGTTCCGGAGGTCTCTCCCGCCCCGGTCGCGACTCCCAAGATCAGCCCTTTCCCCGCCGCCAAAACCAAGCCATTCCCCGGGGGGTGGTTCGAGCCGCCGATCCTTGCCGTTCTCGGCGTGGTCTCCACCTCACTCGTGGGAGGTGTGAGCTGGGCCGTGAAGTCATGGGTGCATAGGTGAGCGCCCCATTCGGAGAGGTGTGGGACCTCCGGCCCCGCCGTTGCCGTGCGGACGGGAACCTCCGAGCGACGAAGTGACCCCTCGAACCCGAAGTTACGCCCCGTTGGCCGCGCTGGGCATCCTCGCGGCCCTCGTCGTGGGAATGAGCGCATGGGCAGCGGCCGCCTCCCACAGCAGGCTTCGCGCCCGCGTGCTCGACGAGAACCGCACGGCAGCAAATATCGCCGGCCGCCTTCTCGCGGCCGACATCCGCGGGCACCTCGCCGTGGTGAAGGCGATCGCTCAGCGGCCCTCGCTCATCTCCATGCTGGAGGCCGGCGACTTCGAAGGCGCGGCGACGCACCTTCGCGACCTACGCGGCGTCGACCCGCCGCTCCTGAGCGCGACCCTCCTCGATGCCAACGGCCGCCTCCGTGCCCGCGACCCCGCCGACCCGAGCGTCGTCGGCGCCGACCTCTCCCAGGCTGACCAATTCCGGGTGGTGGTCAGCTCCGGCAAGGAGTACGTGTCGGAAGCCTTCGAGGAGACGGCCCTCCCGCACGCGGTGGTCATCGCGTTCGCCGCACCGGTTCGCGATGCGTCGGGCAGGACCATTGCGCAGCTGCAGTCCTCGCTCCCCCTCGAGGAGCTGGAGAAGATCCTCTCTGCGATCCCGCTCGGTCCCCGCGCGCTGCAGGTGTTCGACCGGTCCGGTCACGCACTCACACCCCCCGCGTCGCGCCAGGGCCTGCAGTCCCGCTTCCTTGGCCATCCCGTGGTGACCCGTGCCCTGGCGGGGCGCTCCGGAACCGGGGAGCTGCGCGTCCCGGGCCTGGCGGGCCCCCGCCTCGCCGCCTACGGCCCGGTCCCCGAGTTTCGTTGGGCGGTGGTGGCCCAGAAGCCGCGCGGCGCCGCGATCCAACCGCTCGGCACGCTTGCCGCCCGTTTGGGCGCGATCGCGGTCCTGATCGGGGTGGCAGCCCTCGTCGGGGGGCTGGCGGCCAAGCGGCTGATTCAGCAGCTGGCGCACGAGCGCGAGATCTCCAGCATGATCCTCTCGAGCCTCGCCGAGGGAGTCGTGACGACCAGCCGCGACGGCCGCATCGTCTCGGTCAACCAGGCAATGGAACGGCTGTCGGGCCGCCGGGATGCGGAGATCGTAGGGGTTCCCTACACGGAGGCATTCCGGCTCCTCGACGGCCAGCATACCCCCATCCCCCCGGAACGGATGCTGCGCACGCAGGCCATCGAATCGCGCGCCCCGGTTGCCAGCCACGGCTTCGACCTGATGCTGGACACGACGCGCGGTCCGGTGCCCGTCACCGTCACGGCGGCACCACTTTTCGACTTCCAGGGCGAGGTCATCGGCGGGGTGGAGGTCCTCCGCGACGTCTCGCACGAGCGCGAGGTCGATCAGCTCAAGTCGTCACTGATCTCCACCGTCTCCCACGAGCTGCGCACGCCGCTCACGATGATCCGCGGGTTCGCGGAGCTGCTGGGACAGCGCGAGCTCGACCAGGAGAGCTCGCACCAGGCTTTGGAGCAGATCCGCGTCTCGGCGGAACGGCTCTCCCGTCTGATCGACGATCTGCTGTCGGTCTCTCGCATCGAGTCGGGGATGTCCCTGGATCTCGCGCCGGTGGACGTCGCCGATGTGGCCATGGAGGTCATCCCGGGATTCTCGAAGGACCGCGACATCACGGTGGACCTCGAGGAGGGTCTCCCGCCGGTCATGGCCGATCGCGACAAGCTCGTGCAGGTCGTCACCAACCTGGTCTCGAACGCCGTCAAGTACTCGGCGAGCGAGTCGCCGGTTCGCGTGCGCGCCGGGGCCGAGTCGGCTGAAGTCGTCATCACGGTCGAGGACGAGGGCATCGGGATCTCCGAGGAAGACCAATCCAATCTCTTCACCAAGTTCTTCCGGTCCAGCCGCGAAGAGGTGCGCAGGGCCGGGGGCACGGGCCTGGGGCTCTACATCACTAGGAGGCTCGTCGAAATGCAGAGCGGACGCATCTGGCTGAAGAGTGCCGTGGGAGAAGGGAGCCGGTTCTTCTTCTCGCTCCCGACTCCCCCGGAAGCAAGGAGGTCGTATGGCTCGGACCAAGCTCTTGATCGCGGATGACGAAGAAGGAATCCGCTCCCTCATCCGCATGACCTTGACCGCCGACTCGTACGACATCCTCGAGGCGTCGGATGGTGACGAGGCGCTCGAGATGGCGCGGGAGCACCTCCCGCAGCTGCTGTTTCTCGACGTGCGGATGCCGCGCCGCTCCGGGTTCGAGGTTTGCCGGATTCTGAAGGAGGACACCCGGACCTCGAGCATCACAATCGTGATGCTGACCGCGCAGGCGCAGGACTCGAATCGCGAGGAAGGAGAGGCGGCGGGAGCCGACGGCTACTTCACCAAGCCCTTCTCTCCGATGGCCCTGCTCGAAACGGTCGACTCCGTCTTGTCGGCGCGCGGGTGAGCCTGCTCCTGCTGGTCGACGACGAGCCCGCCATGGGGGGCCTGGTCGCCATGTCGCTCGAGCGGGTCGGCGTGCGGGTCGTCCAGGCGGCGACGGTGGAGGAGGCGATGTCGCTGTCACGGCAGGAGCAACCCCGTGCGATCCTTCTCGACCTCGCCCTCGGTTCCGAGGACGGGCTCTCGCTGCTCCCCCGGCTCAAGGCGGATCCGGTGTTGTCGGACGTCCCCGTTGTGGCGTTCAGCGTTCACGACAGCCGTCGGGAAGAGGCGTTCCGGTGCGGGGTCGCCGCCTTTCTCGCCAAGCCGTTCGACCCTCCCGAGCTGCGCAACGTCGTCCTGCCCCTCGTCTCGGCCTCCTGAGCCGTGCGTCGGCGCCCCCGCGAGGCTCGCCTGCCCACGCCGCGCCGTCGCGTGCGCCTCGGCCGCATCGCGCTCGCGGCTGCCGGGGTCGTCGTCGCCATCGGTCCCCTCGTCCCGCTGCGTGCCGATCAGGCCGCAGCGAAGCCTCGCCTCATCCCCGCGGTTCGCATCGTTGCTCGGCCGGCCGCGCCGGTCTTGGCGGCGCCGGTGTCTGCCTTGCCCGCTCCCGCCGCCGGCCCGGCGTTGGCGGCGCCGCCCCAGGCCTCCTCGCGATTGGGAGCCGCCGCGGCAAGCGCCGACGAGGGGGCCGAGGGGTGCTTCCTCTCGAAGGCAAATGCCGAGCGTGAGGCCGCCGGCCTGGGCACTCTCGCGAGTCACTCACAGCTCGTCGGCATCTCTCGCGACCACAGCGAGGAGATGGCGGCCGCAGGAACCATCTACCACCGATCGGATCTCTCGGCGGGGGCCCCCAGCAATTGGCAGAGCCTCGGCGAGAACGTCGGCATGGGAGGGAGCTGCGCCTCCCTGCACACCGCGCTGATGAACTCGCCCGGCCACCGCCGCAACATCCTGGATCCCGGGTTCAACTACGTCGGGATGGGGGTCGTCATCGCCGGAGACGGAACGATGTTCGTCACGCAGTCGTTCATGCAGGCCGCCGCCCCGAGGACCGCCGCCGCGAGCAGTCCCGCTCCCGCTCCCGCCACATCGGCACCCGCCCCCGCACCCGCGACTCCGGCGCCCGCCCGGTCGTCCACCCCTCGCCCCGCCGCCCGGCAACCCACGCCCGCGCTCGTCCCCGCCGCGCCCACACCGGAGCCGGCGCCGCCCGTCGAACAGCCCCCCGAGAGATTCCTCAAGCATCCCTCGCTCGCAGCGCCCGACCCGACGCCGTTCCCGACGTCGGGCCGCAGGCCGAAGATCCCGAGTCCAACCGAGAACCCGATCCTGCAGCCGCCGGGGACGCTGGCGACGTTCACCGTTCTTCCGATCGTGGGGGCGTCGGTCCTCGGCGCGATTCGCTGGGCCTTTCGCAGCCGGCGGCACGCGCGGTAGTCGCCCCATCGCGCCAGGGCCGCCGGCGTCGCCGGCGGCCCTGAGTCGTTCGTCAGCAGCGTTGCTTCAGGCTGTTCCGCTCGTCAGCTTCGCTTGGCTGGCGCCGGCTTTCCCTTAGCGCCGTCGCCGACGGGTGCAGGGGCCTCGGCAGGGATCTCGCTTTGTGCCGCCTCGAAGTGCGGGTATGCGAGCACGCCCATCTCCGGAAGATCGAGGCCGGCGAGCTCGTCGTCCCGGCTCGGCCGGATCCCGCCTCGAGTCATCTTGTTCTGGATCGTGAAGAACAGGTAGGAGAAGAGCCCAAACACGACGACGATGGTGGCAGCGCCGATCGCCTGAGCGATGAGTTGCTTGCCGCCGGTCCCGCCGTAGAAGATTCCCGTCACGCCGCCGTCCACCCCTTCGGTGAGGTTCCATCCTGCGCCGTACTTGCCGTTGGCGAAGATGCCGACCGACAGGACTCCCCAGATGCCGCAGACGCCGTGGACCGAGATCGCGCCGACCGGGTCGTCGACCTTGAGCCTCCGCTCGATGAAGAAGATGGACTCGATCACGAGGATGCCGGCGATCGAGCCGATGACCGCAGCCGCCCAGGGCTCGACGAAGGCGCAGGGCGCCGTGATTGCGACCAGGCCTGCCAGCATTCCGTTGGCCATCATCCCCGGGTCTGGCTTCCCGCGCCGTCGCATGATCCAGAACATGGCGATCGTCGCCCCGAAGGCGGCCGCGATGGCCGTGTTCGTCGCCACGATCGCGAACTGAACATCGGTCGCCGCCAGGGTCGACGCCGCATTGAAGCCGAACCATCCGACCAGGAGGATGAAGGTTCCGAGCATGGCCATCGGGATGTGGTGGCCGGGCAAGGCGCGAGGGGTGCCGTCCTTGGCGAACCTCCCGATGCGGGCGCCGAGGACGATTGCGCCCGTGAGTCCCGCCATGCCGCCCATGGCGTGCACGACGCCGGAGCCGGCGAAGTCGACGTAACCGAGGCCGAGGCCGAGGTTGTTGCCGAGCTGGCTCAGCCAGCCGCCGCCCCAGGTCCACGCCCCGAACAGCGGGTAGTAGATCGCCCCACAGAACAACCCCCAGCCGACGAACGAACGCCACTTCCAGCGCTCGGCGAGCGCCCCGGTGGGGATCGTGGCGGTGGTGTCCATGAAGGCCACCATGTAGAGGAAGAAGCCCGCCACCGCCGCCCCTCCCGCAGCGCCGATGTCGCCCAGGGCGAAGCCGCCCTTCCACAGAAACACCCAGTCGCCCACCTTGATCAGCGCGTCGCCGATTGGTTTGGCGTAGCCGAAGTCGGCGCCCTGAAGAACATACGAGTAGCCGCCGAACATGAATGCGTAGCCGACCAGGAAGAAGGCGACGAAGCCGAGCCCGAAGATCGCAAAGTTCGTGCTGACGACGTGCGCCGCGTGCTTTGCCCGGCAGAACCCGGTCTCCACGAGCGCGAATCCCGCCTGCATGAAGATGACGAGAACCGCGCCGATGACGATCCAGAGCAGGTTCACCGCCTGGCCGAGTTTGAGCACCTCTTCGCTGGCCTCTTGTGCGATCGCCGCTGCCGGCAGGGCCAGTAAGAACACAGCCGCGAGACTCGCGACGCCAAGCAATCGGCGTGCGTGACGCATGGATACCTCCCCCTGTCGTGTAGGTGGGCCACAAGCTACTGGGGGGTTGTTGCGTGAGTGTGCCGAACAGGTAACGGTTCCGTTACGCGTCTCTCCGAGACGCCCGTTCCGCCTGAGCTTCGCATCCGCGGCGCCGGGAAGAAGTCCGGCGCAGGACCGCCGTCCGTCACCTCCGGTAGCGTATGGGAGCCGATGACGCCCGCCCACGAGCGTCTCGAAGGCCGTCGTGCAGCTACGCTGCTCGGCCCGGTCGGACTGTGGAGCTTCGAATTCGACGGCCTCCATGCCCCCGAGGCGGAGGCGGCCGCCCAGGCGATCGAGCGCCTCGGTCTTCGGGCGCTCTGGATCGGCGAGGGCTCGGCGAGCAAGGACGCCCTGGCCCACGCCGGACTGCTCCTCTCGTTCACCGAGAGCCTCGTCGTCTGCACCGGTATCGCCAACATGTGGGCACGTGACCCCGTGGCGGCACGGGGCGGGTCGAGCCTCCTCGCCGATGCGTACCCGGGCCGGTTCGTCCTCGGCCTCGGCGTCAGCCACCCCGAGTCACTCCCCCGCCGAGGCCATGATTTCGCCCGGCCCCTGGAGCGGGCACGGGCCTATCTCGACGCGATGCGCACCGCCAGGTACGCCGGGCCGGAGCCGGCAGAGCCGCCCCCGATCCTGCTCGCCGCCCTCGGCCGCCGGATGCTCCGCCTCGCAGCCGCCGAGACGGCCGGCGCCCACACCTACTTCGTGCCCGTCGACCACACCGCTTTCGCCCGAGAGACGCTGGGAACCGATCCCGTCCTAGCGGTCGAGGCTGCGGTCGTGCTGGAAACCGATCCCACTACGGCTCATGAGGTGGCACGCGGGCACATGCGCCGCTACATGCGCCTTCGGAACTACCGGGAGAACCTCCTCCGGCATGGCTTCACCGAGGAGGACCTCGAGGCCGGTGGGAGCGACAGCCTGACCGACGCACTCGTCGCGTGGGGCGACCCCGAGGCGATCCTGGAGCGGGTGCGGGCCCACCACGAGGCGGGCGCGGACCACGTCGCGGTCCAGGTCCTTGCGCGGAACGGGGGGTTCCCACTCGACGACATCACGGCCGTGGCCGCGGCGCTCTTGTAAGGGGGGACCGGCGGGGCCGACGACCCTCAGTGGCGGAGGTAAGGTGGGTCCATGTGCAGAAACATCCAGCAGCTCAGAGGCGCCGAACCACCGGCGTCCGAGGCCGAGATACGCGACGCCGCCCTCCAGTTCGTCCGTAAGGTCAGTGGGTTCCGCACGCCGTCGCGGGCCAACGAAGAGCCGTTCCAGACCGCAGTCGAGGACATCGCGGCGGCCACGGGCCGGCTGCTGTCGGAGCTCGTGGTGGTGCCCGGATCGCGGCCGGCTAAGCTCGTACAGCGTTTGTCCCGCTGAGCTCGACAGGATCTTCGAGACCGAGGTTTGGATGATTCTGGCGGCGACAGCGGAAACCCTTCCAAGGAGGTAATGCGCTCTCGCACATCACACACAACCCGCGGCCTCTTGTTCAAGCGCCACCGGGTCGACGCTCTGGGGGAGAGACAGCAACTGATGACGGCGTGGCTTCAGCCCTGCCCTGGGGGAACTACCTCGATCTGCTGGAGGAACTCGAGCTGGTCGAAATGGAGGCCCTCCGAGGTCAGCTCGCCATACCGGATCTGTTTCACGGAGGCGTACCGAAGATTGACCCGGTTGCCGCTTGCGGGAACCTCGCCCTGGGGGGTCCGAAACGGGCCGGCATGGGTGCCGCTCAAGGTTCCCTCGGTCATCAGGTATCTCCCGCCGTGAACTGGTCTCGGCCTTGGATCGTTCCGTCCGGAAGAGCCTCCCAGAACCCTCTCGCGACCTCATGGACCTGATCGGGCCCTTACAAGGTCATGCCGGCGGGCAGAACTGTCTCGATATCGGGCGCCTCGACCGCCAGGCGGGCCCTCGAGTGCCCTCGTGCCCTCGGCACCGAAAACATCCGACGCGGGCCCCGGCCGGACCGGCCCCCGGCAGTCGTGGGCTCGAGGCGCCTTTGGCCGGAGAGCCGGCTCGCACACCGGAAGGCCGAGCGGAGCTGATTGATCGGTGCGCGAACCGCGTAGAGCTTCCCGTGAGCGCTCTCGGGCTGAAGTACCACTTGATCATGAGCGGGCTGCGCCCGCTTTCTCAGGGCCCTGAGGTCATTCAGCTGTGGATCGGCGACCAAGTACCACGTCGATCCCGCGCAGGATGAGGTCGAGCTGTGCTCTCGGAACCCTTCCGACATGGTCCGTGAGCACATGTCGGTCCACTGCCAC
>JBOGWP010000162.1:0-2204 GCA_050693875.1 Actinomycetota bacterium
CCACGGTTCGGAGAAGGGGATGAAACGCACCCGCACGCCTTGGGTGAGGGCGAGGCGGACGGGGAGGGCCAGGTGACCACCCTGCCCCTGAAAGGTCTGGCCGTTGTCAAGCTTGATTCCTCCGGGATGCCCAGCCGGCTCCAAATGGCCACCAGCCCCGAGGCGATCTGCCTCTCTTCCTTCGAGGCCAGGATCTCGATCGCAACCCTCCTGCGGCCAACGTCGACGGCGTTGAGGGCGTAGAACGCAAGCGCCCCCTCCAGATGCCTCGGGCCTACCAGATCCAACCTCCTGCCAGGCGTTGGGGCCGAGGAGGACCGGCCCCGGGTAGGGGGTCCCTTTGGGGACGTAGCGCTCGGGGCGCGCCCGGCGCTTGGTCACCTTGGCCCTGGCGAGGATCCGGTCGCCCTGGACGGCCTACGACGTGACGGCCAGCTTCGCCCAGCCGAGTCCCAGTGGCAGGTCCTTCCCGACTTCGCCCACGAGCTTCTCCGAACCTACGCGACAGCCCAGGTTCTCCTCGCTACGCGCGACCCGGTGGGCGCCCTTCGAAGCCGAAGCACCTCGGTGGGCTCTCCCGGCTGGGAGACTCGCTGCACAGGTTCTGCTCGCTCAGGCCGACACGCCAAACTACCCGCTGACTGGCCGGTTCGCCTTGGTGCAGACGACCTTCGACCGGCTTCGGCAGGCCGGCTACGGCGACCGCTGGTCTGACCTCCCAAGCGAGGCGGTCATCACGATCCCGAACGCGGCTGGACTCCTCGCCGATGGATGGTCCTCAGACCGATGGTGCGGGCCTGCATCGACTGCTGCGCGTCATCAAGCAGCGCCACGGTTGCACCGGCCTCGTCGCAGCTCTAGTGGCAGAACCCCTCCGGCCTCCTTATCGGCCGCGGGTGGCCTGCCAACCTCAACGAGAGGTGGATGAGCTCATGCGTAGCTGGCTGTCCACGCTCGTGCTCGCCGGTGAACCGACCGGGAATGTGCTGCGCGTAAGGCTGCGCCACCGGCTCGCCGCCGCCGTCGCTTCCGGCGATGAGCGTCTCGCGGAGTTCGCCCGAGACCAGGCCGCGAGGCTCGCGGCGCGAACGCCCGAGCAGATCCGCGAGGATGCCGAGCGCGCCGAGCAGTTCAGGCGGCTCTCCCCGATCTCGATTGGAAGGTCACGTCGGCGTCATCGGAGGGCCGAGCTGCCAGGCGAGCTCACTGAGGACTGTATGCTCGAGAGGCTCGCCGTCCTCGGCGCCGACCTCGGCGAAGAAGGCGAGCAGCTTCTTCGCCGTGTCGCTACCGACGAGCCGCAAAATCTGGCGCCCGCCGTCGAAGAGCCTTTCACTGGACACGGTCTCGCGGCGTACCGTCCCACCCTTCTCACTGACCTCATCGAGGCGTACTACCTCGACGAGGACGACGAGGACGCCTATTACGGGCTGGGCGAGACCGGGATCCGGAACCACTCCTCAACCATTCCGAGAACCAGGGTGAAACTTCTCACCGGTCCGCCGCGGCGCCAGCGCGATTCGGACGACGATCGCTACTACGCTGACCTCGCAATCACTGGCGGACGTCACCCCGTACATTGGCGACGGCCACGTCTGGCTTTGGTACCGGGGCACGGGTGTCTACCCATGCATGAGCGCGCTGCAGGCACTCGAGCTGGTGTGCGACGAGTACATTAACCTCGGTTTCCCTCCGGCCCGCCTCGTGCCGATCCTGCTCCAAGGCTGCGAGAACCTGGCGATGCCGGCGCTGGTCGTCGGGCTCCTCGTGCGTCACCTCGAACGGGCCGGCGAGGCACTCGACCCGTTCCTGTATGGCACTTCGAGCTCAACCGTGTCGTCGCCGAGCACTCGGGCCTGGCCTCTCACGCGGCTGATGTTCGCGCTCCGATGCCGCCGAACGCGGCTACTACCACAGCGACAACGACGCCCTCACGGCCGCCCGCGCCCTGCTAGACGCGGCCGGAGCCGGGGACGATTTGCTCCAAGGGGCTATCCACTTTGATGGACCTGCCCTAGATGTTGTGGTCATGCTCCAGCCGCGCGATCTTTGGATCCAGAGCGCCGCCGACAATCCGCTTGTAGGGGGTGGGGGCCGTCTCGACGGCCTGCTCGAGCAGCCGGTAGAAGAGCAGCCCACGCCGGCTGGAGCTGCGCCGGTTGAAGCGGAAGGTGAACTCGTCCAGGTAGTAGTCCATGTGCTCG
>JBOGWP010000163.1:0-25125 GCA_050693875.1 Actinomycetota bacterium
GGGGAGGGCAGGCCCTCCCCGCGGGCCCCTCCCAGAAAAGCCACCCGGCGCCGCCGGACACTGGTCGGGCCAGCGGAGCCGGCCCTCTTCAACGAAGCGCGCAGCCTCCTGCGAAACCAAAGGCTCGCCTTCGTGCGCGGGCAGGGCAGGCCCTCCCCGCGGGCCCCTCCCAGAAAAGCCACCCGGCGCGGCCGGACACTGGCCGGGCCGGCGGAGCCGGCCCTCTTCAACGCGGTATATGCCTCCCGCGTCAAGAGCCTCCCTCCTGGCGCTTGGCCTCCTCGCCGGCGGCGCCTCGGAGCAGCGCGCGCAGCACCTGGTTCTGTGCGGCGTGGTAGGCGTTCAACTGGTCGGTGAGGTAGCGAAGCTGCCAAGCCGCGAGCGGCCGCAGGAGCCGCTTGACCGCCCGCATCACCGGCGCCAGTCCGGGGCGTGACGAGTCGATGGGAATGGCAGGGTCGAAGCTGTAGCGAGAGAGCATCTCCACCAGCGCCTCCAGGCCCTCGCCCTCCGAGCGCGCGCCGGGCGGCGCGATCTCGAGGAAGAGCCGGTCGAGGACCTCGCTGGTATTCGGCGGGATCTCGCCCCGTGCCCGCTTCTCGGCGGCGAGCACACGCGCGCGCTCGACGACGTCGGCATAAGGGTCCTCGCCGTCGGGCGTCACGCGCTCGCCTCCTTCCGGACCGCGGCCCCCTCCAGCGCAAAGCCCGCCGGAAGGAAGAGTCGGCCGGGCTCCTCCGAGTCGCTGTGCATCTCGAACCGTGTGCTGCGGTCGGTGGCGGCGTAGATCGTGAGCCCATCCCGGGAGTGGACGCCGATCGTGAGCGTGAAGAGCCCCTCCCGCATCGGGAGCATCGGGAACTCGATCCGCAGGCGAGCCGGCCCGGGATCGAGGGCGACCCGGAGGAACCGCCAGTTCGTGTTGGTCCCGAAGATGTGCTGCCCGGCGCTGTCGTGGATGTTGACCGAGAAGATGGGGTCGGCGACGAACTCGCGAGCATGGATCTCGGCCGCGACGGTCATCGCGTGACCGGCGAGGTGGACCTGGCTCTCCTCCATCTCGTCGTTGAAGAGCTTGACCTCCTCGATCTCGACCGCACCGACGACCTGAACCTTCTCGCCGGCCGGGGTCGTCGAGATCTTCTCGCGGTACCCGCGCACGACGTCGGTGGGGTTGCCGCGGCCGGCCATCACGCCGTGGTCCAGCCAGACTGCCTCGTCACACATCTCTCGGACCAGATCGACGGCGTGGGTGACGAGAATGATGGTGCGGCCCTCGGACTGGAACTCCCGGATGCGCCGCAGGCACTTGTCCTGGAAGGCCTCGTCGCCCACGGCGAGCACCTCGTCGACGAGCAGGATGTCGGGGTCGAGGTGCACGGCGACGGCGAACCCCAGGCGGACGAACATGCCTGAGGAGTAGTTCCGAACCGGGTTGTCGATGAAGGTGTGCAGCTCGGCGAAGTCGACGATGGAGTCGAAGGTACGGTCGATCTGCTTGCGGGACAGGCCCATGATCGAGCCGTTCAGGTAGACGTTCTCGCGGCCGGTGAGGTCGGGGTGGAAGCCGGCTCCGAGCTCCAGGAGCGCGGCGATCCGACCGTCGATCCGCACCTCCCCGCTGGTGGGCGTCAGGATGCCGGCGATGATCTTGAGCATCGTCGTCTTCCCCGAGCCGTTCGCGCCGACGATGCCGAAGGTCTGTCCGGGTTCGATGCCGAAGTCGACGTCTCGCAGCGCCCAGAACTCCTCGTATTTCCGAGCGCGCCGGAAATGGATGAGCTTCTCCTTCATCGTGGTGTACCGCTCGTGATGGAGCTTGAACCGCTTCGAGACCTGACTGACTTCGACCGCCGGCATCACAGCTCCTCGGCGAAGTTGGCTTCGATGCGTGCGAAGACGAACTGGCCGACCACGACGAGGGCCAGCCCGGCGGCCGCGACCCACCCCAGGTGCTGGAGGTACCAGCCGATCGGGCGGTCGAGGAGGATGTGGGTGACGTTCCCATTCACCCGCGGGGCGGTCTGGTTGTAGAAGGCGCGCTGAAACGACATGACGATCGTTGTCATGGGATTGAGGAGGTACAGGCCGAACAGCCCGCGCGGGGTGAGCTTGTCGAACACAAGGCCGACCTGGTAGACGATCGGCGTCATCCAGAACCACGCCAGCAGCGCGAGCTCGAGGAAGTGCTGGATGTCTCGTAGGTACACGGTCAGCCCGGAGAGCAGAAGGCACAGCCCGGCGAGCAGTACGATCTCTACCAGGAGCGCGAGCGGGACCAGCACCAGGTACTCGTTCGTGAACGGGTAGCGAAAGACGAGCATGAAACCGAGCAGCACCAGCATCTGCAGGAAGAAGTGGAAGAGCGCGCCGCCGATGCTCGCCAGCGGCAGCACCTCGCGGGGGAAGTAGACCTTCTTCAAGAGCGCGCCATTGCTCACGATCGACCCCGCCCCCCCGGCCAGCGACGAAGCGAACAGCGTCCACGGAAGAAGCCCGGAAAGCAGGAACACCGGGAAGGCCGGGATGCCCGTTGGCAGGAAGATGGTAAAGACGACGTAGAAGACCACCAGATAGAGCACGGGGGTGAGCATCGACCACAGGAATCCCAGGACGGACTCCTTGTAGCGAGCCCGCAGCTCACGGCGGATCAGATTGAAGAGGAGCTCGCGGTAGCGCACCACCCGCGCGAGCCTGCCGAACAGTCCGGCCGAGCTCGGGGCGGCCTGCACCATCTGCTTTGCCGTGCTCAAGGCGCGCTCCCCACTGTGAAGACGCGGGTCATGATATCGACTCCCCGGCTCCCGAACGTTCAGGGCGAGCTGCAGGGCTCCCTCATGGTCGCTCGCCGCCGAACAGCTGAAAGGGGAGCCCAGGCCGCCACAGCGGCACGCGCTCGAAGGCGCGCTCCAGCGGCACGCCGAAGGGGAGGTTCGTGACGAAGGGGGGGAAGAACCCGAAGCGCCGCAGATCGGTGTCGACCAATCCCGCTCGTTCCATCCAGGGGAACAGCAGCTGCGGCTTCATCCGCAGCAGTCCCTTCTCGCTCGACCACCGCATCTCGGGCGTGAGGAAGATCTGGACGTAGTAGAGCGGATTGCTGGGGTTGGGCTCGATGAACGCGACACGCCCCCCCGGCCGGACGAGGCGTGACGCCATCGACAGGCAGGCCTCGACGTCGTGGACGTGGTGGAGCACGAAGAAGCCCACCACCGCGTCGAAGCGCCCGTGCATGTCGGCGGGGGCCTCGACGATGTCGAGGGCGTGCACGGGAATGCGTCCCTCCGATTCCCCGCGGATCGTCTCGAGAAGCTGGGCGGACAGGTCCATCGCCTCGACGCCCACCCCGCGCTCGGCCAGGATCAGCGTATAGCGCCCCATTCCGGCCCCCACCTCGAGAACGCGGTCGCCGGGTCCGATCCTGGCGAACTCCATCATCCGGTCGACGTGGCGTCGCAGGTAGGCGGAACCGGTCGGCTTCAACGTCCGCTGCTCGGCCTGCTCGAAGTATTCGCGCTGCAGCCGGCTGTGCTCCCGGAACTGCACCTCTTCGTCGCTTCCGGTGGGACCGGTCGGGGCCGGTCCTCGCACGTCCACCTCAGTTGGCCTGCTGCTCGACCGCACCGTCCGCGGAAGCCTTCGAGGAGGGTCCGATGTGCAGAGCCGGCCGGTGCCCGTTCGTGGCCGGGGCCGCCCGGGCGCCGGCTTGCGAGCCGGAGGGCACTCTGGCCGGTGGCGCGACCGCCAATACCGAGAGCCCGAATGGCAGGTCACGGTGGGCAAGCCAGCGCATCTCCATTGCGCAGACGGCGGAGAGCAGCCGATTGAGGGGGGCCGGCACGGGGAAGTCGTCGGCCGTCTCCGACCTTCCGACAAGCGGCCGGATCTTGCGGAACAGCCAGGCCAGCGGCAGGAGCCAGGAGTGGAAGTAGGTGACCCGTTCGGGGGCGAAGCCCGTGGCCTCGAGCTCGGCGGCGAGCTGGCGGCGCGTGTAGCGGCGATAGTGGCCGAGCACGTGGTCGGCGTAGCTCCACATCCACTGGAACGCCGGTACCGTCACGATCAGGATCCCGTCGTCCGCGAGCACCCGGCGGATCTCGCGGAGGAGCTCCTCGGGGCGGGGGTGGTGCTCGATCACGTCGAGGGCAAGCGCGGCCGAGAAGGATCCCGATGCGAAGGGGAGCGCACCCGCCTCCCCCCGAACAAGCCCCGTGATGCCGCGGGCGCGGGCGAAGGCGAGCGCATCGGTCGAGAGGTCGACGCCGACCACGGGCACCGACGCAGACACCTCGGCGAGGACGCCTCCGGCCCCGCACCCCACGTCGAGGCACGGCCCCGCCGGCCTCCGGCCGTCGATCGCCGCCTTCACCATCCGCCGCTTGGCCACGTGCCACCAGTGCCGCTCCTCGGCGCTCGCCATCATCGCGATCGCTGCCGGGCTCGGCACGCCCAGCTCGTGCACCTTTCCCCGCCCCAGGCGGCGGACGATCGTCACGATGTCGCGGGACATCCGCAGCGCCTCCCGCGGCACCGAGAGCTTGCTCCCCGCGTCGTGCGCCCAGCGGATCGGCACCTCGCGGACGTCGAAGCCCAGCCGGACGGCCAGCACGATGAGCTCGGCGTCGAAGGCGAACCCGTCGAGGCGCTGGTAGCGGAACATCTCGCGGGCGACTTCGCGGCGGAACAGCTTGAGCCCGCACTGGGTGTCGCGGAACTCGATCCGCGCCAGCTTCCGGAGGAGGAGGTTGAACAGGCGGCCCCCGCGCTCGCGGTACCAGGGCTGGCGAACCTCCAGCACCGACTCGGGCAGCCCTCTCGACGAGATCGCCACGTCGGCTCCGTTCGCCATCTCATCGTAGAGGCGGGAGAGGGCATCCGGCCCCGCGCTCAGGTCGACGTCGCAGTACCCCACCACCGGGGCGGCGGCCCTCCTGATGCCCGCACGCACGGCGGCGCCCTTTCCGCGGTGACTGATCTGGACCAGCCGGACCGCGATGCCGTCGCCGGGGCCGGCCATCCA
Organism: Actinomycetota bacterium; assembly: GCA_050693875.1. Classification (GTDB taxonomy): domain Bacteria; phylum Actinomycetota; class CADDZG01; order JAHWKV01; family JBOGWP01; genus JBOGWP01. The sequence continues at coordinate 5,021 of JBOGWP010000163.1, forward strand.
CTCTCGAGCGACGTCCGGAGTGGCGTCGGTGCTCCCGTCGTCGGCGACGACGATCTCGAGGCGCAGCCCGGAATGCACCGCGAAGCCCGCGAGGCGCTCGAGGGCGGCGGGCAGGCGCGCCTCCTCGTTGTAGGCGGGCAGGACGAGCGAGAGGTGCGGTTCCACTTCCAGGGCGGAGCCTCCCGGAATCGGGGCTCCGATAGGATACCGGCATCATGGCAGCCGAGGCCCGGGGCCGGGCAAGCACCGGCTCCGTCGGCTCGTACCCTCGGCGGACCCGTCTCCTCGCGCTCGGCATGCTCGGCGCGATCTGGCTCGCGTTCACCTTCCCCGCCTTCGCCGGGAAGGCCCGATTCCCTATGGACTTCCCGGAGGCGGTCCTCGGCGTACCGGGAGCGATCGCGAACCCCGAGCTCGGCGACGCTTTCTTCGTCGAGTACCCCTGGCACGCCTACCTCGGGAAGCGTCTGCGGGAGGGCCATCTTCCGCTGTGGGACCCCCACCGCTTCGGTGGGACTCCCTTCGCTGCCAACCCGGTCATCGGCGTCTGGTATCCGCCCAACTTGATCTTCGCGACCGGCCACACCCTCCTCGGCCTGACCGTCGTCGCGATCGGATCGATGCTGGCCGCGCTGCTGCTCGCCTACTGGTTCCTGCGGGTCGAGGACCTCCATCCCTACGCCGCCGTCGCTGGGGCGGCGGGATTCGTCTTCTCGGCGTTCATCTTCAAGTGGAGTGCGCACACCTCGATCCTCGGCAGCTCGATGTGGCTTCCGCTGATCCTCGGCGGGTTGGAGGTGGCGCGCCGTGGCCGGGCTCGCCGCGGCGTCCTCCTCGCCGGGGCGGGGCTTGCCTTGTCGGTGCTCGGCGGCCACGCTCAGGTCGCCCTGTACGTGTGGGCGGCCGCGGGGTTGTGGGCGGCGGTGGGGATCGTCGCGTCTGCCGCGCAGGCCCGGGCGGCCGGCGGGCAGGCCGCCGGCGTGGTGCTGCGCGGAGCGGGGCGAGGTGCCGCGGCGTTCGCGCTCGGGCTCGGGCTGGCTGCGGTGCAGATCGTGCCCGCCGCCGAGATGGCGGGTCAGATCGTTCGGCAGAAGGAGACCTACGAACGCATGGCCCCGACCGCCCTGTGGCCGCGGCACCTGGGGGCTCTCCTGATCCCCGACTACTACGGAAACCCCGTCGATCGCAACAGCTTCAACTACCGCGGCGACACGGCCTCGAACTACACCGAGACGGCGCTCTATGCGGGGATCCTTGCTCTCCCCCTGGCCGTTGTCGGCCTCGTGCACCGCCGCGGGCGCCTACCCGTGTTCCTCGGCCTCATCACCGCGATCGGCTTCCTCGCCGTGTTCGGCGCGCCGTTCGCGCTCCGCACGCTGGCTGCGCTCCCGGCGTTCTCGCGGATGCACTTCGTCACGCGGTTCATCCTCTACCTCGACCTGGGGTTGACGGCCCTCGCGGCCGTCGGGCTCGACGTGCTCCTCCGCCCGTCGTCTCGCCGCCGGGTCGCGACGCTGGCGATCGCGTCGGCGGCCGTGCTCGCGGCGCTCGCGGTCCTGACCCTGACCCGTCCGTGGACGCCGCTCCCCGCCGGCTACCTCACGCCTCGGGGCCTGCGGGCGATGCTGATCGTTGCCGCGGGGGCCGCGGCGGGGATGCTGTGCGTCAAGGTTCCGTCACGTGCTGGCGTGCCCGGACTCGCGGTCGTGGCGTTGGTGGGCGTAGATCTGTGGTTCTTCGGATTCCACTACCACACCTACGACAAGCCCCGACCGGTCATCCCGCGGGCTCGAGCCCTCGAGCGGCTCGAAGCCGAGGCCGGCCCGCGGGCGCGCTACGCCAACTTCGGCGCAAGCCCCCCACCGAACAGCTCGCTCAACTTCGGTCTGTACGACCTCGGCGGCTACGACGTGTTCATCCTCTCCCGGTTCGTCGAGCTCGCCGGCATTGCCGACGACCAGAGGCTGCATGCGCTGCGGAACTGGGTCGGCCCATTCCGCCTCGAGTCGTTCGACTCGCCGATCATGGACCTGCTGGGCGTCCGCTTCGCCATCACCGGGCCGGACGACGCCGTGCCAGGGAACCGTGTCGGCGGTCCCGGCTTCGCCATCGTCGAGCGGTCCCCGTTACCCGCGGCGTTCGTCGCCACATGCTGGGAGCTGCTCCCACCCGAATCGGTCCTGCCGCGGCTGTTCACCATGACCTCGCCGGAGCTTCGATCGACCGTGCTGGCGCAACGCGGCGACGTCACCCGCGCCCAGCTCCCTGCGACGCCGGCTCCGGGATGCCCCGACGGACCGGCGGCGACGATCGAGCGCTACGAGCCCGAGCGCGTCGTGCTGCGCACCCCGCCCGGACCGGCGGGGGTGCTGGTGTTGACCGACGTCTGGTACCGCGGCTGGCGGGCGACGGTCGACGGCCGGGGCGCCCCGGTGCTCCGGGTCGACCACACCCTGCGCGGCGTCCGGGTGGGGCAGGGCGCGCACCGGGTCGAGCTCGAGTTCCGGCCCTGGTCGCTGCAGGGGGGCGGGGCGGCCTCGATCTTGAGCATCCTCAGCGCGCTGGCGTTGCTGCTCTGGAGGAGGAGTGTGCGGCCGCAGGCCGGGCGGGAGGCGGAAGCATCGCCGGCGCGGGCCGCCTACCCGGAGTAGAGCGGGCCCTCCCGGCCCCTACTTCCCGTGCTCGAGGCGGCTCCGGATCGACTCGAGGGAGGCGGTGAGGTCGGCCTCGAGCCGGTTCAGCCGTTCCCCCTGATGGCGCAGCGCGTCGCGGACCGCAAACACCGAGTGCCGGAGCGAGCCGGAGTCCATCTCGGCCTGCCGGATGGCGGCGAGGACCGTCTCGAGCAGGGCGTGGTCCAGCTCCTTCTGGTAATTCCGGTAGTGACGGAGCGCCCGGAGGATCAGCCGCCGCGCGATCTTCGCCGGCTCGCCGAACCGCGACGGGACGTTCGGGTCGGGTTCGAGCTCGTAGAGATGTGAGGCCTTCTCGAGCGCCCGGTAGGGGGCCGGATCGTCGGGGAGGGCGACGGCCGGGCCCGCGCCGTCTTCACGCGTGCCGGGCGCTCGCCTGCCCGATGGCGTGACGACGCGGTCGAACAGCTCCTCGGCCGCCGGCCGCTCGAACACGATCATGTCCTGGAAGTCCAGGTCGGCTCGGGGGAGGAATCCCTTCACCGTGAAGTAGCGGCCCCAGTGCGAGAAGACGTACCAGGGGGCGTGATAGGTGGTGTGGTAGAAGTCCGGGAACGGCCCCCCCGTCCACGAATCCTCTTCGATGAAGAGAATCCCGTCCGTCGACAGCCCCTGCCGCAGCGGGCGGGGATCGCCGACCTTGCCGTAGAACTCCTCGAACTTCTGGAAGGCCCACTCCCCATGAATGCTCAGGATCACGGTGGCCCCCGGCTTGGCGACGCGCCGGAGCTCGGCAAGCCAGAGGTCCTGATGCTCCTCGTTCAGGTGCGTGAAGACGCTGTGGTTGAAGATCAGGTCGAAGTAGTGGTCGGGGTAGGGCAGCGGCGGCAGCGGCCGGTTCGCTTCGAACGAGGCGAAGGGAATGTTCTCCTGGCACCAGCGGATCGCCCGCTCGTCGATGTCGGAACCGTGCAGCGAGGCGCGGGCCGCAACGTGCTCGAGCCAGAGCATCATCCGGCCGCATCCGCAGCCGAAATCGAAGATGCGCTCAAAGGACTCCCAGCTCTTTCCCACCAGGGCGAGCGCCCGCTCGGTTTCGGCCACGGACCTCCGGCCGGAATCGAAAAAGGCGTCGCGGTCGGTGGTTCCCTGGACGCGGTAGACGAGCTCGTCGCCGGGATAGGGAAGCTGAGAGCGGTCGGTCACGCTCACGGCCGATACGCTATCACAGCCCTTTTGGGCCACTTTCGGCGTGGCGGGCGCCGAGTCCCGTGAGAGCGTCAAATCCGCTCCGGGTATCCCTTGCGGTCCTCGAGCTCAATCCCGGCTTCCTCCGCCTCGCGGGACAGCAGATCGGCTTGGTGACCCCGGTCGAAGACGCCGACCCGCTGTGGGGGCCGTCCGACGAACGCCGACACGGCGTGGGTCACGGGGGCGCCGTCCACGTCGACGCCGGTGCTGAAGCCGAGGAATTGCGCCGAGACCAGCGGGCGCCGCCCGTCCGGCTCCACCGTGAAGCGCACCGCGGTACCGTCGACGTCCCGGCCCGGAAGCCAGCTGGCCTCGATCGAGTAGCCGCGGGACTGGGCGGCGTGGCGGATTATCCGGCGCGTGGCGTCAGCCTGCATCTTGTCGAGGGCCTTGGAGGCGAGGAACGTGTCGACGTCGGCCCGGAAGCTGGGGTGCCGAAGGTCGACGATGCGCTCGTGCGCCCAAACCGTGATCTCACCCGCCCGCAACAGCCCGGCGCTGCGCGTCGAGGCGAATCCCTCGTGGTAGACGAAGACGCCGGGTGCGAGGACAACGCGGTAGCCGTAGGAGCGGGCACGCTGGCTCCAATCCACCTCCTCGCAGTAGCCCCGCCGGAACACCGGGTCGAAGAGGCCGACCTTCTCGATGGCCCAGACGGGGATCAGCATGCAGAACCCGACGGCAGAGGGAACGTCGAGGGCCCGCCTTCCGAACGACGCTTCGAGGGTTTCTGAGAGCCAGTCGACGGTCTCCTCGTCCGAGAGGTTGCGTTCCGGGTCGCGGTTGGGCAGCGAGTAGATGGAGGCGCTGTTCGACCATGGCGTCACCGAGGCGATCCGGGCGTCGACCTCGGCAACGCCGACGAGGCTGCGCACGAGGTTGGACGGGAAGATCACGTCCGAGTTTGCGATGACGACGTGGTCGTAGCGGGCCTTTGCCTGGAGCAGAGCCAGGTTCATGTTGCGAGGGATTCCGAGATTGCGGGGTGAGCGGTAGTAGCCGATCTGCATCGACCGGCAGAGGTCGCGAAGCTCGTCGCTCCACCCCGGCTCCGGGCTGCAATCGTCGAGGACGAGGACGTCCACCTGCTCCTGCTCCTCGCGAAGGCGGGCCGCCGACCGCAGGCAGCGGGGGACGAAAGGCCGGCCGTTGTAGACCAGGACGGCGACGAGTACCCGGGGGGCCACCGGCCTGTTAGACGTTCAGCTCCCGCCGGATGGCCCAGATGAGCTTTACGAGCCGGAACGCCTTCGAACCAAGGATCCGGCGGTGCTCCGCCTCCAGCGCGGCGTGCTTGAACTTGAGCTTCTCCAGATCGTGGCGCAGCTGCGCCGCCGACTTGGAAGACTCGACGAGGCGCTCGGTGAGGTCGACGACACGGGCATTGGCGATCTCGAAATCGAGCAGGGCCTGGTGGAGCGACAGCCGGTCGAGCTCGCGTTCGAGCGCGTCGTTCACGGGCGGCGCTGCCGGCTGCTGCTGCGTCTGGGTTTCGCGCGTTCCGTCGGTCACTGCTTCTCCCGAAAGCCGTCGGGGTAGGGCGCTATCGGTCATCGTGGTGGGCGTGCGACCAGTGAGCGGTACACGCAGACCAGATCGTCTGCGGTCTGGATCCACGTGTGCTTCTCGCCGGCTGCGAGTGTAGCGGAGATTTGCCGCCGCGCGACCGCCGGATCCTTGACAAGACGCTCCACGGCATCCGCCAGCGCGTCGGCGTCCCAGTCCTCGGCAACGACCGGCAGGCTCGTGGCCAGCTCTTTCAGGGGACCGAACCCGACCACGACCGTCGGGGTGCCGAATCGTGCCGCCTCGAAGGGCGGCAGGCCGTACCCCTCGGCGGAGGTGGGGTAGAGAAGAGCCGACGCGTGGCGGAGGAGCCAGTTGCGTTCCTCCGAGCCGACGTCGGGGAGGAAGAAGACGTCCTCGTCCGACTCGGCCGACTCCATCGCCTCGAGCGCGCGCGAGGAGCCGAACGGCACCGAGGCGCCGGCAAACACCATCGCCAGCTTCCACCCCCGGGAGCGGAGCTCGCGGAACGTTCGCAGAGCCAGATCGCGGTTCTTGTGGGAGTAGTTCGTCCCGAGCGAGAGCAGGAACTCGCCGGCAACGAACCCCCGGCTGAGCAGCTCCGAGGGGATCTCACCTGGCTCACCCCCGGTCAGGTGATCGGTGCCGATGGGGACGACGAAGATCCGCGTCGGGTCCACGGGCATGCGCTCGAGTCCCATGACGTCGCGCACGTCGGCGGAGTCGACCAGGACGCCGTCGACCCGCTCCAGCGTGTCGCGGATGCTCCCCCGGTAGCGCATCCAGTGCTCGGGGGTCTCGTGGTAGCTGCCGATCTGGAAGGAGATCAGGTCGTGGATGGTGACCAGGAACCGCTCGCAGACGCGCTGCCAGGTCTCGAGCTCGAGGCGCTCATCGGGCTGATACGGCCGGTGCGCGACGTGCACGCGCTCGAAGTCGGGGTCATGGAGATCGTCGGGGGTGAGTCCCCGGATCTTCCGGGCGGCAAGCGAGCCGGCGGCGTACTGGGGGATCTCGGCGGGGAGGACGACCGAGACCTCGGCCACGTCGTCGCGCTCCGCCAGGGCCGAGATCATCGCCAGCGTCGCGACCTGCGTGCCCATCTCCCGGGGGCCGAGGCACGATCCGTCGACGAGCACCCGCAGGCCGTTGACCTTGGTCTCCGCGCACCGCAGCGCGAGCGCCAGCGGCGACCTGCTCGACTCGGTCTGCTCGGCGACGAGCGGCTCCAGAAACGGGTGGCGGTCTCGCAGCCACTCGATGTCCTCGGCAGCGAGGCTCCTGCTGATGAAGGCGTCATGCGAGTCGATGGTGAGGTCGCTGGGACGGGTGTAGAAGGTGCCGGAGTCGAGCAGGTCGATGAACCCCCGTCGCCGAGCCCGGAGCGAGAAGTCGGCCACCGCTGCGTCGGCCCGGCGGGATGCAGGATCGACGAGCGCGCCGACGGCGCTGAGCGCCGATGACGAGATCAGGACGGCACGGCCGCAGGCGTACGGGATCGGGGCCGGAGTCGGATCGGGAAAGAGGCTGCGGAGGCGCCGGGTGATCGAGACCTCGTCGTGGCCGGGAGGCGCCTGATCGGCAGGCTGGCCGAATGGGAAGCTCAGCCAGCCGGCGGCATTGCACAGGAACGAGACGGTCCCGACGCGGATGTCGCCGTCGGCGATACTCACTGCGGGGTCGACGAAGTCGGGCGGGGCGATGATCGCGTCGCTGACGAGCAGCACGTGCGAGCGCGTCTGCATCCAGACGCTGTTCGCCAGTTCGACCGCCGACGGAACGTGCAGCGGGGTCGCCCGGAACCGGTCGAGGGTGGCGAGGATGGTCGGATCGGGGGCGCCGATGAACAGCGGCAGCGGCCCGCCCGCAAGCGATCGCAGGGTGGGGAGGAACCGCTCGGGCGTCGCGGGGGCGAACACCGCGACCGCGCACGAGCCGGCCGAGCCGTCGCCTGCGCCCGCCGAGGTCATGTCCACGTTGTTCGCTCCTGCGAGGCCTGCCTGATGGACCGTGCACGAACCGGACCGGGGCGCCCTCGCATTCACGGCGTCCTCTTCATATCAACGCCGTCGTCGCCCCCCCTTCGAGGCGTACGCTAACATTTCCCCCCGTGACGCCGAACGAGACCCTTCGGGTCGTTCCGTGGGACCGGGCGGAGCCTCAAACCACGGCCGGCATCGAGTCGATCTTCCGGGATGAAGGGCTGTTCCCGTCCCGCTGGTCGAACGGTCCCGGCGACCGCTACGGGGAGCACGCGCACTCGTACCACAAGGTTCTGTACTGCGCTCGGGGAAGCATCACCTTCGTCGTCGAGGGGCAGGACGTGCCGATGCGCCCCGGGGATCGCCTCGAGCTGCCGCCGGAAACAAGGCACAGCGCGATCGTCGGTCCGGAGGGCGTGGTCTGCTACGAGGGGCATCGCTAACCCGTCGGCATCGGCGGGCGATCCGCTCAGCCGCCAACCGGGGCGCGGGAGCCGGCCATCCCCAAGGTGTTGACGCGGCCACGTTCGGCCCGGTGCCAATCGGGTATCCTGCCCAAAACTGACATGCCCGCCGCCCCACTCCTGCGCTCCCACGTAGCCCGCCTGCTGGCGCTGCTCGGTCTGGTGGCCGGGCTTGTGATCGCACGCCCGGCCGTGGGGCAGGAGGCGCCTCCGGAGCGCCCGTCCGTTCCCGACGAGCTTCTCGTCGGCTTTGCCCCCGGCACCTCCGATGCGGCCAAGGCGGCAGCGCACGCCCGCCGCGGGGCCGAGCTCGTTCGGCGGTTCGACCTCCCCGGGATCGACCTCGTCCGCACGCCCAAAGGCCGCACCACCTCCGCCGTTCGAAGTGACTATGCGGCCGACCCGGCCACGCGCTTTGCGTCGCCCAACTATCTCCGCCGGCCGGCCGGGGTGACACCGAACGACGATTTCTTCCCGCAGCAATGGGCGCTTCGGAACACTGGGCAGACGATCCGAGGGACGTCGGGACAGGCGGATGCCGACATCGACGCGTCGGAGGCGGGTGGCGCCGCCGATGCCTGGTCCGTCACCACCGGGTCGAGCGAGGTGATCGTGGCGGTCATCGACACCGGCGTCGACGTTGCGCATCCAGATATCGCTCCGAACCGCTGGTCGAACCCGGATGAAGTCCCCGCCAACGGGGTCGACGACGACCACAATGGCCACGTCGACGACGTCGACGGTTGGGACTTCGCTCACGACGACGCCTCGGTCTTCGACCCCGGAGAGGCATGTGGTGGCGGGGATCTGAACGACGACCACGGGACGATGGTTGCCGGGATCGCCGGCGCCTCGGGCAACAACGCCCGGGGCATCGCGGGAGCGGCGTGGCGCCTCAGGATCATGCCGCTGAAGTTCATCTCCGACTGTGGGGCTGGGGCCGATTCCGATGCCATCGCGGCCATCGAGTATGCGGTCGCCGAGGGGGCCCGGATCATCAACACGTCTTGGGGAGGCCCCGACAACAGCGATGCGCTCCTTAGAGCCTTCCGGGCGGCCGGCGATGCCGGTGCGCTCTTCACCGTCGCCGCGGGCAACGCCGAGGGGCAGAGCGCCGCCCTGAATCTGGCGAACTCGCCGATCTACCCGGCCAGCTTCAACCTGGCGAGCGAGATCGTCGTCGCGGCGAGCGACAACCAAGACACGATTGTCTCGTACTCGAACTTCGGCGGCCCGACCGCTCTCGCCGCCCCCGGCCACAACATCGCGTCGACCGTTGCGGAGAACGCGTACGCCTATGGTGGCGGCACCTCGTTCGCAGCTCCATATGTGGCAGGGACCCTGGCGCTGCTCAAGTCGTGCTTCCCCTCGATGGGCGCCGGCGAGCTTCGGGACCGCATCGTCTCCACCGTCGACACGAACAGCGCCTTCGGCGGGCAGAAGACGACGTCCGGGGGCCGCCTGAACGCGGCGGCCGCTGTGCGCCACCTCCGACCCTGCGAGAGCGATGCCTCCACCCGGGTGAGTGAGGCGGGCCTGCGCGACACGTACAAGCTCGTGCTCGACTCGGCGCCCTCGTCGAACGTCACGGTGTCGTTCTCGTGGGATCCCGCCGTTCTCGGGCTGTCCGCATCCTCGGCGACGTTCACCTCCGACAACTGGAACGTCCCGCAGACGATCACCATCTCCGCGGTCGACGACCGCATCGACGAGCAGGGCAGCCGGGTGTCGGTCGTCGGCCATTCCGTGACGAGTGCTGATCCGGACTGGAACGGCCGGGCCGTCGAGGCGCTCCCCGTCCTGGTAATCGACGACGACCCCGCAGGCATCATCGTCGACCAGTCCGACGGGTCGACCCACGTCGCAGAGGGAGGAGGCGGCGACACCTATCGGCTGTCGCTCGCGACGCAGCCGGCCGCTCCGGTCACGATCGATCTCGATCCCGGCGACCAGCTGCAGGTTTCACCGCGCTCGGTGACGTTCTCGCCATCCGACTGGTCGTCCCCACGGACGATCGGCGTCGCCGCGGTCGACGACAGCAGGTTCGAGGGGAGCCATACGGGTGTCATCGCCCACAACGGAAGCAGCGGCGACCCCCCCTACGCCGGACTCTCCGTGTCGATCGCCGTCTCCATCGACGACAACGACCGCCCGGCGGGCTACTGGCTTTCCGCGAGCGACGGCGGGATCTTCGCCTTCGGCGACGCGGGGTTCTTCGGCTCCACCGGCGGGATCAAGCTCAACTCCCCGATCATCGCCATGGCGGCGACGCCGTCCGGCCAGGGATACTGGCTGTCCGCCGCCGACGGCGGGATCTTCGCCTTCGGCGACGCGGGATTCTTCGGCTCCACCGGCGGGATCAAGCTCAACTCCCCGATCATCGCCATCGCTCCCGTCCCCTCAGCCGGGGGGTTCGGGGGGGAATCGGGGGGTGTCCCTCCGACTGCGGGCTATTGGCTGTCCGCCGCCGACGGCGGGATCTTCGCCTTCGGCGACGCCGGCTTCTTCGGCTCCACCGGCGGGATCAAGCTCAACTCCCCGATCATCGCCATGGCGGCGACGCCGTCCGGCCAGGGCTATTGGCTGTCCGCCGCCGACGGCGGGATCTTCGCCTTTGGCGACGCGGGCTTCGTCGGCTCCACCGGCGGGATCAAGCTCAACCGTCCAATCGTGGCAATGGCCTCCGCAGGCCGGGTGTAGGGAGCACGACCCCGGGGGCCGGCGCCTACCTCGATCGGTGCGTGGGAGACTTGGCGACCATGCGTGCGGTCGTGACCGGCGGGGCGGGCTTCATCGGCAGCCACCTGTCGGAGCGGCTGCACGAGGCCGGTCACGACGTGCTCGTGATCGACGACCTCTCGAGTGGCGAGGGGCGGGTGCCGATCCTTGCGAAGCTCGGGATTTCGTTCGAGCGGGCCGACATTCGTGAAGAGTCCGCCGCGGCGGCCATCCGGTCGTACCGTCCGGAGGCGGTTTGCCACCTCGCCGCCCAGATCGACGTGCGGCGGTCCGTCGCCGACCCGGTGCACGACGCCTCCGTCAACGTCCTCGGAACCCTGCGGATCCTGGAAGCGGCGCGGGCATGCGGCGCGCGAGTCCTGTTTGCTTCCTCGGGCGGCACGATCTACGGGGAAGTTCCACCCGAGCACCTGCCCGCGGGGGAGGAGACGATCGGGCGGCCGACCGCCCCCTACGGGATCACGAAGCGCGTTGCGGAGGACTATCTGCGCTTCTTCGGCACCACCTACGGCCTCCCGTTCGTCAGCCTTGCACTCGCGAACGTCTACGGCCCCCGCCAGGATCCCCATGGCGAGGCCGGTGTGGTGGCGATCTTCACCTCGAAGCTCCTGGCCGGTGAACCATGCGTCGTCTACGGCGACGGTGGTCAGACCCGCGACTTCGTGTTCGTCGACGACGTCGTCGACGCGTTCGTCGCGGCACTCGACCGGGGAACCGGCGAGACCGTCAACATCGGGACCGGGATCGAGACAACCGTCAACGACCTCTACGAGAGAATCGCCGCGATCTGCGGCGTCGGCGAGCCAGCGAGCCGCGCCCCCGAGCGGGCCGGCGAGCTGCGTCAGAGCGCACTCGACGCACGGAAGGCGGAACGCGTGCTGGACTGGAGGCCGGCCACGAGCCTCGATGATGGCCTCGCCCGTACCGTGGAGTGGTTCCGGGAGAACGCCCGAGCTTCCTGAGATCTCAGCAGGCGATACCGACCTGCTCCGGCCCCTTGCCGCAGCGCTCCTTGATGAAGTCCTTCACCACCGGCTCCGAGAACCGCTGACAGGTCATCAGATGGCGCCAGGCGGTGATCGCGATGGGCTTGTCGATCTTCGGGTTGGGGGCCACGATGACGCCCTCCGCGTACCCGTCGACGAGCTTCAGCAGCTGGTCGAGCTGCCGGTCGGGGAGGTCCTTGTACTGGACCACGACGCCTCCGTGCTCGAGGTTGTGGACCAGCGTCTCCGTCTCGACCCTCTGGTCGTAGTCCCCCCAGCCTGCCGGGGAGGCGTAGTGCCATCCCGATGTGGGTGGGTTCGAGTTGTAGGCCGGGTGGGACTCGCCCTGCCTGATGTGGGTCTGGCCCTGATCGTCGAAGGTCCGGTCGGCCGAGCAGCCGGCCGCCTTCGCGGACTGCGCGACGTTCTGGTTCGACGACCGCACCAGGATCACTCCGACGACCGCGGCGGCGACGATCAGCGTGGCGACCGCGACTGCGGTGACGACCTTCTTTCGCTGCTGCGCCTGCCGCCGGCGCCGCTCCGCCTCGAGCCGGGCCTGCCGCGCAGCCTCGCGCTTGGACTTCTTGCTGGTCTGGCTCACGCTCGATGCATCCTAGCGGGTCGCTTCGCTCCCCGGTACAGGTTGGAAAGGCAACGGGCGGCCTCCGGCCGCGGTCCTCAATGTCGGCCCGCCTCGCCTTGCTCGGCGAGCCGAGGCATCGCCGGCAGTCCTCTATGCCGGCAGGCCCTCGCTTCGCTCTGCCTGCCGGGCCTCGCTCGGCGAGCCGAGCCTTCGCCGGCAGTCCTCTATGCCGGCAGGGCTTCACTCTGTTCGGCGCCTGCCGGGCCCAGCTTGAGGTGGGCCCGGGTCGGTCTCGTCCCAAAACTTGACTCATTCGCACCAACTTCGGCACCTCGAGCTGGGCTAGTGCACCGGCCGAACGCTCGCGGAGCTGCGCGGAGTGGGTCACTCACCGAAAGAGATCGTCGGCCGCCTTGCGGACGAGCCCCCGGGCGCGGCCGCGGCCCCGCCGGAACCGGACTCCACGCGCGATCGCCGCAGGCACCCCGTCGGTCTTGCCCATCACCAGCTCCGCCGCCGCGGCGACCTCGTCGGCAACCGCGATCACGGTTGCCCGCAGCGAGTTGCCGAAGGTGTCGACCGCTCCCCGGTAGTCGATCAGCGGGAGCATACCGGCGATGCCGATGGCAAGGTTGGTCTGCCCGATGCGCCAGGCCCTGCCGAAGGTGTCTGAGATGACGACCGCCGGGTGGCGCCCGGTGAGCTGCCGCACCCTCCGCCGCAGCCGCCGCGCCGACTTGTCCGGGTCGACGGGCAGCAGCGTGACCTGCCCGGCTTCGAGGTTGGAGGCATCGACCCCCGCGTTGGCGCAGATGAACCCATGCCTGGTCTCGGCGATGATCAGGCTCCCCCGGCGGCGGACGATCCGTGCCGCCTCCATCTCCGTGATCATGTGGCGCGCCTCGTCGTCGTACGGATGCACCTCACGGATACGCCCCTCGGCCTTCGATACGACCTTCTGCGTCACGACGAGGACATCGTCGTCGAGGAGCTCCACGCCCGCCCCCGTCGCGGCCTCCACGATCATCTCCGCCAGGTCCGCACCGGGGGCGATCTCGGGAATCCCCGGGATCGGAAGCAGCAGCACCGGACCCGGAGCCGGGCTCGAGATGCGGGCGCCGTCCGCCGGCCCGGGGGAGCTCATGACTGGAGAACCCCGCCGGCGAGTCGGGTCGCGATCTCCTCGGTGGCCATCACGGTCTCCAAGACGATAGCGCGCATCCCGAGGGCCTCGACCTTCACCGCCTCCTCCGGGTCGCGCCGGTCGACCACGAAGGTGCTGCAGAAATCGCGGTACAGGCCGGCGACGCCGGATGCGGAGACCTCAGCCCCCGCGATCGGGAGCATCCGAGCGGCGGGGCCCTTCAGCGCCGCCCCCGTGACGATCGGCGAGACTGCGACCACGACCTCGCGCCGGCGCCGGAGCGCCTCCCGGATCCCGGGGACGGCCAGGATCGGGCCGATCGAGACGACCGGGTTCGACGGGCAGACGATCACGCGCTCGGCGGCCTCGATCGACTCCAGCACGCCCGGAGCCGGACGGGCCGACTGGGCTCCGGCGAAGCGAACCGCGGCCACCTCCTCGGCGTGCCCCCTGCGCACGAAGTACTCCTGGAACTCGCGCTCCTCCCCGCCCCGGATCCGCACGCGCGTGCGTACCGCGTCGTCGCTCATCGGAACCAGCCGGGCTTGGACGCCCATTGCCCTTCGAATCCGGTCGGTTGCCTCCGAGAGCGGCAGCCCCTCTCGCAGCCAGGTCGTGCGGGCGAGGTGGGTGCCGAGGTCCCGGTCGCCGAGCCGGAACCACGCATCCACTCCGAGCCTCCGAGTTTGGGCGAGAGCGGTGGTCGTGTCGCCTCGAAAGCCCCACCCGGCCTGCTCGTCGACCTCCCCCGCGAGGGTGTACGTGACGATGTCCAGGTCCGGGCTGACGTGGAGCCCGTGGAAGACGGCGTCGTCTCCGGTGTTTCCCACAATCGTGATGTCCGCCGGGCCCGTCGCTCGCACGAGCCCCCGCAGCAGACGCGCGGCCCCGACTCCACCGGCAAGCGCGACAACGCTCACGACGCCGGAGGCTACCAGCCCCCTGTGCGGACGAGTGGAGTCGAAGAGATGTGCGACCCGCAGAGCAAGCGGGTAGATTCCTGGCGTGATCCGGCTTGCGGGGCGGAATGGCTACGGGCGGGGGGTCCTCGGCCGAGCCGAGGCGCTCGAGCTGGCCCGGGAGCTCGAAGAGGGGCGGCCCGACGACGACCTCGTCGCCGAGGCGGCACGGCTTCGGGATCGCGGGCACGGCAACCTGGTCACCTACTCGCCGAAGGTGTTCATCCCACTCACGAAGCTCTGCCGCGATGTCTGTCACTACTGCACCTTCGCCAGGCCGCCGCTGCCCGGCCGCCGCGCCTACCTCACCCGAGAGGAGGTGCTCGAGATCGCGCGTTCGGGGGCCGCCGCGGGGTGCCGGGAGGCGCTGTTCACGCTCGGCGACAAGCCCGAGCTCCGATACCGCGTGGCTCGAGAGGAGCTTCGGGGCATGGGATATGCGACGACGCTCGACTATCTCGCCGATGCGGCGTCGGCGGTGCTGTCGGAGACCGGACTCCTCCCGCACCTCAACCCCGGGTTGCTGACCGGCGGCGACCTCGAGCGGCTCCGGCACGTGGCCCCTTCGATGGGCCTGATGCTGGAGTCCACGTCGGCACGACTCGGCGATCCGGGCGGTCCGCACCACGGCTCGCCGGACAAGGATCCGCGGCTGCGCCTCGCGACGCTCCACGAGGCTGGGCGGCTGAAGATCCCGTTCACGACCGGCCTGCTCATCGGGATCGGCGAGACCTGGGCGGAGCGCGCCGAAACCCTCCTAGCGGTCCGCGAGGCGCATGAGCGATGGGGCCACGTGCAGGAAGTGATCGTACAGAACTTCCGGGCCAAGGCCGGGACCCCGATGCATGCCCACCCCGAATCCTCGGCCGGCGAGATGGTGGCGACCATCGCCCTTGCTCGCTTGATCCTGGGGCCGGCGATGAGCGTGCAGGCCCCCCCGAACCTCGCCAGCGGCGACGAGGTGCTCGGTGCCTACCTCGGGGCCGGGATCAACGACTGGGGCGGGGTTTCGCGGGTCACCATCGACCACGTCAACCCGGAAGCGCCGTGGCCCGAGCTCGAGCGGCTGCGCGGGGTCACCGAACGAGCCGGGTTCGTGCTCGCGCCACGGCTCACCGTCTACCCCCGTTATGCCTTCGATCACGAGTGGATCGCGCGTCCTCTCCGCGGCCCGGTGCTGGCCCTCGCGGACGGAGAGGGGCTGGCACGGGCCGAGGGATGGCATGCCGGGGGAGTCGCCCCGCCGCCGCCGGCCCCCCCGGGGATGCACGCGCCGCCCGGCTTCTGGTCGGGGGCCGGCACCGTCCAGATGCGCACAGGCTTCGAGCGGACGCTCGACGATGCCGGGAGCCGCGAGCTGGGCGAAGCCGAGATCGAGCTGCTGCTTTCCGCACGAGGCCCGGAGCTGGAGGCGCTCACCGCGGCCGCCGACCGGCTTCGGGCGGAGGTCAGCGGCGAGGCGGTCACCTTCGTGGTCAACCGCAACATCAACTACACGAACATGTGCTACTTCCGGTGCGGCTTCTGCGCCTTCTCCAAGGGCCCGAAGTCGCTCAACCTCCGGGGCGACCCCTACCTACTGGAGCTGGAGGAGATCGGCAGGCGCACCGTCGATGCGCACGAGCGCGGCGCCACGGAAGTCTGCCTCCAGGGCGGGATCCACCCATCGTTCACGGGCGACTTCTACGTGCAGGTGGTGCGGGCGGTGAAGGAGGCCGTTCCCGAGATGCACGTGCACGCCTTCAGCCCGCTCGAGGTATGGCAGGGTGCCCAGACCAAGGGAGTATCCGTGGCGGACCTTCTCCGGGAGCTCAAAGACAACGGCCTGTCGACGCTGCCCGGTACCGCGGCGGAGATCCTCGACGACGAGGTCCGCGCCGTGATCTGCCCCGACAAGATAACCACGGACGAGTGGGCCTTCGTCGCGAGGACCGCGCACTCGCTCGGTCTCCGCATGACCACGACCATGATGTTCGGCCACGCCGACAGCTACCGATCGTGGGCGCGGCACCTCATCGTGCTCCGCGAGATCCAGAAGGAAACCGGAGGGTTCACCGAGTTCGTGCCCCTGCCGTTCGTCCACATGGCCGCGCCGATCTATCTGCGGGGTCGTGCGCGTCGCGGCCCCACGTTTGCGGAGGCGCTCAAGGTGCACGCGGTCGCCCGGCTTGCGCTGCATCCGTGGATCACCAACGTGCAGGTCTCGTGGGTGAAGATGGGCCTCGACGGCGCGGCGATGGCCTTGCGGGCCGGCTGCAACGACCTCGGCGGGACGCTGATGAACGAGAACATCTCTCGTGCCGCCGGGGCTTCCCACGGGCAGGAGGTCACGCCCGAGGAGATCAAGCGGATGGCCGCCGAGATCGGCCGCCCTTGGGCCAGGCGCAACACCGTCTACGGCATCCTGGAAGCGCAGGAGTTACCAATCGAGGTCCGATTCTGACGGTCCCTGACGGACCGTGAGAAATGAAAAGCCCCGACCAGGGCGGGGCCGGGGGCTTTTCAGGGCAGGCAGGTAGGCTAGCCCAGCTTGAGGTGCCGAGGTACGAGAGCCCGGCAGGGGGCGCACCTCAAGCGGGGCCCGGCAGGCACCGAGCAAAGCGAGGCCCTGCCGGCATTGAACGACGCCGCCGGAGGCTCGGCTCGCCGAGCGGGGCCCGGCAGGCACCGAGCGAAGCGAGGCGGGCCGACATTGAGGACCGCGGCCGGAGGCCGCCCCTTGCCTCTCTGGCCTGTACCGGGGAGCGAAGCGACCCGCTAGCCATGGAGCAGCATCCGCGCGACATGGACGCTCTCCCGCTCGCCGGGCGAGCGGGCCAGCAGCTCCACATCGTCGGGCTCGTCCACGTCGAGGGTGAGCGAGGGCAGTTCGAGCGTCCTCGCCACGAGACCCCGGCGGCGCGCCTCGTCACAATGCGCGACCGCGCTGGCCGGCCCGAACCGCGTCGGGATGATCGCCGGCGGCCGTCGGAGGAGGGCCGCTGTCCCCCCGTCGGCGGCCGCGGCGACGGCGACCTGTGCATGGGAGGCGAAGAGGGAGCGCACGTCGTCGGCCCTGACCAGCGGGACGTCGGCGGGAAGCGTCAGGAGCGCGGCGGCGCCCAACGCAACCGCGCCCTGCGTCCCCACCGACAGCGCGGCGTTGAGCCCCCGGCCGGGGTCGCCCACGAGCCGGCAGCCGAAGGCCAGGGCGACGGCCTCAGCCTCGCGGTCCGACGTCACCACGAGCCGGTGCTCCCACTTCTCGGTGGCACGGAGGACGTCGCCCAGCATCGCCAGCGCGAGGCGGCGACGTCCGGCCGCGTCGAGAAGCGAGCTCAGCCGGGCTTTCGCGGCGCTCAACCGCTTCACGGGGATGAGGATCGCTTCCAACGACGTCTCAGCCTAAGGGTGGGCCCGGCGTTTCGGGCCGGGCATATACTCCACGAACATGGCTGAGGCCACCGAGACTCAGCAGCAGGGGGGCATCGGGCCGCCTCCCGGCAAGGTCGAGCGTAAGCACTGGCGACATCTGTACCAGGAAGTTGTTGCAACGCAGATCTGCGTCGGATGCTCGGCCTGTGTCGTCGCGTGCCCGCACGGCGTGATCGAGATGCAGGACTTCGATCCCGTGCAGGTGGGGGAGGAGAACGCCGGCGGCGGGCCCGACTACTGCGTCCACGGCGAGAAGAGCTGCTCGTTGTGTGCCATGGCCTGCCTCCGCCTCGATCCCGACTTCGACGCCATCGAGCAGACGCTGTTCGGCCGTCGGCGCAGGCACCCGTCGGAGCCGTGGGGAATGACCAAGGAGATGTGGCTCGCCCGGGCGACCGACGAGGAAATCCGCAAGCGCGCCCAGGACGGCGGCGCGGTCACGGCGATCATGGGCTGGATGCTCGAGACCGGAGAGATCGACGGGACGTGCGTGGCGAAGCCGAGGGAGGACAAGCCGTGGCTCGACGAGCCGTTCGTCGCGACGTCGAAGGAGGACCTCCTCCCGGCGGCTGGCTCGCGCTACACCTACTGCTCCACGCCGCTCGCGCTGAAGGAGGCGAGCAAGGCCAAGATCAAGAAGATGGGCGTCGTCGGCGTGTCGTGCGAATCGACGGCCCTCCGCGAGATGGCGGCCGAGGGGGTCAGGCGGTGGAGCCGGATGGTGAAGTTCGTCGCCGGCCTGATGTGCAACGAGACCTTCGCCTACGAGCCGTTCATCCAGGACATCGTGAAGGGGCGGTACGGCATCGATCTCGACAAGATCACGAAGATCAACGTGAAGGGTGACGTCTACGTCAGCATCGAGGGTCAGGACGACGTGGTGATCCCGCTCGACGAATGCAAGCCGTACGCGAATGCCTGGTGCCACCACTGCCCCGACTTCGCCGCGGAGCACGCCGACATCTCCTTTGGCGGGCTGGGAATGAGCGGCTGGACGATGTGCCTGATCCGGACCGAGTACGGCGAGGATGTCTGGAACCGCGCCCTCGAGGCCGGCGTGATCGAGACACGGGAGGCCGACGAGGAGCCGACCGCGCTCAAGGTGCTCGACCGGCTCGCCAAGAAGCAGCGCAAGCGGGTTGGGCTGTGGGACCCCCATGCGCTCGGACGATGGCCGGTGAAGGAGACGCTCGAGCGGCTTCGGCGCGAATACCTCGAGGAAGCGCCGGGGAACGGAAAGGGCGCACCCCCCGGTGACGAGAAGGCCCCTGCCTCGGGCAACGGCAAGACGGAAGCTGCGGGGGGGGCGAAAGCCGAGGCGCCGGGCGACGGCACAGCCGAGGGATCCGGCAACGGCAAACCCGCCACCTGATCCCGGCGGCGCCGAGGCGCACCGAGACCGCCTCGAGCCCCGGCGGGAGCGCGGCTATGCACTCCTGGCCGCGCTGGTGCCTCCATGGACCCGCTGGTGGTTCCGCACCTCCGTCGAGGGAGCCGAGCACATCCCCGCCTCGGGCCCTGCGATCGTGGCGGCGAACCACATCTCATACCTCGACCCCCTCCTGGTCGGCTCCGCCGTGCACTCGGCGGGCCGGCGCCCCCGATTCCTCGCCAAAGCGGAGCTGTTCGGCGTACCTGTCGTGCGGTCGGTGCTGCGGACCTCGGGCCAGATCCCGGTGCGACGCGGCACCCGCGAGGCGGCCGCGTCGCTCGCCGAGGCCGAGTCGGCGCTGCGGCGGGGGGAGTGCATCCTGATCTTTCCCGAGGGGACCAGTCGGACGTCGCCCGACCTGACACCCCTTCCCCCCAAGACCGGGGTGGCCCGCCTGGCGCTCGCATGCCGGGCTCCCGTGATCCCCTGTGCCACCTGGGGGGGCCAGTGGTTCTGGACGAAGCATCTCGGGGTCCGGCCGGGACCCGGCAAGGAGATGTGGGTCCGGTTCGGGCCCCCGATGCACTTCGACCAGCACCCGTCGCCGGGGGACCGCGAGGTCTGGCACCAGGTGGCGGGCGAGGTCATGCACGAGATTGAGGGGCTGCTCGCCGGGGCTCGCGCCGCGAAGCCGTGGCCTCCGACGCCGCCGGGGCGCCGCTATCTCCAGAAGCAGGCGCGCAAGGCGCAGCGGCGAGCATGAGACGGCGTTCCCTGCGATCCGGGAAATGTCGGGGAATTGTCGGCCGAATTGAGGGCAGAAAAACGGCCCACTCGTACGAGTGGGCGTTCCTCGAGGTGTTGCTCGGCTACGGGGTCGAGGTCGTTCCCGAGGTCGGCACCGAGGTCGGGGCCGTCGACCCCGTCGTTCCCGGGATCGGAACCTGGATGTTCGTGTCGCCGCTGTCTCGCTCGATCGTGGTGCTGTTGTTGCTGGGCTGAGGGCTTCGGTTGAACGCCCACCCCGAGAAGAGCAGGGCCCAGATCA
>JBOGWP010000164.1:0-6604 GCA_050693875.1 Actinomycetota bacterium
GCCCATAGCCGTCGCTGACGCTCGTTCAGATGCGGGGACAGCTGCTGCCACATACGGCCAAGCGCGTCCTCCGACAGCTCCACGCCCTCATACTATATCGCGCGACTAAATTGTCAACGACCCCTAAGCGGCTGGCTCTGCTCGGAAGGCGGCTGGCGAAGCTGTGCCCGGAGGGGACGATGCTGCTCCTGACCGCCACGCCGCACGACGGCAAGACCGACAGCTTCCTGTCGCTGCTCAAGCTCCTCGACCCTCTCGTTGAGATCGGCGAAGGCAAGGTGTCTCTGGACGTCGCCAGCCGCCTCGTCGTTCGCCGCCTCAAGAGTGAGGTCACGCTCGCAGGCGGCAAGAAGTTCCAGAAGCGGCGCATCGAGGTCGTCTCGACTCTGGGGCATGCGACCAGGGAGGAGAAGGCGCTCGAAGGACCTTTGGATCGCTACCTCGAGTGGCTCACCGATCAGGAGGCCAGGTTCGAAGCCGAAGGGCGGCGGGCGCAGGCGAAGGGATGCGAGTTCCTTGCCGGTCTATTGCGAAAGCGGTTTGGCTCTTCCGTCGCGGCCTTGCGCGCCACGTTGCGGAGGCGACTCGCTATTCCGCCAGCCCCCGAGGATCGCGACGATGTCGCCGCCTACGTCGACACGGATGCCTCGGACCCTGAGGACGAGCTCATTGACCCCGTCGTCGAGGCCGACGCCCGTCCCCCCGACGTCACCCCCCGCGAGGAGCAGCTCGCCCGCGAGTTGCTCGAGGCCGCCGAGAAGGCCCCGCAGGGCGGGGACTCAAAACTGCAGGCAACGGTCCGTCTCATCAAGCAGACGATCCCTCATGACGCGACGGTGGTGGTCTTCACCGAGTACCGGGATACCCTTCGCGCGGCCGCCCGCCGCCTGGGTCAGGAAGGAATCAGCTTCGTCGCATTTCACGGAGCGACATCCGACGCAGACCGGGAGCGCGCGCTCGTCTCGTTCAATCGAGACCCGCTGCTGAAGGTATTCCTCGCCACCGACGCCGCCAGCGAGGGCAAGAACTTCCAACACGCCGCCCATCACCTCATCCACCTGGACGTGCCGTGGAACCCCAACCGCTGCGAGCAGCGTAACGGCCGGATCGACCGCTACGGGCAGGACCACCCGCCGCGGATATGGGCGCTGGTCGCCGTCCACCGCAAGCGCGGCGAGGGCCGCCCCGAGTACCGGGCACTGGAGCTGGTCGTCGAGAAGCTGCGCACGATCGCCGACCAGCTCGGGTCGGTGAACAGCGTGCTGCCCGGGTATGCGAGCGGCTCGGTGCGCGACGTGCTCCTCAACGCCGACCGCGAGGCGGAGCGCCGGCTTGAGAAGCTGCTCGACGATCCCAGCCTCAAGGGCGCGGAGGAGGACCTGTCGCGCCTGTCCATCCGCAACCAGCATGAGATGCGGGAGGCAGGGACGCTGGTAGCGCGCCTCGGGACCACCGATGACTTCGAAAAGGAGCTCGGCGGGCTGCTGCGAACCGCGTTCCGCGGCTCATGCTCGAGGCGCTGGAGCCGGGGTTGGTCCGCGTGAAGGTGCCCGGGCGCCTTCGCCTTCGCCTCGGGCGCGCCGAGATCCCTCGCGCCACCTTCCGCCGCGACCGCTCGCAGGACAGGACGAAGAGGAGTCGGTCGCTACGGAGTTCCTCTCGCCCGGCCACCCCTCGTCGAGGCCGTGCTGCAGGAGCTGCGCGACGAGGCGTCGGACCCCACCTTTCCTCACCGCTTCGACGTCGAGGCCGGATCGCCGGAGGGACTCGTGCTCTCGTTCGCCATGCGCTTCGTCGAGGGGGACGGCCGTACGGTCGCCGAGATGCTCGAAGCGGTCGAGGTCTCGATGGGAGGGGAGGTCAGCGAGGACTGCGAGATTGACATGGCACGCCTCGGCCTGAACGAAGCCGAGCCCCGAGCACCCCGACCCCCAGCGCATCGGGGGGTGGCGCGAGGCGTACCGGTCGCTCATCGAGCCGGCCAGGGCCGAAGCGTTGCGACGCGCGGAGGACCACCGCCAAGACCTCGTCGACTTCGCCCAGCGGCTGCGCGAGGCGCAGCTTGAAGTGCTGGCCCTGTGGAAGGCGAGCAGGCCAAGAAGGTCGACACCCTGACCCTGGGGACGTCGCCCCAGGCAACGCTGGAGGCGGCGCACCGCTACGGCGAGGCTGGAGGCCGAGCACGAGGCGCGCAAAGCGGCGGTCGGCGCCGGTCATTGAGGCGACTGCCTTCGTGAGCGCCTTTGCGGGAACGACCACGGCGGGGGTTACTACGGGACCGTCCTGCTCGGTGCAGGCGCGCACCTGGAGGCGGATCGTCAGCTCGAGATCGGTCGCTTCCAGGGCGAGGCGCCCGGCGCAGGCCTGGAGCCTTACCCCCGAAAGGACCGGCAGGTAGCTCCGGCCCCGGGGACCGCCGGGCGACGCTCTTCAGCGCCTCCTCCCGTTGCTTCTTGGGCATGCTGAACTTCATGAGGCCATCTCCTTTCGCGCGAAAAGCGCGTGCCGTAGGGTACGCGTCGTGTGGGTCAATGGAGGCTACGGTCTGACAGGCCCCGACTCAGAGGCCTTGCACCCGCTCGCCGGTGCCGCTCTCTGGAGCTGGTCGGCGGGAGCGCGCTTCTTCGCCTTCGCGGCGGCGCCCGTCCCGGGGCGAGTCCCGTTGGTGGCGGGAGCCACCTCCGGGATCGGCCACTCGCTTGGCCAGAGCAAGACCGGATGCAGTCCGAGCCGAATGGCCATGTGGTCGGCGGCATGAACGCCGATCTGGGTGGCTGCCATCACCCGGTGGAGCGTTCTGGGGCTCACTCGCAGGTAGGCTCCAAACTCTCCCCAAGACATGCCGAGCACGCGCTTCGTCCGAGCGATCACCTTCTGCAGCGGGGCCGAGGGCAGGCAGGCGGATAGGTCCAACTGGGCACTCCCTTCGGAGCGACAGGGACTGACCGAGCTGGAGGGCTCTCGGGCTGACCGACCTATGCGGCGCTCGTGTTCGGCCGCGCAAGACTTCTGCCATCACCTCCCTTCTGCAGGCGCGACCGACTCCAGCACGAGAGGTGAGCGCTTGGCGCGGTGGACGAGCCCTGCCTCGCTCCCGCAGGACCTTGGCCGCTGAATAGGTCGTTGTCCCTGGACTCGCCCTGTGAAACGACCCCGTTTTCAGGCTTCGGGGACTCCCGGCGGCCGAGGCACGTCCGTTCGCCAAGCGTTGCCCGAGCAGCACCGCGAGCTCCGAGCTACCCGCAAAGGGCGCTCGAGCCGGAGCGCCGGGCACGCTTGCTACGGTCGGCAGTCAGCTCAACCGGGGAGATCCCATCCGAGAGGCGGGGCGGTTGCCGGTGGCGACCAAAGGGACCTGACCCCACGGCTGGGGGTGATCCACGAGAACAACGAGGCCCGCAGACCTCGCCTGCGGGTCACCCTCCCGCTACTACAAACGCGTCCAAGGGCTTTTCTGTGGCAAGTTGGGATCTGACTTCCGCGCGAGTCGGTCCCCTTCTCGCGCGAGTGATGTTCGCGCGTGTCGCGAAAGGGGAAAGCGGCAGCGAGAGACGCGTTGCGGCGACGCGCCCTGTCATCGGGGTCCACGCGCGCCCGGGACCAGCCAATCGGTCGGACGAGGGCGCGGGGGCGCAAACGAACGCCACCCGAATGAGGGGGCCCAGACCGAGGACCGCGAAGAACTCGTCAGAAGCCGTACTTGAGCCGCGTTACCTCGAACGCCTCGCGGAGCCGCCTTCGAGAATTACTTCCGGCGTCTGCAGCAGGTCCGGCCGACCTCACCCGTCTAGGTACCGCGCAGGCCGGCGAGCCTCGGCCGGCGCCCGTGGGTTCACGCCTCCTCCATCTGCTCCGGGCGCAGGAAGGGCACCACCTCGGCGAGGTCCACTATCTCCACCTGGTCGGCGACCGTCTCGTAGTAGTCGCGGACGGTGACGAACGGGCCGCCGTGCAAGGCGTGGAAGCGATCGGCCGCCGCCCGGTTCTTGCCGAGGATGCTGGACAGCGCTCGTCGATTTCGCAGGAACCGCATCGGCATTTCCTTGCCGACCACGTACAGCGCTCGCGGCCCTTGGTCGTCTGTGACGAGGCGAGATTGCGTACTGGGGCCATGAGGTTGACGCAGGTATTCGGCCCCAGCTCCTCGGCCACGAAGCGCAGGATCGCCTCGGTCTCGGAGAGCACCCCCGGCATCACCAGGTGCCGGAGGAGCAGGCCGTGGCGGGCCACGCTATGGCCGGCCGCGTAGGCGCCTATCCGGCGAACACGTTGGGGGCCGAGATCGGGGCCGGGCAGTTCACGGTGAAGACCTGCCCCTTGGTATCGGGGACCCCGGGGAACTCGTCCAGCTGGCCTTCGTCCCGGGCCTTGTGGACCTCGGCCTGGCTCCGGAGCAGGCGCGGGGTCACCCCCTTCTTCCAGGCATAGGTGTAGTGGTCCCAGTAGGGGCTCCAGGACGCGTCCCCCACGGGAAAGTCGAAGGCGGAAGGCTGGAACCCCATAGGGCCCGGC
Source organism: Actinomycetota bacterium (assembly GCA_050693875.1). Classification (GTDB taxonomy): domain Bacteria; phylum Actinomycetota; class CADDZG01; order JAHWKV01; family JBOGWP01; genus JBOGWP01. The sequence goes on from JBOGWP010000164.1 coordinate 4,513, forward strand.
CCGGCCAACCCGTTCATGAAGACATTGGTCCGGCCCGTGGCGCCGGCCATGGAGGGCCTCTGATGGAGACCGGGGGAGAAGACCGTCTTGGTCATCTCCGCCGCCGGCCTGATGGAGTGGTCGGCGACGAAGTAGCGGGTGTTCGGGAAGCACTCGCTCAGCTTGAAGGTGACCGTGAGACCGGAGGTATCCGGTGCCTCGATGAGATGGCCCTGGCCCAGGTAGCTCTTTAGCTCCCCATCCACCGGCATCTCCCCCGAGGACCACTTGACGATCGGGGCGTTGAGGATGATGTTCGTCTGATCCACGGAGACCTGACGCGACGACTGGGCGGCCTTGATCTCGTCCACGGAGGCCAGCTTCCTCGGTGAGACCTTCCAGGTAACCTGGTGGACCCGCCGAGCGGGGGTGTAGTCGTCCCGGCCGGGCTCGGCGGCAAAGACCGCCGCCTGGTCGGGGGCACCCTGGGAGAAGAAGTAAGCGGCCGAGGAAAGTCCCTCGCCGGCCAGCGGAGTCAGCTTGGGTACCCACACCAACTTTTCTGCGTCGGCATAGGCCTCGTCGGAGGCGTCGGTGCGCACGAAGTAGACGTCCTTCCCGTTGAAGAGGCCCCGGTGGAGCCGCATCTTCACGAAGCCGAAGACCCCCTCCCACCCATCGGAGGTGAGCTTGAAGTCCAGCACGTCGCCGTTCAGGACTCGGGCTTGGCCCTCGATGGCCTTCGTCTTCTCCTTGTAGGCCTGCCGGGCGAAGCCGGCTGCGGCTGGCTTGGACGGGGACGCCGGCTTGCGCCGGGCGCAGGCCTGCAGCAGGGTGGGCAGGGAGAGCGCGAGGACCGATAACTTGGCCGCCCGGGCGAGGAACTCTCGGCGTGCGAGAAGCTCGTCGTGGGAAGATGGCTCCACTCTTCTCTCCTTTCTTGCGGGCGCAGACGACATGCCAAGAGCACGGTCTCGAGGGAAGGCCGAAGCTCGCCTCCCCAACCCGGTGGCGGGCCCGGAATATTCCAGCCTGACCAAGGGCGCGGATCGCGAGCGCCGTGAGGCTCTGGAGCGGTACGTCCTTCCAGAGATCGAGGGGCTGTTCCGGGTGGCCCTTGCCCTCACCCGAAACCGCGCCGATGCCGAGGATCTCGTGCAAGACACCGTCCTCCGGGCCTGCCGGAGCATCGACCGATTCGATGGGCGCCACCCCAGGGCCTGGCTTCTCACGATCCTGCGGAACGCCCACATCAACCGGAACCGTAGGAGGCGACCGGAGCCCATCTCCGACCCGGAGCGGGCGATGCGCCGGCCGGGGCTGTCGGTGGCGGGCCTACCCGAGCAGGAGGTCGTGGAGGCGACGTTTGAAGGACTGGTCGCCTCCGCCTTCTTGTCCCTGCCCGAGAAGTATCGCCGAGTCGTGGAGCTCGTGGACATAGAGGGGCTGCGCTATCTGGAGGCAGCCTCCCTTCTAGGCGTCCCGGTCGGCACCGTAATGAGCCGGCTTCACCGGGCCCGAGCCCGGATCCGGGACCGCCTGTCGTCGGAGCAGATAGTTCCTGGGAGGGGCACGTGAAGCTCGGGCGTTCGAGGCGGGCGCACCCCGATGTGGCGACCTGCGAGGAGGCTATGACTCTCTTACAGTCCTATCTCGATGGAGAGGTGGACGAGATCAGCGCGCGCCGGATCACCCACCACCTGGAGGCCTGCCGGGACTGCGGGCTCGAGGCCGAGACCTTCGCCAGGCTCAGGCGTTCCCTGCGCCGGCTCGAGCGCCCGGTGGATCCGGAGGCCTTGGAGCGCCTTCGCTCGTTCGTCCGGGAGCTCTCCTGAGTGCTCCGCCCCGCAATTACGCCCACATTCGAACGCCCCTGCATCCCCGATCGCTGCGTTCCTCGTCGGTCACTGGTGCACCATACCTGCATACCCTGCGGGTGTGCGCCCTCCTGGCCACACTGAGGTTGTCCCGGGATCCGTAGAAAATGCAGGTGGCGGCCCTCCCCCCGTGGTAAACCGCGGGGCTGTCAAGAAGGAGGTGCCGCCATGGCCAAGGCTACGCGTATTCCGCTCGGGAGGGAACCCGGGCAGTGCAGGATCGAGATACCGGAGCG